>CAYMZC010000060.1:0-13924 GCA_964394815.1 uncultured Sandaracinobacter sp. | reverse complement strand
AGGCTTTGTTCCAGTTCGGCAAGGCGGGCCTTCACGCCCGAGACGACATCGGCCGCATTGGCGCCGCGAAGGCCGATGACAAGGCCCTGCACCGCCTCGCCCTTGCCGTCGCGGGTGACGGCGCCATAGCGCGTGAGGCTGCCGCTGCGCACATCGGCGACATCGCCCACGCGCACGACTGCGCCATTGGCAGCAGCCAGCGGAATGGCGGCGAGATCCTGAAGCGTTGTGACAGCGCCCACTGCCCGCACGATCAGGGCGGATTCCCCGTCGGCCAGCCGGCCGGCGCCGTCGTTGCGGTTTCCGGCTTCGATGGCATCGGCAAGGTTGCGCGTGCTGATTCCGGCTGCCGCCATGGCGACGAGATCGGGCACCACCTCGAAGGTCTCGACCCGGCCGCCCAGCGCGTTCACATCGGCGACGCCCGGCACCGTGCGCAAGGCCGGGCGGATGGTCCAGTCGAGCAGGCGGCGCTTTTCCGCCAGGCTCAACGGCCCCTCGATCGTGAACATGAACATGTCGCTCAAGGGGGTGGAAATGGGGGCGAGGCCGCCTTCAACCGTATCGGGCAGGTCTGCCTGCACGGCCGCGAAGCGTTCCGCCACCTGGCTGCGCGCCCAGTAGATGTCCGTCCGGTCGTCGAAATCGATCGTGATGTCGGCGATGGCATATTTCGCGACCGACCTCAGGATGCGCTGGTCGGGGATACCGAGCATTTCCTGCTCGATCGGGGTGATGACCCGGGCCTCCACTTCTTCGGGCGTCATGCCCGGCGCCTTCAGGATCAGCTTCACCTGTGTCGGCGCGATGTCGGGAAAGGCGTCGATGGGAAGCGTGATGAAGGACCACAGCCCGGCCGCCGCGACCAGCAGCGACAGGATGGCGACGACGATGCGGTTGTCCAGCGACCAGCGGACGAGTTGGCGCAGCATGGTCAGCCGTCGGCCTGCATCTTCAGTTCGGGAAGCCCGGAGATCGCAACGGTTTCGCCCGGCTTCACGCCTTCGAGGATGACAGCCCTGCCGGCCGCGCTGCTGCCGACGCGAACGGTGCGCGGCGCGAAGCCTTTATCTGTCTGCACGAACAGGGCATCGCGGCCATCGATACGGGTGAGGGCGGCGGACGGAACGATTGCAGCCCCGCTGCCGCTGTTGCCCATCAGGGTGACGCTGAGCGCCTGCCCCGAAACAAGCCCGGGCGCGGCGCCGATGGACGCCCGTGCCCGAACGGAGCGGGTTTCGGGATCGACACCCGGTGAAACCGATACCAGCGTGCCGCGGAAACCGCCGGCCAGTTCGACCGCCATGCCGGGCCGTGCAATCCCGGCAAGCCGTTCAGGCAGTTGCAGTTCCAGGCTGTAGCGGTTGACGGCATCGATCACGAAGGGCGCCGTATGGGCCTCGACAGGGCCGCCGGTTTCGACCGAGATCCTGGAGACCCGGCCGGCAATCGGGGCCTTCAGATGGACGAGGCCGTCGGCTGCCGCACCGCCGCGTGCCATCATCTGCGCAGTCTGTGCTGCCTCGACCCGCGCTTCGGCAAGGGCTGCCTGTGCCGCATCATTGCGTGCGCCAGCAACGATGCCGGCTTCCGCCAGTTGCGTGACTCGCCTTGCCTCGGCTTCGGCCAGCTTCAGCCGGGCATCGGCGCGGGCGCGGGCAGCGGCCAGTTCCATCGCTTCGCGGCTTACCATGGTGGCAAGGCGCTGGCCCTGCCGCACGGCATCGCCTTCCTGCACCTCGATCTGCGCGATGGAGCCGGAAAAGGGCGTGGTCACGGCCATGCGGGCGCCGGGTGGCAGGCTGATGGTAGCCGGAACGACGGCAATCGGCACTTCGCCCGCGGCTTGTGCCACCGCAGTTTCGGGCGGGACGGACTGGACCGCCGCTTCAGCGCCTTTGGCGGTGGATTCAGTTTCTGGCGCACCTTCGGGTGCGCAGGCCGCAACGGCCAGAAGAAGGGGCAACAGGGCGCGTTTCATCCACTTCCTTTCATGGCCACAGCCACATGCTGTCAACGTGGGTTCCGCCGCCTTGCAAGGCGGCCAGGAAACGGCCTGCGAAAATCCAGTAATTTCATGATGCATGAGACATGAACATACATTGATGATTCATATCAAGAAATCGAAACATAATGTTCATTAATGTCATTTCGTCGTGGCGTCGAGCAGGTCTTCATGTGCGCGCCCATGGCGGGATGGAGGAGAAGGATTATGCAGACAGGCATGTATCGCATCATTGCCATTGCCCTTGTGGCCATGGCGCCCGGTCTCACGCCGGCCGTGGCCCAGCATGGTGGTGGTGGAGGAGGTGCCGGCATGGGTTCCCGGGCGGGCAGCCCGCCGGTGATGGGCAGCCAGCGGGCCGGCGACATGTACCGGGCGCGCCAGCCGACCCAGAGCCGCCTGAAGGATGGCACGGGTGCGAAGGATCAGACGCGTGCGCAGACCCGCACCCAGATTCGGGACCAGGACCGGGTGAAACTGAACAGCGCGATTGACGGCCAGATGTCGGGCTGGCGCATGCTTGGCGATGGCGAACGGCTGCAGTTCCACCAGCGCATGCAATCCGCCCAGACGGCCGAGGAGCGCAACCGCATTCGCGCCGAACATCAGGAAACCATCCGCCAGCGGCAGCAGGATCTGGGCGTCGGTGCGCTCAAGGCAGGAAGCGGCAAGGGCGCCGGCATATCGGCGGGCGAGGCCGAACGCATGTCCCAGATGCTGACCGAGCGGGAGCGGCTGGAATATCATGAGCGCATCCGTGCCGCGACATCTTAGGAAGAGCGTGCCCGCCTGCGCACCGAAATGCAGACGGAAGCCCGCAAGCGGGCGCAGGACATGGGGATCGACGTGCCCGACTGGTATGGCCAGCCTTCCGGCGACTGATGGCTGATTCCAATTCCGGGCCTGCCGCTTTCACAGTGGCAGGCCCGGTTCATGTCAGGCCCGGTTCATGTCAGGTGCGGGTCAGGCCAGCTGGCCGTCCTTCAGAAGCGGCAGGCGGCGGATCGGTTTTCCGGTCAGCGCATGGAGCGCGTTCACCACCGCCGGGGTTGCTGGTGGCAGGGGCGGTTCGCCAACGCCGCCCATGGGCGCGCCGGATTCGATGATGTGCGCCTCGATCCAGCGTGGCGCGTCTGGCATGCGCAACAGCTCATAGCCATCGAGGTTGCGGTTGACGGCAGCGCCGCCCGCGATCTCGACGGCTTCCCCGAAGGCCGATGACAGGCCCTGGATGACACCGCCCTCGATCTGGCTGATGGCGCCGTCGCGGCTGACGATGGAGCCACAATCGAGCGCCACGACCATGCGATGCACCAGCGGCCGGCCGTCCGCGATGCTCACTTCGGCCACTTCGGCGCACAGGCTGCCATAGCTTTCCACATAGGCGATGCCGCGCGCGCGGCCCGGGGGCAGCGGCTGGCCCCAGCCGGCCTGCACTGCCGCCGTGTCCAGCACGTTGAGGGCGCGCGCATCATGGGCGAGAAGCTCGCGCCGCAGCCGGTAGGGGCATTTGCCCGCCGCCTTCGCCACTTCGTCGAGGAAGCATTCCAGGAAATAGCCATTCTGCGTGGAACCGACGGCGCGCCAGGGCGCTGTCGGCACCGGGTAGCGCTTCATCACATAATCGAGCCTGTAGGCGCCGGGCTTGTAGCGTGTGTCAGCCAGGGACTGCACGCTGCTGCCGTCCAGCCCGCCTTCGGGGATGGGGGTGGCGGGCGCCGCCATGTCGAGCGCCATCGACGGCCCGGCGGTTCGCACCCACAGGCCCGTCAGCCGCCCGTCAGACGAAAGCGTGGCCTTCATCCGCGCCATCTGCGCCGGGCGATACCAGCCCTGGCCGATTTCCTCCTCGCGCGGCCAGACGAAATGGACCGGCTTTCCGACGGCCCGCGCCACCAGCACGGCGTCGCGCATGCCCTCATTGTCGCGCAGGCGCCGGCCGAAGCCACCGCCCAGCAGCGTCGTGTGGATGCGCACCTTTTCCGCTGGCAGCCCGGCAGCCGCGGTGATCGCGCCCATCAGCCTGTCCTGCGCCTGCGTCGGCGCCCAAACCTCCAGCGTGCCATCGGCGTTGAAGCGCACATGGCAGTTCCACGGCTCCATCGGCGTGTGGCTGAGGTAGGGGACTTCATAATCCGCTTCGACCGTGCTGGCGGCCTCTTTCAGGGCGGAATCGAAATCGCCGTCCTCGCGCGCCATGGCCGATGTCGCGGAGCCGAGCGCTTCCGTCATGCCGGCGGAGATGGCGGCGCTGTCCAGCGTCGCGTTTTCCGTGGGCCTGAAGCGGATGTCGAGCGCCTTTGCGCCCTTCATCGCTGCCCACATGCTGGTGGCGACAACAGCCGCGCCCGTGGGCAGCGGCACCACCTGGAGGACACCCGCGACCGCCCTGGCGGATGCTTCGTCGAAGCCTTCGAGCGCCGCCCCGAAGACCGGGGACAGCCGGGCGCAGGCAAAGACCTCACCGGGAAGGGACAGGTCCATGCTGTAGACCGGCTCGCCGCGCACCTTGGCCGGGATGTCGTGGCGGCGCACGATGCGGCCTGTCAGCGTGCGGGCGGACAGCGGGCGCAGCACCGGCTCTTCCGGCAGGGGCCGTGCGGCGGCGCCTGCGGTCAGCGCGCCGATGGGGGCAATCACACGGTCCCGGTGCATGACCTTGCCATCCGCGATGTCGAGTTCGGCAAGCGGCAGGCTGCGGCTTTCGGCGGCTTCGGCCAGCAGCATCATGCGCGCGGCAGCGCCGGCTCGGCGCAGTGTTTCGTGCCAGCCGCGCATGCCCCAGCTTCCGCCGGAGCTCATCGGCGCCTTGCCGCCACGCCGGAAGGCGGGGGCGGGGTGGGCTGTCTCGATCCTGATGCCCTCGACAGGCACGCCCAGTTCCTCGGCGATCAGCATGGCGTGGCCGGTGTGGATGCCCTGGCCCATTTCCGTTGTGGGGGACCAGAGCTTCACCGATCCGTCGCCCCGCACTTCCAGATAGGCGGTGAGCATGGGCGTGGCGATTCCGGCAGCCGCCAGCGCCTTGTGCGCGGGAACGGCCATGGCGATCACGAGCGCGCCTGAACCGGCAAGCAGCTGTCGGCGGCTGAGGGCGGGGGTGGAGATGGCTGTCATGCGGCTCTCCTCAGGCTTTCGCTGCTTCGCGGATCGCCTTGCGGATCCGCATGTAGGTGCCGCACCGGCACAGTATGCCCGCCATATGGGCGTCGATCTCGTCGTCCGTGGGGTTCGGGTTTTCCGCCAGCAGGCTTGCCGCCTGCATGATCTGGCCGGTCTGGCAATAGCCGCACTGCGGCACCTGCATGTCGATCCAGGCCTTCTGCAGCGGATGGTCGCCATCCTTGCCCAGCCCCTCGATCGTCACGACCTGCTGCCCGGCAACCGCTTCCACCGGCAGCACGCAGGCGCGCACGGCCTGGCCATCCACCAGCACCGTGCAGGCGCCGCACTGGGCGATGCCGCAGGCATATTTCGCGCCCTTCAGCTGCAGCACATCCCGCAGCACCCACAGGAGCGGCATCTCGGGGTCGACATCGAGCTGGCGGGCCCGGCCGTTGATGGTGACGGAGATCATGGCTGTCCTTTCCGGTGCTGGGTGGGCAAGCGGGCGCAAAGGATGGCAGCAGCGCCCGGCGCCCGCAAGCGGAAGCGGCAGGTTCAGCGATCCGTTTGCCGTGCGGCCTCCAGCAGCTTCATTCCTTCCCGCAGGCGCGCGCGGCTGATTTCGCCGGCCACTTCATCAAGGATCATGCCGTCGGCGCTGACGAACAGCGTAGTCGGAAAGGCCTTCTGACCGATGGCCGCCCCCAGCCGACCCCCGGGATCGAGCAGGTGCCCGGCCTCGGCCAGCCCGGCCGCCTTCAGATGCCGGCGCACGGTATCGGCCGGCTCTCCCTGATTGACCAGCAGCAGCGGCACCGGGGCTGTTTCGGCTTCGGATGCCAGCATCGGCAGCTCGCGGCGGCAGGGCGGGCACCATGTCGCCCACAGGTTGATGACCATCGGCTTGCCCGCCGGCGCCATGGTCTGCCCATCCAGCGCGACCAGCCCCGGCGGCAGTTGCAGCGGCCTCGGCTCCGGCTTCAGTGCCGGCTCGAGGATGAGCACCCACAGTGCCGCAAGGGCGGCAGGCAGCAGCAGCAGGGCCGGCGCAAGGCCGGGCGTGCCGCGCAAGCCAAGCCCCAGCACCAGCGCGGCGGCGGCGGCCCCGGCCGGGGCATTCAGCCCGCCCTGCCATAGCATCAGCGCTGTCAGCGGCTCGGCGGCATAGGCATCGGGCATGGCTGCCACATGGGCGATGCGGGCCGCCAGCAGCCCGGCCCCCAGCGCCAGCAGGCCCGTGAAGGCGGGCCTGCCATGGCGCGTGGCCAGCCTGTCGGCGCTCCACAGGAACAGCATGATGAGCAGCAGGGCGGCCGCGCGCCCGGTGGGGATGGCCAGCGGGCCAAGCGAAAGGACGGCGGGAAGCATCGCCCCCCCCCTGGCATGACCTGCGCGACGGGGCCAGTCACCGGCTTGCAGGGCGCCCGGCCTGCATGGCTGGCATGCCTGGCCGGGGTTCTTGCGGAAATCCTCTGTCTGGCCGAAGCTTCGGTCATCGCAGGACTGAGGGAGATGCACTATGCTGAAGAACTGGCCCGAAATGGCGGAGAAGCTGAACCCGCTGGTTGCCTCGCTGCGCAAGGCGCAGCCCGATGTGATGAAGGCCTTCGGGCAGATGGCGCAGGCGGCCACCCGCTCCGAGGCACTCGACACGAAGACGAAGGAGCTGATCGCGCTGGGCATCTCGGTCGCCATCCGCTGCGATCCGTGCATCACCTATCATGCCAAGGCGGCGGTGAAATCCGGCGCGACCGATGCCGAACTGGCGGAGGCGATGGGCCTTGCCGTCTATATGGGGGCAGGTCCGTCGGCCATGTACGCCGCCCAGGCCCTGGAGGCGGCCGGCCAGTGGCGGCAGGAACTGGAAGGGCCTGAAGCAGGCTGAATCGGAAAGCCGGCCGGGCCTGAAGGCAAGGGCCCCGCACCCCGGAAGGGGCGCGGGGCCAAAAGGCTGCCGCTGTCCGCGTGGCGGAGGCTCAGTTCACCTGCCGCTCTCGGCCTTCCCAATAGGGTGCGCGCAGTTCCCGGCGCAGGATCTTGCCGGAAGGGTTGCGTGGCAGCGCCTCGATCACGTCCACCGATTTCGGCGACTTGAAGGCGGCGATGCGGTCACGCGCCCAGCTGATGATGCTGGCTTCGTCGATGCTGTGGCCGGGCTTCGGCACGCACACGGCCTTCACCGCTTCGCCCCATTTGTCGTCGGGAACGCCGATCACTGCCACTTCCAGCACGTCGGGGTGGCCATAGATCGCGCTTTCCACCTCAGCCGGATAGACGTTTTCGCCGCCGGAAATGATCATGTCCTTCACCCGGTCGTGGATGTAGAGATAGCCATCCTCGTCCATGTAGCCGGCGTCGCCGGTGCGGACCCAGCCATCGGCGGACAGGGTGGAGGCCGTCGCCTCGGGAAGGCTCCAGTAGCCTGCCATGTTGTTCGACGAGCGCGTGACCACTTCGCCCACCTCGCCCACGGGCAGTTCGCGGCCTTCGGAATCGCAGATCCGGATTTCCACGCCCGGCAGCGCCTTTCCGGCCGAGCGCATGCGCCGGTTGCCGGCCGGGTCATGGTCTTCGGGCGGCAGCATGCAGATGGTGCCGGTGGTTTCCGTCATGCCATAGGTCTGGATGAAGCCGGCGCCGAACATGGCGATGCATTCGCGCAGCAGCTCCAGTGGAATCGGCGCCGCGCCATAGAGGATGTATTTCAGCCGGCTGAAATCCGTCTGGGCGCAGCGCGGGTGGTTCAGCAGCATCTGGAGCGCTGCCGGCACCATGAAGAAGCGGGTCACGCCCTTCTTTTCCACGCTGTCGAAGATGGCGCCCGGCTCGAATTCCGTCAGGACGATGCCCGGCAGGCCGACGCCCAGCGCCATCACGCCAAGGCCGGTGCCGCCGATGTGGGCGCAGGGCATGGCGACGAGCACGGCCTCGTCCTCGTCCCAGGTGCTGTAGGGCTGTTCGAGGCCAACGGCATTCTTGCGCAGCGCGAACATGTTGGCGTTGGTGAGGATCGCGCCCTTGGGCTTGCCCGTGGTGCCCGAGGTGTAAAGCTGGAGCACAGGGTCATCCGGCCCGGCGGGCACGAAATCCGCCCGCGGGGACTGGTCGATCGCGACGCGCGCTTCGGTATCGGTATAGACCTTCAGCACCCCCGGCACGGCGGCGAAGGTGGCGGCCAGGCCCTCGAAGCCTTCGCCCAGGAAGACGATCTTCGCGCCGGAATTTTCCACGATCCAGACGGCCTCGGCTGGCGCCAGGCGCCAGCCCACGGGCGTCATCACGATGCCTTCGCGCGCCGCGCCGAACAGCAGCGTGAAGTAGAGGTCACTGTTCTTTCCGAACCAGGCGATGCGGTCGCCCTTCTTAACGCCATGGGCATGCAGAAGGCCAAGAAGGCGCGCGGTCCTTTCCTCCAGCCCGGCATAGGTTGTCACCCGGTCCTCATGGTCGAGCGCGACGCGCGCCGGCCGGTCGGCTGCCCAGTGGCGGACATAGTCGTCAAACGTGTCGAGATTCACTGCCGGGTTCGTCATCTGGCCCCTCTTCCCCGATGTCGGTTCCGAGCCTTCATGCCGCCTGTGCGGTGGCGCTGTCAGCCTGTCGGTTCTGCTGCCCCGCCAGAAGCCGCTGCTGGGCGGCGGGCTTCCTCCAGGCGAAATCCCAGGGCAGGCCCAGGCGCCCGGCGGCGATGGCCGGGGGCGATTGCGGGTCTTTCCGCCGGTCGGCGGCGCGCGCCATCATCTTCAGCGCCAGCCGGTCGAAGGTGGAGAGGTCATATTGCGCGCCCAGTTCCAGCTTTTCCCGCACGATGGGCGGAAGCAGCGAAACGGCGGCGCGCGCCAGCGCCCGGTGCAGGAAGCGCGGCACGCTGGGCGCCGCCGTGCCCGACTGGATGATGTCGAGGAATTCGATAACGATGGGGTGCGGCTCGAAGCGGGGAAGCAGCCGGTTCATCATGTCGAGGAAATCCGCTTCCGATTTCGGGCTTTCGGTCACGCCATAGAGGCTGCCGATCTTCTCGCCATCGTTCCAGAAGCGCAGCTGATCGGCGGCGCTCAGGGGCGTGACGAAGTTGTGATAGGCCTTCAGAAAGCCATAGGCGGCGGTAGCGCTCACCCAGTTCAGAAGTTCCGGTTCCAGCGCGCGATAGGCTTCGCCCTTCGGCGTTTCGCCGTTCACCTTCGCGTGCATGCGGTTGACGCCGCCGATCACCTGCCGCGCCACCGAGCGCGGCGCATAGACCCCGACCTGCGCGACCGCGCCGGTGCGCTTCGAGCGGCCGATGGGATCGACCTTGTAGATGGAATGATCCCACACGCCCGAGCGGATACGCGCGTCGGCGAATTCCAGCAGCACTGCGGCCACCCCGCCGATGCCCAGCGCGATGGGGTTGCGATAGATGCGCCAGTGCAACGAATCCGGCTCCAGCAGGCAGGGCTCGCCCGCCGGCTTCGAGAAATCGACGCTGATCTCGCGCGCTTTCGGTGTCTGGCTCATGGTGCATCCTCCCCCTTGCCCCGGACGGGGTTTGCGGCTGTCTGCCGCAGTGCGGGTGCATGCACAATTGACAGATGTGCCGGGGGCGCGGGCCCCCGGCATTCATCTTTTCCCTCAGGCGGCGTCCATTGCGGGGAAATCGGTGTAGCCGCGCTCGCCGCCGCCATAATAGGCGCGCAGGTCCGCATCCACGAGCGGCGCGTCGGCCTTCAGCCGCTCCACCAGATCGGGGTTGCCGATGAAGGGCCGCCCGAAGGCGATCATGTCGGCCCGGCCGGCTTCGACAGCCTCGATCGCCATCGCGCGGGTGTAGAGGTTGTTGGCGATCAGCACGCCCTTGAACAGGCGCCGCAGCTTCTGCAGGTCGAAGCTAGGCTCGATTTCGCGCGTGATGCCGGTGTCGCCTTCCACCATGTCGAGCCAGCCGATCTTCATGTCGTTCAGCTTTTCGACCACATGGGTGAACAGCGGCTCGGGGTTGGAATCCCATGCGCCATAGGCATGGCCGATGGGGGAAAGGCGGACAGCCGTGCGTTCCGGCCCCCAGACCTTCACCACCGCTTCCATCACTTCCAGCAGCAGGCGGGCGCGGTTTTCGATGGAGCCGCCATAGGCGTCGGTGCGCTTGTTGGTCATGTCGCGCAGGAAGGCGTCGAGCAGATAGCTGTGGGCGCCATGCACTTCCACGCCGTCGAAGCCGGCGTCCTTCGCGCGGCGGGCGGCATCGGCGAAGGCGGTGACGACCCCGGCGATCTCTTCCAGGCTGAGGGCGCGGGCTTCCTCGAAATCGACCATTCCGCCTTCGGTGAAGACCTGTCCTTCCTGCTTGTAGGGCGAGGGCGCGACGGGGGCGCGTCCCTGAAGGTCGAGCGAGGAATGCGAGAGGCGGCCTGCGTGCCAGAGCTGGCAGAAGATGCGGCCGCCACGGGCGTGGACGGCATCCGTCACCTGTTTCCAGCCGGCGATCTGCGCATCATCCCACAGGCCCGGAATGAAGGCCCCGCCGCGCCCTTCGGGCACCACGGCGGTGGCTTCGGTGATGATCAGCCCGGCGGACGCGCGCTGGCCGTAATAGGTGGCCTGCAGCGGGCCGACACGGCCGGCCATGTCCGCCCGCGCACGGGTAAGGGGGGACATGGCGATGCGGTTCTGAAGCGAAAGCCCGTTGAAGGTAACGGGGGCGAACAGGTCGGTTCCGGCCATGCGATGCTCCTTTGCTGGGTGAAATTCCGGGTGGGTGAAAAACCTTGTGCACCCGAATGAAGCCCCTGCCACTGCCCGGCACAACGGGGCTTGTTGATAGGCAGGCGCATCCGGGCGGCGCCTTGCGGGCGGGGAGACGCTGAAATAGGCAGGCCCGCATCCCCCGCGCAGGAGACGGACCTTGCAGACTGAATCACGGCCGAGGCTGCCGCTGTTCGAACGCTTCCTCAGCCTCTGGGTGCTGGGCGCCATCCTGGCCGGCATCGGGCTGGGGCTGGCGGCCCCTTCGGTCTTCTCCCTGATGGCGGCGCTCGAGGTTGCCAATGTGAACCTGCCCATCGCCCTTCTCATCTGGGCGATGGTGTTCCCGATGATGGTGGGGGTGGAATTCACCGGCATCGCCCGCGCCTTCCGCCAGCCGAAGGGGCTGGTGATCACTCTTGCCGTCAACTGGCTGGTGAAGCCCTTCACCATGGCGCTTCTGGGCGTGCTGTTCTTCCGCCACCTTCTGGCCGATTTCATTCCACCGGCCGATGCCGACCAGTATCTGGCCGGGCTCATCCTGCTGGGGGCGGCGCCCTGCACGGCGATGGTGTTCGTCTGGTCGCAGCTGGTGCGTGGCGACCCCAACTACACGCTGGCGCAGGTGGGCGTGAACGATGCCATCATGGTGCTTGCCTTTGCGCCCATCGTCGGGTTGCTGCTGGGCATCACCGATATCGTCGTGCCGTGGGAAACGCTGATCCTGTCCACGGTCCTTTATGTTCTGCTGCCCTTGCTGGCGGGCATATGGGTTCGCCGGCGTCTGCTGGCGCGCGGCGGGGACAGGGCGCTCGATGCCTTCAAGGCCAGGGTGCGGCCATGGTCCATGCTCGGCCTGCTGCTGACAGTGGTGCTGCTGTTCGGTTTTCAGGCGGGCACCATCATCGAAAGCCCGCTCGTGGTGGCGCTGATCGCGGCGCCCATCCTCGTGCAATCCTACCTGATCTTCGCGCTGGCCTATGCGGTGGCATGGGCATGGCGGGTGCCCCATGCGGTGGCCGCTCCCTGCGCCCTCATCGGCACGTCCAACTTCTTCGAACTGGCCGTCGCGGTGGCGATTTCGCTGTTCGGCCTCGGTTCCGGCGCGGCGCTGGCGACCGTGGTGGGCGTGCTGGTGGAAGTGCCGGTGATGCTGTCGCTCGTGGCCCTTGCCAACCGCACCCGTCCGCTGATGGAAGCCCGCGCGGGCCGTGCGGCGGGGGGAGATGCAGGCGATCAGTCGGCCTAGCGGCCGTGCTGCCCATCGCGACAAGCGCAGGTCAACCGGCCAGTTCGCGGAATTGCCGGATTCCCCGGCCTATTTTCGCCGGGCCGGTCCCAGCTGTTCCCACTGCCCCTGCAGCCCCAGCAGGGCCTCCCGCGCCGGGGCGGCGAGGCCGAGCCGGCTGGCTGCCTGCGCCAGATCCGGGAAGGCGCCGCCTGTCTGGCGTTCGGCAATGAAGGCGCCGCCCAGTCCGGCGAGGGCGGTTCCCTGAAACAGCAGCTCCAGCTCCGCCTCGCGTGCGCTGTTGAGATCAGTGATGGCAGGCAGGGTCCGCGCATTCTGCCATGGCGCTGCCGATACCCGCACCCGGTCGTTGGCGATCCAGATGCCCGGTTTCAACGCATCGCCAAGACCCTGCCGCCCTTCCAGGATGGCGGCCAGCAGCCCATCCTGCGCGACCTGCGCGTCCTTCCGGGCGGCCATGAAGGCTCCGATGTCTCCGCTGGCGCCAGCGCAACTGGCCCGGGCGGCAAGGGCGGCCGTGCTGGCGGAGGCGGTTGCGCCATGGGTGGTCTGCAGGAAAAGGCGTGTCACCGCTTCACGCTCCGCCGGGTGCACTGTGCCCCATGTGCGCACAAGCGCGACGACGGGGGCTTCCCCCGCCGGCCAGCCGCCCATGGCGGACAGGGTCCGCAACAGCTTGTCGTGGCGCGCCTCCAGCGGTTCCGCCTCGGCGGCAAGCAGCTTGTGCAAGAAGGACGCGACCACGGCTTCGGATGCCACCATCTGGTTGCCTGATTTCAGACGGCATGGATCGATGTCGAAAGCGGCTTCATCGGCCAGCCAGCGCGCATGGGGGTCGGCCACAGCCGGCGCGCGCTTTTCGAAGGCGAACATGTTCTGCGGCACGAATGTCTGGCGCAGCCAGCCCTCCTGCCGGCTGAACCACATGTCCGCCAGTTGCGGTGCCCGCATCCCCAGGGTTCGCGCCGCATAGCCTGGCGTTTCGGTCATCCGGGCGGAAAGCGGCTGCAGGGCGATACCCAGGCCCTCGTCAAAGGCGCTCATGGGGTCGGTGATGGCCCTCGTGCTGTGGAATTTGCGCGATGGCGCAGGCGGAACAGGCCCCCACATCCTGCGAAGCAGCACATGTCCCCATTCATGCGCCAGCACCTCCTCGAATTCACCGCTGGCAATGGAGGCCTCATCGGCGGTCAGGTCGATGAAATGATCGTTGCACCGGCTCGTCCGGCCATCTGGGCCCTGCAGATGGAATCCATGGCGCGCATAGCCGCCATCCTCGTCGGACAGCAGGATGAAGACGGCTTCCGGAAGGGCAGGGCAGTGCGCTTTAATTGGTGCGGCCTTGCGTGCCGCCTGGTCGAGTGCCGAAATGCGGGCGGACAGGCCCGTGGCCAGTATCTTGCGGGCAGCTTCGGCAACAGGTGTGGACGACGCCGGCTTCAGGACAGGCCAGCCTGTTCCATCGGGTTCGTTGCGCACGAGGGGTTCGCCACTTGCGTTCCGGACTGGTTCCAGAAGCATTGCGTTCCGGACTGGTTCCAGAAGCACATGGCCGGCAGTCCCGTCCTCGCCCGTTCGCGAAAATGCCGCCTGTGCAGACAGCCCCCATGCCAGTGCCGCTGCTGCCACTGTTGCATGCCATAGTCTCATGCCACCCTCCCCGCAGGCCCTCACCGGGCTGATCTGGCCCTGATAAGGCGCTGCTTCCGCCCTGTTCGCGAACCATGTGTGAAAATAGACCATGCCCATGCCCCTGGCGACTGGCGCACGCCCGGTTCCGCCATACGGCACGGCACGGCTTCCGAGGGAAGAAGCCGTGCCGCCTGGCAGTGTTTTCGTGCAGG
>CAYMZC010000059.1:0-13967 GCA_964394815.1 uncultured Sandaracinobacter sp. | reverse complement strand
GTCGGGCGGGATCGACAGCGCGCTTTCGGCGGCGGTTGCCGTCGATGCGCTGGGCGCAGACAGGGTCTGGTGCGTGATGCTGCCTTCGCGCTTCACCAGCCAGGAAAGCCTGGACGATGCCGCGGCCTGCGCGCGGATGCTGGGTGTTCGCCTCGACAGCATATCGATCGAGCCGGCTGTCGAGGCGCTGGAGGGCATGATGGCCGGCGTCTATGCCGGGCGGCCGCGCGACCTGGCCGAGGAAAATGCCCAGTCCCGCCTCAGGATGGTGACGCTGATGGGCCTGTCCAACAAGTTCGGCCACATGCTGCTGACCACCGGCAACAAGAGCGAGATGTCGGTCGGCTATGCCACCATCTATGGCGACATGGCCGGCGGCTACAATGTGCTGAAGGATGCCTACAAGACCACGGTCTTCCGCCTGTCGCGCTGGCGCAACGCCCATCGGCCGCGCCTCGGCCTGGGGCCGGACGGGCCAGTGATGCCCGATCGCGTGATCACCAAGCCGCCCACGGCGGAACTGCGCGAGAACCAGAAGGACGAGGATTCGCTGCCGCCCTATGAGGTGCTCGACGCCATCCTGCACGGGCTGGTGGAAGAGGAGCTGTCGGCGGGCGACATCGCGGCGCGCGGCTTCGACCGCGAAACCGTCGCGCGCATCGAGCGGCTGCTTTATGTGGCGGAATACAAGCGGCGGCAGGCCCCGCCGGGCGTGAAGATCGGCCATCGCAATTTCGGCCGCGACCGCCGCTATCCGATCAGCAACGCCTTCCGCACCAGCTGACAGGCCAGTTCCGGGTCAGGGCGGCCGGTTCAGGCCGCCCGCGCCGCCACCAGCCGGGCTGCCAGCGCGGCGACTGCCGGCGGATAGATGCGGTGCTCTTCGGCCAGCACGCGCCCGGAAAGGCTGTCGGGCGTGTCGTCGGGCAGGATGGGAACGCGGGCCTGTGCCAGAATGGGGCCGTCGTCGAGCTTTTCCGTGACCAGATGCACCGTGCAGCCGGCCTCGGCGTCGCCGGCTTCGATGGCGCGGGCATGGGTGTCCAGCCCCTGATATTTCGGCAGCAGCGATGGGTGGATGTTGACGATCCGGCCTTCCCAGTCCCGGATGAAGGCCGGGGTCAGGATGCGCATGAAGCCCGCCAGCACCACCAGTTCGATACTACGCGTCTTCAGTGCCGCAGACAAGGCCATGTCGAAGGCTTCGCGGCTGGGATAGTCGCGGTGGGGCAGGGCGATGGCCTCGATCCCCATGGCGCGCGCAGCCTCCAGCCCGGCCGCCTTCGCCTTGTTGGCGGCCACCAGCACGACATCGGCCGGCCATTCGGGATCCTGTGCCGCACGGGCGATCGCCAGCATGTTGGAACCGCGCCCGGAAATGAGGATGGCGGTCCGTGCCCTAGGCGTCATGCGAGGCCGTCCAGCCCCCGGCCTGGCCCCACAGGCCGGCGCCGCCGCGCACTTCGCAGCCCTTGGGGCCTGCTGTCACGTGGCCGATGGCAAAGACCGTTTCCCCGGCTTCGGCAAGGGCAGCCGTGACGGCTTCTGCCTCGTGCGGGGCGACGGCCAGCACCATGCCGATGCCGCAGTTGAAGGTGCGGGCAAGCTCTGCCGGCTCCATCGCGCCGCGTTCCTGCAGCCACTGGAACAGTGGCGGCAGCGGCCAGCTTGCCGCATCGATCACGGCGCGGCAGCCTTCGGGCAGCACGCGCGGCACATTTTCCAGCAGGCCGCCGCCCGTCACATGCGCAAGGGCATGGATGCGGCCGGCCTTCAGCAGCGGCAGCAGCGGCTTCACGTAAAGCCGCGTCGGCTGCAGCAGCGCCTCGATCAGCGGGCGCGACGGGTCGAACGGGGCCGGGGCCATCAGGTCCGCGCCTTCCGCCAGCCGCCGCAGCAGCGAATAGCCGTTGGAATGGGCGCCCGAGGAGGCGAGGCCCAGCAGCAGATTGCCATCGGCCACGCGGTCGCCGGTCAGCAGCCTGTCACGCTCGACAGCGCCCACCGCGAAGCCGGCGAGGTCATAGTCGCCCTCGGCATACATGCCCGGCATTTCCGCCGTTTCGCCGCCGATCAGGGCGCAGCCAGCTTCGGTGCAGGCGCGGGCGATGCCGGCGACGACATCCTCGGCAACGCCGGTCTCCAGCTTTCCGGTCGCGAAATAGTCCAGGAAGAACAGAGGCTCAGCACCCTGCACGATCAGGTCGTTGACGCACATGGCGACAAGATCCTGGCCGATGCTGCCATGGCGGTTGGTGTCGATGGCGAGCTTCAGCTTGGTGCCGACTCCATCGGTCGCGGCGACCAGCAGCGGGTCGGCATAGCCTGCCGCCTTCGGATCGAAGATGCCGCCGAAGCCGCCGATCTCGGCGTCGGCGCCGGGCCGGCGCGTGGCGCGGACGAGCGGTGCGATGGCTCTGACCAGCGCGTTTCCGGCCTCGATCGAGACGCCGGCTTCGGCATAGGTGGCGGGCCGTGCGGGCTGTTTGCGGGTTGATTCCGGGGTGTCGGGCGTGCTCATGCTTGCGCCCTTAATCGCTCGGCACTTGGAATCCCACCCTTCATGCGCCAAAGGCCTTCGGAAATGCGCAGCATCCTCCAGCCTCTTGCGGCGGCACTTGCGGGCACGCTGATTGCCGCATCCCCGCTCATGGCCCAGTCCGCCATGCGCGCTGCCGACGCGAGGCCCGGCGCGACGCCCGCCGCGACAGCAGGGGAAAAGGCGGCCGATCCCGCAACGCCCACTGCAATCGGCGGCGGTAGCGGGCTTGTCGTCGGCGGCATCGAGGTGGACGTGGCCGGCAAGTCCGCCATCGAGGCGCGGCTCAACGGCTGGCGCGAGGCCCAGCGCGAGGCCTGGCCGGCGCTCTGGTCCCGCATGTCTGGCCTTGCCGCCGAAAGCGCGCCACGGCTTTCCGACAGCGCCCTCGATTCGATGGTGAGCGCCATCGAGATAGAGCGCGAGCAGATCGGGCCGACGCGCTATGTGGCGCGGCTGGCCGTCATCTTCGACCGTGGGCGGGCGTCATCCTATCTCGGCCGCTTCTCGAATCTCGTCACCTCGCCGCCCTATCTGCTGCTTCCGGTGTTTCAGGATGCGGCCACCCGCATGGCGCATGAGCCGGACAGCCCCTGGCTGCAGGCCTGGGCGCGGCTGCGGGCCGGCGAAAGCCCGATCGACTATATCCGCATCCAGCCAACGCCCGGCGACACGATCCTGCTGAACGCCTGGGCCGCGCAACGCCGGCACCTGTTCCTGTGGCAGGCGCTGGTCGATCGCTACCAGGTCGCCGATGTGATGATCCCCGAGCTGATCCTCGAGCGCAGCTGGGCCGGCGGCCCGGCGACGGGGTTGCTCATCGTCCGCTTCGGCCCGACCGGGCGCGAACTCGGCCGGGTGCGTATCTCCCACCCCTCCGGCGACATCGCGGCCCTTGCCGACCGCGCCGTGCGCGAGGCCGACCGCATCTATGTGGCCGAACTGCGCGCCGGAAAGCTTCTGCCCGATCCGGAGCTTGTGAACCTGGACGGCGACATGACCGGCCTTGAAGACAGCGGCCCCCTGATCGGCGGCACGGACGTGGCCGCGCCGCTTGTCCTCAGGGTGCGTGTCGCAACGCCCGATGACCAGGCGCTTCAGTTCTTCCAGCGCAGCATTGCCGGCACGCCGGGTGTTTCCGCTGTCCGGGTACAAAGCCTTGCGCTGGGTGGGGAATCGATGCTGGACATCAGCACCAGCCTCGATACGGCGGCACTGCGCCTGGCGCTCGACGCACGCGGCTTGCGGCTTGACGGAAACCTGCTGCGCCGCCGCGTCGCCGGGGAAGCGCCGCTTGCGCCGGCCCTGCCCGAAGCCGCCCTGCCCGGACTGGGCGATCAACCGGGCGGTCTACCGGGTGAGGACATGATCGAGGAAAGCCCGGCCCCGCAAGCCGGCCGCCCCCGGTCGCTTCTGCCCGGCGGCGGCGCATGAGCGACGCAGTCAACCCGAAGGCGACGGACACGGATCCGCTGCCGGCCGATGTTCCGGCGGCGCGCGGCAGGAAGGCGGCAAAGAAGCCCGTCGAACGGCAGATGGTTTTGCCGCTGCGCTGGAAGGCGGCGCAGGGCCAGAAGGATTTCTATGTCTCCGGGGCCAACCGCGACGCGGTGCAGTTCCTCGACAGCTGGGCCACCTGGCCGATCCCGGCTGCACTGCTCATCGGCCCGACGGGCAGCGGCAAGAGCCATCTGGCCGCCATCTTCGCCCGCCGCGCCAATGCCCGCCTGTGGGACGATGCCGACCGGGCGCTCAGCGAGGAGGAACTGTTCCACGCCTGGAACGCCGCCATGGAGGAACGCCGGCCCCTGCTGATGACGGCGCGCTCCGTCCCGCCGGACTGGAACCTGCATCTTTCCGATCTGAAAAGCCGGCTGGCCGCGACACCGCAGGTGGTCATCCGCCCCCCGGATGACGCGCTTCTGGCGGCGGTGTTCCACAAGCAGTTCCGCGACCGGGGGATCGAAGTGCCCGCCGATGTCGCCCGCTATGTTCTCGCCCGCATCGAGCGTAGCTTCGAGGGGCTGTCCCGCGCGGTGAACATGCTCGACAGCGCCGCCCTCGAACAGCAGCGGCCGCTCAGCGTTCCGCTGGCCCGGGATGCCCTTTTCGATGGCGGGCAGGACGAGGAAATGCCGGCCGGCGACTGAGCAAGCAGAGGGGCCGCGCCCTTCAGCCGCGCAGCCTTGCGCGGCATAGTCATCATCGCGCCATTGCCTGTAACATGGCCGCTGCTAAGCTTCGCCCATGGCAAGTCTTACCCGTCCCACTTCACCCATGGCCGTGGATTCCGGCGTCGTCCTGGGGCCTGAGCGTTACATCAACCGCGAACTGTCCTGGCTCGCCTTCAATTCGCGCGTTCTGGAAGAAGCGATGAACCCGGCCCACCCGCTTCTCGAGCGGCTGCGCTTCCTCTCGATTTCGGGCAACAACCTCGATGAATTCATGATGGTGCGTGTCGCCGGCCTGCGCGGGCAGGTTGATGAAGGGATCGAGCGCCCGTCGCCCGATGGTGCGACGCCCGCCCAGCAGCTGGCCGGAATCGCCATTGCCGCCGACCAGCTGATGATGGTGCAGCAGGATGTGTTCGGCCTGTTGCGCCGGGCGCTTCGCAGCGCCGACTTCGCCATCCTGGACGCTTCGGAACTGACGAAGGAGGAGACACGCTGGCTCGAGGCCCATTTCCTCGATCAGATTTTTCCCGTGCTCACCCCGCAGGCGATCGACCCGGCCCACCCCTTTCCCTTCATCCCCAACAAGGGCTTCAGCCTGGTGTTCGAAATGCGGCGGCTGGCCGATGACGAGCGGCTTTCGGCGCTGCTGATGCTGCCGCCGATGCTGCCGCGTTTCGTGCGCCTTCCCGGCAGTTCGGCGCGCTACATCTCTCTCGAGCATGTGCTCACCCGGTTCTTCCCGCTGATCTTCCCCGGCTTCGAGGCGCTGGGGCAGGGCGCTTTCCGCATCATCCGGGACAGCGACATCGAGATCGAGGAGGAAGCCGAGGATCTCGTCCGCTTCTTCCAGACGGCGATCAAGCGCCGCCGGCGCGGGCAGGTGATCCGCCTGAAGATCGAGGCGGCGACGCCCGACAGCCTGAAGCTGATGGTGAAGCATGCCCTGCATGTCGATGACCGCGACGTGACCGAGGTGACCGGGATTCTGGGAGTCGCCGATCTGGCGAATCTGGTGGACGAGGACCGGCCCGACCTGAAGTTCGAGCCGTTCACGCCGCGCTTTCCCGAGCGCATCCGCGAACATGGCGGGGACTGTTTCGCCGCCATCCGGGCAAAGGACATCATCGTCCACCACCCCTATGAAAGCTTCGACGTGGTCCTGGCCTTCCTGCGCCAGGCCGTCGCCGACCCGGATGTCGTCGCGATCAAGCAGACACTGTACCGAACAGGCAAGAACAGCCCCATCGTGCGGGCGCTGATTGATGCCGCGGAAGCGGGCAAGTCGGTTACCGCCATCGTCGAGCTGAAGGCCCGGTTCGACGAGGAACAGAACCTCACCTGGGCCGCGGCGCTGGAGCGCGCGGGCGTGCAGGTGGTCTATGGCTTCATCGAGTGGAAGACTCATGCCAAGATGTCGATGGTCGTCCGCCGCGAGGTTGGCGGGCTGAAGACCTATCTGCACCTCGGCACGGGCAATTATCACCCGGTCACGGCCCGGATCTACACCGACCTCAGCTTCTTCACCGCCAACCCGGTGCTGGCCCGCGATGCGGCGCAGGTTTTCAACTACTTCACCGGCTATGTAGAGCCGCACGGGCTTAAGAAGCTGGTGATGAGCCCGCTCAACATGCGGTCCACGCTGATGGCCGGTATCGAGGCCGAGATCGCCTTCGCCCGTGCCGGAAAGCCCGCGTCCATCTGGCTGAAGATGAACAGTCTCGTCGATCCGCTCATCATCGAGAAGCTCTACGAGGCGAGCGCGGCGGGCGTGCGCATCGACATGGTGATCCGCGGCATCTGCTGCCTGCGGCCCGGCGTTCCGGGGCTATCCGACAATATCCGCGTCCGCTCGGTCATCGGCCGCTTCCTTGAGCACAGCCGCATCATCGTCTTCGGCAATGGCCATGCACTGCCCAGCCGCCGGGCGAAGGTCTGGATCACCTCGGCTGACTGGATGCCGCGCAATTTCGACCGGCGGGTGGAACTGATGGTCCCGATCGAGAACCCGACTGTGCATGCACAGGTGCTCGACCAGGTGATGGTCGCCAACATGAAGGATGACGAGCAGAGCTGGGAGATGCTGCCCGACGGCCAGTACCGGCGCCTGAAGCCGGGCAAGTCCAGCTTCAACCTGCACCGCTATTTCATGACCAACCCCTCGCTTTCGGGCCGGGGCGCGGCGCTGAAGGGCGGGGATGCGCCGCGAAGGCTGGTCAGCTAGGCTGGCGCTTCAGCCAGGCCCGGCAAGCCGGGGGCGGCGTCAGGCCTTTTCGGGCTTCGGCCTGCGGGACTGGCACCAGCCATGGGCGCAGCTGTTGCCGGCCTCGTCACCCGGCCGGCCGGGATTCGGGCTGTCCGCGCTTCCGTCCAGGCTGATCCAGACGACGCCGGCCTGCGTGCACAGGGGCACCATGCCGTTGGCGATGGCGGGCTGGGTTGCCTGCACCAGCGCCACCAGCAGCAGGGACGGCAAGGCTTCGCGGATCATGGTTTCTTCTCCGCCGGGGATTCGTCAGCGCGCGCCTTGGCCGGGGGGGCTTTCGGGCCGGCCTGCGGTTCATCATCCGGCCCGTCATCCGGCCCGTCATCCAGCAGGATGCGCTGGGCTGCGCCGTCGAGGTCCTCATACTGGCCGCTCCGTACGCTCCACAGAAAGGCGATGAGGCCGGCAAGGCCCGCCAGAAGCGCGATCGGGATCAGGAAGGTCAGGCCGGTCATTCCGGCGCCTTCAGCCTGAGGGCGTTCACCACCACGACAATGGATGAAAGCGACATGGCGACCGCCGCGATGAGCGGGGTGGCATAGCCGGCGATGGCGATCGGCACGGCGAGGATATTGTAGCCGATGGCGGCGATGAAATTCTGCCGCACATGGGCATTGGCGCTGCGCGCCACATCCATCGCCCGCGGCACGGCCAGCAGGCTGTCGTTCATGAAGATGAGGTCGGCCGCCGTCTGGCCGGCATCGCTGGCGGTGGCCGGCGCGATGGAGGCATGGCCGCTGGCAAGCATCGGCGCATCGTTCAGCCCGTCGCCCACCACCAGCACATGGCGGCCCTCTGCCTTCAGTGCCTCGATGGCAGCGAGCTTGCCAGCCGGTGTCTGGCCGGCGGCCCAGCGTTCGATTCCCAGCGTGCGCGCGGCGAGCGCCACGGCGGCTTCCCGATCGCCGGAAAGGATGCGCACATCATGGCCGCTGGCCTTCAGCCGGTCGATTGCGGCAACCGCATCCGGCCGTAGCGGGTCTTCGAAGGCGATCCTGACAGGCGCTGCATGACCACGCCGGAAGGCAAGCTGAAGCAGATGCGCATCAGCTGCGGGGCCGGCAGTCTCCGTGCCATCCTCGACCCATTCCACACGGCCCAGCCGCAGCCGTTCGCCCTGCCAGTCGCCTTCCAGGCCCATGCCCGGCGTTTCGCGCACATCGGCAAGGGTGGCAGGCGTGACGCCCTGCGCGCGGGCAGCGGCCAGCAGCGCGCGCGACAGCGGGTGGTGGCTCTTCGCGGCAAGGCCTGCCGCCAGTGCCAGCGCCTCGCCCGTCAGTGGCAGGGCGCCGGCGGGCACGGGGCGGCCCATGGTGAGCGTCCCGGTCTTGTCGAGCACGATGGTGTCGCATTCGGCGATCCGCTCCAGCGCGCTTCCGTCCTTCACCAGCATGCCACGCTTCATCAGCACCGATGCGGCGCGCACCTGAACGGCAGGCACCGCAAGGCCCAGCGCGCAGGGACAGGTGATGATGAGTACGGCAACCGCCGTCACGATGGCCTGATGTGGCCCGGCGCCCGCCAGTAGCCAGCCGATGGCGGTGAACAGGGCGGTCAGGTGGACCACGGGCGCATACCAGCGGGCCGCGCGGTCGGCGATGCGCATGTAGAGCGCCCGCCCGCCTTCGGCCGCTTCCATCAGGCGCACGACCTCGGCCAGGAAGCTGCCTTCGCCGACGGCCGTTGCCTTCACGGCGATGGGCGCATCGATGTTGAGCGTGCCGCCCAGCACCGAGCCGCCTTCGGCAACCGGCTCGGGCAGGCTTTCGCCTGTCACGAGCGACCGGTCCACCGATGTGCGCCCCTCTGTCACCAGCCCGTCGACGGGGATGCGCTCGCCGGCGGCGACCAGCACGGTCATGCCGGGCGCCACGGCTTCGATGGGGCGGTATTCGGTGCTGCCGTCGGGCGCGCGCACCAGCGCCCCGCGCGCCGACTGTTTCAGCAGCGTCGCGACGCCGGCGCGTGCCCGGTCGCGCATGATGCTGTCGAGGTAGCGGCCCACCAGCAGGAAGAAGATGAGCATGACCGCCGCATCGAAATAGGCGTGGCGGCCGCTGGTGAAGGTCTCATGCACGGAAAGGGCCGTCGCCAGCAGGATGCCGATGGAAATCGGCACATCCATGTTGGTGCGCCAGTGGCGCAGCGCGCCCCAGGCCGAGCTGAAGAAGGGCATGCCGGCATAGGCGACTGTCGGCAGCGCGATTCCGGCCGATATCAGGTGGAATAGGTCGCGTGTTGCGCCATCGGCCCCGGACCAGACCGAGACGGACAGCAGCATGATGTTCATGGCGGCAAAGCCCGCAACCGCCATCGCCTTCAGCAGCCGCCGGGATGCCGGGTCCTCGCGGGCCGCCTCGGCATCGGCGGGCGCGAAGGGCCGGGCTTCGAAGCCCGCGCCCTCGACGGCCGAGAGGATGTCGGCCGCCGAAAGCGACGGGTCTTGCCATTCCGTCGTCAGGCGGCGCGTGGTGAAGTTGACCCGCGCATGGGTGATGCCCGGCAAGGCCCTGACGGCCCCCTCCACCTTGCGGATGCAGCCCGCGCAATGGACTGTCGGCACATGCAGCTCGAGCCGGCGTGCGCCCTTGTCCGTTTCGCTGGTGAAGAGGTCGAGCCCGCCGGGCGCCAGTGTCGCCACGTTCAGCCGCCGATCACCAGGCGTTCTTCGAGGTAATAGCGTTCGCTGCCACGCGTGAGGCGGATTTCAGCGATCCACTGGCCCGGCTGCATGCCATGGGGCGCGGCATAGCGCCCGGGCGCCACTTCCGCCAGAACCAGTTCCCGTGTTTCGCCGCGGCCCAGCGGATGGCTGAGCGCGGCGGTCGCCTTCACGCCGGTCAGCGGCTGGTCGAGGCTGCTTGTGGCGTCCACGATCAAAGCGTCGCCGCGCGCGTCCGCCGTCACGGTCCAGCCCAGGGCCTTTTGCGCCCGCCCGGCTTCCAGCCCCTCGTTGAAATGCTGGCTGGCGATGTAGCTGTTCTTCACCACCATGCCGGGGTGGCTGCGGGCGGCAAGGGTGGCCATGGTGAAGTTCACCGCCAGAACGATGGCGAAGCCTCCGCCGATCACCAGCGCCGCATGCCTGCCAGTGAAACGCCCGGTCATTGCATCAGTCTCCTCAGCGTGCCGGGCTGGTGAAGCGCACGGTCTTGCGCGCTTCGCCTTCGCCATCGGCGGCGGTTGCCAGGAAGGTCACTTCCATCTGTTCCGCCGTGATCGAGGCCGGCGGCACCCGTACCTGCAGGCGGTAGGTATCCACCCCGTCGGGGCGGACGGGCAGGCGCATGGTTTCGGCCGGCTCGCCGGGCCTTGCCGGATCGACGAGGCGGGCGCCGGCGAGGCCCTCGACGCTGAGGTCGAACTGGCGTGGCCGGGCTTCCTTGTTCACCAGCTTCACCGTGTAGCTGTTGCGGATGTCGCCATCCGACATCACGACATAGACGGGGTTGCGTTCCTGCGAGGCGAGCACATCCATCCGTTCGCGCCCGGCCAGCACGGCCAGCATGCCGAGGCCGATTGCCGACCATATGGCGAAATAGAGAAGCACGCGCGGCCGCAGGATTGTCTTCCACATCGGCTGCAGCGCTTCGCCGCGCGATTCCTGCACGTTGCGGTCAAGCGTGGTGTAGCCGATCAGGTCGCGCGGGCGGCCAAGCTTGTCCATCGTATCGTTGCAGGCATCGATGCACAGCGCGCAGGTGATGCATTCGAGCTGTGGGCCATTGCGGATGTCGATGCCCGTCGGGCAGACGTGCACGCAGGCGAGACAGTCGACGCAATCGCCGACATGCTCCGGGTCTGCCAGCTTCTGCTTCGCGCTGCCGCGCGGTTCGCCACGCCAGTCCTTGTACGTCACGATGAAGCTGTGTTCGTCGAGCATGGCCGACTGAATGCGCGGCCAGGGGCACATGTAGGTGCAGACCTGCTCGCGCATCAGCCCGGCCAGCGAGTAGGTCGTGAAGGTGAGCACCCCGATCGTCGCATAGGCGACGAAGGGCGCCGTGCCACCGACAAGGGAGGACAGGAGCGTCGGCGCATCGGCGAAGTAGAAGACCCAGGCCCCACCCGTGAGCAGGGCGATCAGAAGCCAGCTGGCGTGCTTGGACGTCTTCTTCACCAGCTTGCCGGCCGACATGGGGGCCTTGTCGATCCGCATGCGTTCGTTGCGGTCGCCTTCGATCCAGCGCTCGACCGCCATGAACAGATCGGTCCAGACCGTCTGCGGGCAGGCATAGCCGCACCAGGCGCGGCCGACCGTGGTGGTCACCAGGAAGAGGCCGATGCCCGCCATGATGAGCATGCCGGCCACATAGTAGAATTCCTGGGGCCAGATCTCGATCGGGCCGAAATAGAAGCGCCGGTTTGCGAGATCGACCAGCACGGCCTGGTCCGGCGCGTAGGGGCCGCGGTCCCAGCGGAGCCATGGCGTGATGTAGTAGATGGCCAGCGTGACGAAGAGGATCGCCCACTTCAGCCGCCGGAAGCTGCCCGTCACCTTCTTGGGGTAGATGGGCACACGCTTCTTGTAGAGCGAGCCGCCGGGAAGACCGCCGGGCGCCGGATCGAGCGGCTTGCTGGCCATGCTGGTTACTCCCCGCCGCCCAGGCTGTGGACATAGGCGGTGAGCTTGCGGATTGTCGCTTCGCTCAGTCGGTCATTCCAGCCCGGCATCACGCCGGCGCGCGCATTGTGGATGGTGTGGCGCAGCGAGGCGCGATCGCCGCCATAGAGCCAGATGGCGTCGGTGAGGTTCGGGGAGCCGAAGTCGCGCATGCCCTTGCCATCGGGGCCGTGGCAGCTTGCGCACTGCTCGGCGAAGATGGTGGAGCCGCGTGCCGCCATGGCGGCATTATGCTCCTGGCTGGAAATGGCACGCACATGCTCGACGACGAATTCGATCTCGCCGGCGTTCAGCAGCCCGTCCCGCCCGAAGGCCGGCATCAGCGACTGGCGCGTGTCATCGTCGCCCGGATGGCGGATGCCATGTTGCAGGGTGTAGTGGATGGATTCCAGATTGCCGCCCCACAGCCAGTCGTCGTCGTTGAGGTTCGGGTAGCCATTGCCGCCGGCCGCGCCCGAGCCATGACACTGGACGCAGTGGACCTTGAAGGCCGAGCGCCCGCCTTCGATGGCGGCGTTCCAGAGCTGCGGATTGTTCGGCAGCTCGGCCAGCGGGATCTGCTCGATGTCCTTCAGGACCGCTGCGCGCGATGCTTCCAGTGCGGCCATTTCCTGCTCGACCTTGGCGCGGCTGGACCAGCCCAGCGTGCCCTTGGTGTAGCTGCTGATGCCCGGCCATGCCGGATAGGCGATGCTGTAGCCGATGGCGAAGATGATGCAGGCATAGAAGATATACAGCCACCAGCGCGGCAGCGGGTTGTTATATTCCTGGATGCCATCCCATTCATGCCCGGTCGTGCCCGGATCCTTGCGTCCATCACTCATTGGTCGGACTCCCTGGCCCCCTCGGGGCCTTGATCGATGCTGTCGCGGAAGGGGATCATGCGGGCGTCATCCTGCTGGGAGCGCGAGCCGGGGCGGAAGGCCCAGCCGATCACCACCAGAAAGGTCACCACCATGAACAGCAGCCCCCAGCTGTCCGCGAACTGTCTCAGTGTTTCATAGTCCATCGCCCGGCCTCAACGACGGTTCTCGGCCGGGACATAGGTGTCGAAGTCGACCAGCGTGCCCAGCATCTGGAGATAGGCGACAAGGGCGTCCATCTCGGTGATGCGGGTCGGGTCGCCGTCGAAGTCGCGCACCTGCACCTTGTTGCCATAGCGCTCCTCGAGGCCCGACGGGTCGCCGTTCGGGTCAGTCTGGGCCTTCAGATCGGCCAGCGCGTTCTCGATCTGGGCATCGGTGTAGGGCACGCCGACGGTCCGGTTGGCCTTCAGATGCTTCGCGATGTCGGCTGCCTTCAGCTCCTTTTCCTTCAGGAAGGGATAGGCCGGCATGATCGATTCCGGCACCACCTTGGTGGGCGCGATCAGGTGCTGGACATGCCATTCATCGGAATAGCGGCCACCCACGCGGGCAAGGTCGGGCCCTGTCCGCTTGGAGCCCCACTGGAAGGGGTGGTCATACATGCTCTCGGCCGCCAGGCTGTAGTGGCCGAAGCGCTCCGCCTCGTCCCGGAAGGGGCGCACCATCTGCGAATGGCAGGTGTAGCAGCCCTCGCGGATGTAGATGTTGCGCCCGGCCAGTTCGAGCGGGGTGTAGGGGCGCATGCCCTCCACCTTCTCGATGGTGTTTTCCAGCCAGAACAGCGGTGTGATCTGGACAAGGCCGCCGATCATCACCGTGATCAGGGTCAGGACGCCGAGCACCGTGACGTTGCGCTCGATCTTGCTGTGGCTCATCAGTGCCATGGGTCTTCGCGCTCCTATTCGGCGGCGGCAGGCTGGGCGACGGGCGCCAGCGGCTTGTCGAGATGCGGGTTGAGGGGCTCGCCGGCTTCGAGCGGCGCTTCATCGCGCAGCTTGCCGAGCGCCGTGAGCCACAGGTTCACGCACATCAGCACCGCACCGGAGAGGAACAGCACGCCCCCCAGCAGGCGGATGATGTAATAGGGGTGCATGGCCGCCACGACTTCGGCGAACGCATAGACGAGATACCCCTCGGCGTTGAATTCCCGCCACATCAGGCCCTGCATGATGCCGGCCACCCACATGGACGCGGTGTAGAGGGTGATCCCCGCCATCGCGAGCCAGAAGTGCCAGTTCACCCAGCGCAGCGAATAGAGCCGTTCACGGCCCCACAGGCGCGGCGCGAGGAAGTAGAGCGAGGAGAAGCTGATCATGCCGACCCAGCCGAGCGCACCCGAGTGGACGTGGCCGATGGTCCAGTCGGTGTAGTGGGAGAGGGCGTTGACAGTCTTGATCGACATCATCGGCCCTTCAAAGGTCGACATGCCGTAGAACGCCAGGGACAGCACCAGAAACCGCAGGATCGGGTCGGTGCGCAATTTATGCCAGGCCCCCGAAAG
>CAYMZC010000058.1:0-14066 GCA_964394815.1 uncultured Sandaracinobacter sp. | reverse complement strand
TGGTGGACGCACTAGGGCTCGAACCTAGGACCCGCTGATTAAGAGTCAGCTGCTCTACCAACTGAGCTATGCGTCCATGCCGGTGACGGCTGCCGCTTGAGGCGACTGGAGGCGCGCGGTTAGCAAGGGTGGGCGGGCTTGTCCAGTGATTCGTGCATGCCGCCTCTGCGCATAGGCCCTTCCGGCCTGCCTTCCCGCCTGTCGCACGCCCCCGGCCTCAGATCTGCTTTTCCGCGCGCTGGCGGTGAATGCCCATCAGGATTCCGAAGGCGATCATCACCGTCATCATCGCGCTGCCGCCATAGCTCATCAGCGGAAAGGGTATGCCCACCACCGGCGCCAGCCCCATCACCATCATCGTGTTGATCAGCACATAGAAGAAGATCGTCATCGAAAGCCCGGCCGCCAGAATGCGCGCGAAGGTCAGCTCCGTCTTCATCGCCAGCCGCAGGCCCCAGTTCAGCAGCAGCCCATAGGCCAGCAGCAGCCCCGCCCCGCCCATCAGGCCCCATTCCTCGGCCATGGTGGCGAACACGAAATCCGTGTGCTGTTCGGGCAGATACTGAAGATGGCTCTGCGTACCGTTCAGGAAGCCCTTGCCCGAAAGCCCGCCCGAACCGATGGCGATCTTCGACTGGGTGATGTGATAGCCGGCCCCCAGCGGGTCGGCCTCCGGGTCGAGGAAGATCATCACCCGCCGCTTCTGATAATCATGCAGCATCTGATACAGGAACGGCAGCGCCGCCAGCCCGGTGGCGCCGGGCACCAGGATCCAGCGCAGCGGCAGGCCGCCAAGGAACATCGCCGTCACCCCGCCCGCCACGATCATCAGCGACGTGCCAAGATCGGGCTGCAGCAGCACGAAGGCCGTGGGCAGGCCGATCAGCGCCAGCGGCGGCCAGATGCCGGCAAAGCGCCCGGCATAGCCGCGCGGCAGGAAATGATAGAAACGCGCGATGGCCAGCACGATGGCAAGCTTCATCAGCTCCGACGGCTGCAGCCGGATGATGCCGAGATCGAGCCAGCGCTGCGCCCCGCCGGCCACCTGCCCCAGCACTTCCACCGCGATCAGCGCCAGCAGCACCGCCGCATATATGGGGTAGGCCAGCCTGAGCCATGTGCCCAGCGGCACCTGCGCCAGCAGCAGCGCCAGCCCGAGGAAGGCGGTGAAGCGCACCCCGTGGTTCAGCGCCCAGGGCGTGATGCTGCCGCCGGCCGCCGAATAAAGGACAGTGACGGAAAAGCCACCGATCAGCAGCAGCAGCAGGATCACCCCCCATGGCAGGGCGCCAAGACGCTGCGGCCAGCGCGTGTTGAGCAGCGCCCCGATCATGCGCCTGATCCTTGCGTTGGCTCTGGTGCCGGGGCGGGAGCCGGAGCGGCCGCAGCGGCCTCGGCCGCGGCGGCCGCGCGGGCGGCTTCCGCTTCGCGCGCCCGGCGCTCGGCATCGCGCGCGCCCTGCAGCCGGGCAAGATCCGCCTCGGCCTTTTCCCGGTCATAGAGGTAGGTCAGAAGATCGCGCGCGATGGGGGCAGCCGCCCCCGAACCGGAACTGCCATGCTCGACGATGATGCTGACCGCATAGCGCGGCGCCTCCACCGGCGCGAAGGCCACGAACAGCGCATGATCGCGGAATTTCCACGGCAGGCTGGCGTTGCTGCGCACGCCGCGCCGCCGTTCCGCCGCCGTGATCCGGCGCACCTGCGCCGTGCCCGTCTTGCCCGCCAGGCGCACACCCTCCACCGGGAGCCGCGCCCGGCGCGCCGTGCCGCCCGCCCCGTTCACCACATCATCCATGCCCTGCCGCACGACATCGAGATAGTCCGCCGGAATGCCAAGCGGCGCGAAAGGCGGCGGCGGCGGCCCCGCCAGCAGGCGCGGCTCGACAAGCCGCCCCGTAGCGATGCGGGATGTCATCACCGCCAGCTGCAGCGGGTTCGTCACCAGATAGCCCTGGCCGATCGACATGTTGAGCGTGTCGGCCACGCGCCAGTCCTCGTCGTAGCGTTCGCGCTTCCAGGCGGGGTCGGGCACGATGCCCCGGCGCTGAACCGGCATGGGCAGATCGAATTTGGCTTCCAGCCCCAGTTTGCGCGCCATGTCCGCAACCGCCTGCGCCCCGATGCGCCGCGCCATGGAATAGAAATAGACATTGCAACTCTGCGCGATGCCGGACCGCATGTCGACCATGCCGTGGCCGCTGCGCTTGTGGCAGTGCCAGGTGTTCCTGCCCAGCGTGTAGCGGCCGTTGCAGCCCACCCGCTCATCCGGCAGCACGCCTTCCGAAAGCGCGGCCAGCGCCGTCACCATCTTGAAGGTGGAGCCGGGCACATAGAGGCCCTGCAGCGTCTTGTTCAGCAGCGGGTTGCGCTCATCGGCCTGAAGCGCCTTCCACAGCCGCGACGGGATGCGGTTGGAAAAGATGTTGGGATCGAAGGACGGAAGGGAGATCAGGCATTTTATGTCCCCCGTCAGGCAATCGAGCACGACAGCGCTGACGCTCTCCCCGCCGATCCGCTCGGCGGCAAAGGCCTGGAGGCCGCGATCGATGGTGAGGCGCACGCTATCGCCCGGAACATCGTCGCGCGTGTCCAGCTCGCGCACGATGCGGCCGCGCGCGTTCACCTCCACCCGCCGCGCGCCTGGCCGGCCGCGCAGGCTGGAATCGAGCGCCTTCTCGATACCATCCTTGCCCAGCCGGAAGCCGGGCTGAAGATAGAGCGGGTCGCGCTTTTCCCGATATTGTTCCGCAGTCGGCGGGCCGACATAGCCGAGCAGATGCCCGAAGGCCGCGCCATCGGGATAATGGCGCACATAGCTCTTCGACGGCCGCAGGCCCGGCATGTCGGCAAGCTCCAGGTTGATGGCCGCATAGGCTTCCCAGCCGATGTCGTCGGCGATGGACAACGCTGCCGATGGCGGCAGGTCGCGCGCCTCCTCCAGAATGCGCGCCCGCTCGGCCTCTTCCAGCGGCACGAAGGCGGCCACCCGGTCGAGCGCCTGGCCCAGATCGCCGGCGAGCGAGGGCACGATCTCGACCGAATAGGCCGGGCGGTTGGTGGCGAGCGCCGCGCCTGACGCATCGATGATCCAGCCACGGCGCGGCGGAATCAGCTGCAGGGCGACCCGGTTGTCCTCGGCGGCGTCGGCATAGCGGTCGGCCTCGGCGATGGAGAGATAGGCCATGCGCCCGATCAGCCCGGCGCCCGCCAGCGCCTGTATGCCGCCCAGGAAGAAGGCGCGCCTGCCGAACTGGCGCCGGCTGTGACCGTCGGCCGTCACGCCCAGCCGCTCCGCTCGATCATGCGCCGCCGCACGCGGGCGGCCAGCGCCATGGCGGGCGGATAGGCAAGAAGGGTTATACCGGCCTGCGCCAGCATGGGCAGTAGCGGCGCGCGGTTGCCGGTGAAGCCGAGAAGCTGCCAGCCAATCACATGGCCCGCCAGCAGGAGAATGGCAGCGAACAGCCAGTCGAGCGCGAGGCTCCGCCCTTCCATCCGCGCCTCGACCAGCCGGACGGCAATGACCGAGGCCGTGAACAGGAAGCCCTGAACGCCCAGCGGCATGCCGGAAACAAGATCGGCGAGCAGCCCGAGGACAAGCGCCACCCAGGCCGGCATCAGGCGCGGCTGCAGGCTGGCCCAGATGATGACGAGGAGCCAGGCGAAATTGGGCATCACGCCCCAGGCCAGCGGCAGCGGCAGGGCCATCAGCAGCATCGCCAGCAACACGGTGAAGGACGGCATGAGCCGACGAAGCCGCTCGCCCGCGGCGGCCTCGCGCGGGGTCGTCAGGCTCATGCGGGCGGCCTCGCCTGCCCGGCGGCGGGCGCCTGAGCCGCAGCAGGGGTCGGGGCGGGGGTCGGGGTTGGGGTCACAGAAGGCGTCGCCTTCGGCACCGGCAGGTCAGGCTCGGACGGGGCCGGCTCGGCGTCCACCGGCACGGGCGGGGGCAGCCAGGGGGCTTCCACCATCACGACACCCAGGCCCGTCGGGTTGGCGACCGGCCGTGCCAGCGGCCTGTTCCTGCCTGCGTCCACGATCACCGCCACCGGAAGGCCGGGCGGGAAAAGGCCGCCGTCGCCCGTCGTCACCAGCCGGTCGCCTTCGCGAATCCGGTCGGTGCCCGAGGCGATGTCGAAGGCGAATTCCAGCAAAGTGCCGCCGGTGCCGGTGGCAAGGCCGGTCCAGCCGGTGCGCAGAACCTTCACGGGAACGCGGCTGTTGGCATCTGTCAGCAGCATCACGCGGGCCGATGTGCGGCCCACATCCGTCACCCGGCCGGCCAGGCCGTCCGCCGCGATCACCGGCATGCGCGGGCGCACGCCCTGATCGAGGCCGGTGCTGATGACGGCGGTGCGCGCGCCCGCGCTGGCCGACATGGCCGACGCCATGGCGCTCGTCACCAGCCGGCGCTCCGGCCGCCTCAGGGCGATCAGCCGCTCCATCCGGCGCACTTCGAGGGCAAGCGCATCGGCCTTGGCCGCGCGCCGGGTCGCGGCGGCTAGCCGGGCCTCCAGAGCCCGGTTGCGCTCGACCACCGCCACATGGTCGCCCATGGTCTTGCCGATGCCCCGCGCGGCATCGACAGGCGCGCGCGCGAAACTGATGACAGGCGAAAGCGCATCGAGCGTCGCGCCACGCATGCGGCTGCCAAGTGCCGGGTTCACCCGCTCGATCACCAGCAACAGCAGCGCAAAGGCAAGCAGCATCCCCGACAGCAGCGCCCCGAGCAGGGCAAGATTGCTGTCGCGCCGGGCAAAGCTGCTGCGGCGCACACCACGGGACAGGCTGGCTGACGAGGACCGTTTCATGTCGACGAAGGAAAGCTCCTCATCGGTCGCAACGCCATGGCGCGGCGGTGGCGATCATGGACGGGGGCTGGATGCCGGCACGGGGAACCGGCCAGACAAGCCAGGCAGCGGGAACCGATGCGCCCGTAAGCGCCGCAATGCCGCAGAGCCTCAGGCACTCATCAGCACGCCCCGGTAGATGGGGTCTTCGAGCGCCCGGCCAGTTCCCAGCGCAACGCAGGAAAGCGGATCCTCGCCCACTGTCACCGGCAGGCCCGTCGCCTCGCGCAGCGCCTCGTCAAGCCCGCCCAGAAGGGCGCCGCCACCCGTCAGCACGATGCCCTGATCGACGATGTCCGCCGCCAGTTCGGGCTGGGTATTCTCCAGCGCCAGCCGCACGCTTTCGATGATGGCCGAAACCGGCTCCGACAGCGCGTCGGCCACCTGCCCCTGGTTGATGGTGATTTCCTTGGGCACGCCGTTCACGAGGTCGCGGCCCTTGATTTCCAGCACTGCGCCGATGCCATCGGCCGGCGGCAGGGCGGCGCCGATCTGCTTCTTGATCCGCTCGGCCGTGGCGTCACCGATCAGCAGATTATGATTGCGGCGGACATAGTTGATGATCGCCTCGTCCATCTTGTCCCCGCCCACGCGCACGCTGGTGGTATAGGCAAGGCCGCGCAGCGACAGCACCGCGACTTCGGTCGTGCCGCCGCCGATGTCCACCACCATGGAGCCGATCGGCTCGGTCACGGGCATGCCGGCGCCGATGGCGGCCGCCATCGGCTCGAGGATCAGGTGCACCTGCGCCGCCCCGGCGTTCGAGGCGGCATCGCGGATGGCCCGGCGCTCGACAGGGGTGGAGCCGGACGGCACGCAGATCACGATTTCGGGCCAGCTGGGCAGGCGGCTGGCGCCATGCACCTTGGTGATGAAATATTTGATCATCTCCTCGGCGGTCTCGATGTCGGCGATCACGCCATCCCGCAGGGGGCGGATCGCCTCGACGTTGCCGGGGGTCTTGCCCATCATCAGCTTGGCGTCATTGCCCACGGCCTTCACCTGCCGCCGGCCGTTCACCGTCTCGATCGCCACGACGGACGGTTCGTTCAGCACGATTCCGCGGCCGCGGGCATAGACCAGCGTATTGGCGGTGCCGAGGTCGATCGCCATGTCCTGGCTGAGAAAACCGAAGATGCGGTTGAAGAAGTTCACGTGGGCGACACCTTGTTCATGGCCGGGGGGGGGACGGATGGCCGCATCGCGACAGGGGCCTTTGCGTCCGGGCTGGGCGCTGGCTGCGGATGGTCCGGGCCGGGCGCTTCGGTGCACTGTTGCGAACTGTTGCGCGCATAGGCTGTCGCCCTTCCGCGCGCAAGGGATTCGGCCCTTTCCGGGCCTGTCTGCACGCCTGCCACGGGGCGCGGAAACAGCACGGCCTGCCGGGGCCTTGCGCCTGCCCCCCCGGCGGTGCGAAACGCTTCGGCATGCCCATCCGCCGCCTTCCCTCCCACCTGGTCGACCGCATCGCCGCCGGCGAGGTGGTCGAGCGCCCGGCGAGCGTGGTGAAGGAGCTGGTCGAGAACAGCCTCGATGCCGGCGCGCGCCGGATCGAGATCCGGCTGGAAGGCGATGCATCCGCGCTGATCCAGGTGATCGACGACGGCCAGGGCATGGAACCGGCGGAGATGCGCCTCGCCATCGAGCGCCACGCCACGTCGAAACTGCCCGGCGACGACCTGCTCGACATCCACAGCTTCGGCTTCCGCGGCGAGGCGCTGCCCGCGATCGCATCGGTTGCCCGCTTCACGCTGGAAAGCCGCCCGCCGGGGGCCGAAACGGGCTGGCGGCTGGCGCTCGATTCGGGCGCACCGCTGTTCGACGGGCCAGCCGGCATGGCGCCGGGCACGCGCATCAGCGTGGAACAGCTCTTCGGCCGGGTGCCCGCGCGCGCCAAGTTCCTGAAATCCCCGCGCACGGAAATCACCGCCGTGGCGGATGTGGTGCGCCGGCTCGCCATGGCCCACCCGCAGACAGGCTTTCTGCTGCTGCACGATGGCCGCCGCCTGATCGACGTGCCGGCGGAACCGGGCGAAGGCGTGTCGGCGCTTGCCCGGCGCGTCATTGCCCTGCTGCCCCACGGGGCCGACATGGTGCCGGTGGATTTCGAACGGCCCGATCTCGTGATTGGCGGGCTGGCGGGCCTGCCGGCGGCAAGCCGCGCCACGGCAGAGCATCAATATCTGTTCGTCAATGGCCGGCCGGTGAAGGACCGCCAGCTGGTGGGCGCGCTCCGCGGCGCCTATGCCGACAGGCTGCCATCCGGCCGCCACGCCCTTGCCGCCCTGTTCGTGAGCCTGCCCGCCCATGAGGTGGACGTGAACGTGCACCCGGCCAAGACCGAAGTGCGCTTCCGCGAACCGGCCCGCATCCGCGGCAGCCTGATTTCCGCCGTGCGCCTTGCGCTGGAAGCAGCCGGAATCCGCCCGGTCGCCTCGGCCGGGCAGGCGCTTGCCGAAGCGCTGCGCCCGGCACAGCCTTTCGCCCCGGAATCGCCCGGCACTACGCCACCCGAGGGTATCGGCCCGCCCTTTCCGCCCCCGGCGGAGGGCGTCCACACCCCGCCACGCCTTGCCGAGCTTCTGCCGGTCTGGTCGGCGCCGGCCGGCCACGCGCCGGACAGGCCGCTGGCAGACATGCCCGATGCCCCGGCCGCGCCCCATGCCGCCACCGGGTCCGGCGCCGGTTATCCGCTCGGGGTCGCGCGCGGGCAGGTGGCAAACGCCTATATCGTCGCCGAAACCGCCGATGCCCTCGTGCTGGTGGACCAGCATGCCGCCCATGAACGGCTGGTGCTGGAGGCAATGCGCGGGCGGGCCGGCGATGGCCCGCCGGCTGGCCAGCCGCTCCTCATTCCCGAAGTCGTGACGCTCGACCCCATGGCCTGCGACCGGCTGGAGGATGCCGCCGCCGCCCTCGCCGCCCTCGGGCTGGAGATCGAGCGTTTCGGGCCGGATGCGATCCTCGTGCGCGCCCTGCCGGCCATTCTCGGCAAGCCGGACACGAAGGCCCTGCTGACCGATCTCGCCGATGAACTGGCCGACGGCCAGGGGCCGCGCGCGCTGGAGGACAGGCTCGACCATGTCGCCGCCACCATCGCCTGCCATGGCAGCGTGCGGGCCGGACGGGCTCTCAGCATCGCGGAAATGAACGCCCTGCTGCGCCAGATGGAGGCCGTGCCCGCCAGCGGCACCTGCAACCATGGCCGCCCGACCTTCCTGAAACTCGGCAAGGACGAACTGGAAAAGCTGTTCCACCGGCGCTGAGGGGTGCTGACTGGCCCTGAGCGAAGCTGACTGGCCCTGAGCGACGCTGACTGACGTTGACCCTTTCCGCCCCTGCCCGCATTCTGAACCCGCCGGTCATGGCGCCGGCCTGTTGCGTGCACAGGGGGAAGATGGGGATGATCATGCGTGGAAAGACGGCGCGTATCGTGCTTCTGGGATCGATGCTGGCGCTGGCGGCCTGCCAGCAGGGCGAAGGCGCCGGCGAATCGCGGGACATGCCCCCGCCCGACATCTCGCCCTCGGTCGCGGTGATGCCGTCACCCGACCTTCCGGACGACCAGACGACCGCAGAAGAGAAGGCAGCGCAGGAAAAGGCCGCGGCCGACGCCGGCCTGCCACCCACGGTGCAGAGCCGCACCCGCTTCACCTGCGCCGATGGCAGTGCAATCGAGCTGCGCTTCTTCCCCGAGCAGGGCGTGGCCGTGCTGCTGCGCAACGGCGGCTCGCAGGAGCTTCAGGCCGAGCCGGCGGGCGAGGCCTACCGCTATCGCGGCGACGGCGTGCTCGTGGAGGGCAAGGACAACAGCCTGAACCTGACCATCGGCACCACGCCGGACATTGCCTGCACGGCAGCGGCCGGCTGAGGCGCAGGACCGGTCAGGACGAAGGACTGGTGGAGGGGCGCAGGGCCAGAAGCCCGTAGCCCCTCCACCGGCAAAGCTTCAGGCGAATCTTCAGCGGAATCAGGCCGCGGCGAGTGCCGAACGCCCGCGCTTCACCATCAGCTTGTTGAGCGCGTTCACATAGGCGCGCGCAGAGGCGACGAGCGTGTCATTGTGGGTGCCGACACCGCGCACCGTACGACCATGCTCCGACAAGACGACCGAAACCTCGGCCTGCGCATCGGTTCCGGCCGTCACCGCCGAAACCTCATAGAGCTGGAGGATGGCGTCATCATGCTCGACCAGCTTGCGCACGGCGTTGAACAGCGCATCCACCGGGCCATTGCCCTTTGTGGCGGCCGTCACTTCCTCGCCGTCGATGCTGAGCGTCAGGATCGCGCGCTGCGGGCCGTTGGAGCCGCAATAGACTTCCACTTCGAGCACCTGGATGCGGTCATGCCCGCGCAGCACTTCGTCATCCACCAGCGCCACGATGTCCTCGTCGAACACCTGCTTCTTGGCGTCGGCCAGATCCTTGAAGCGCTTGAAGGCGTCGAGGAATTCATTGTCGGACAGGTCATAGCCCATGCTCTTCAGCTTGTCGCGGAAGGCCGCGCGGCCGGAATGCTTGCCCAGCACGAGGCTCGACTGGCCCTGCCCCACGGATTCCGGGGTCATGATCTCGTAGGTGGAGCTGTCCTTCAGCATGCCATCCTGGTGAATGCCGCTTTCATGGGCGAAGGCATTGGCGCCCACGATCGCCTTGTTCGGCTGCACATGCATGCCCGTCACCGCCGAGATGAGGCGGCTGGCGCGGGTGATCTCGGTCGAGACGATGCCGGTGCGATAGGGCAGCACGTCGTGCCGCACCTTCAGCGCCATGGCCAGTTCCTCGACAGCGGCATTGCCGGCACGCTCGCCGATTCCGTTGATGGTCGATTCCACCTGCCGGGCGCCCGCCATCACGGCCGCCAGCGTGTTGGCGACGGCAAGGCCCAGGTCATTGTGGCAATGGGTGGAAAAGATCGCCTTGTCGGCATTGGGCACGCGGTTCAGCATGTCGCGGAACATGGCGCCATAGGTTTCGGGCGTGCCATAGCCGACGGTGTCCGGCAGGTTGATGGTGCGCGCGCCGGCGTTGATCGCCGTCTCGATGGCGCGGGCCAGGAAGTCCGGGTCGGAACGGGTGGCGTCCTCGGCCGACCATTCCACATCATCGACCAGGTTGCGGGCCAGCGTCACCGATTCGCGAATCGATTCGAGCACCTCTTCGGGCGACTTGTTCAGCTTCACCTTCATGTGCAGCGGCGAAGTCGCGATGAAGGTGTGGATGCGCGGGCGAACCGCCGGCTTCACGGCCTGGGCGGCACGCTCGATGTCGGCGCGGGCAGCGCGGGCAAGACTTGCCACGACAGCGCGCTCGCACTGGCGGGCGACGGCCTGCACGGCCTCGAAATCGCCTTCCGAGGCAATGGCGAAGCCGGCTTCGATGATATCGACGCCAAGCGCTTCGAGCTGGGCGGCGACGCGCAGCTTTTCCTCGAGGTTCATGGAGCAGCCCGGGGACTGCTCGCCATCGCGCAGCGTGGTGTCGAAAATCAGGATACGGTCGGCCATCTGTGCCTCTTCCCTTGTTCAGTCATGGATTGCCAGTCGCAACATGGGGCGTCGCGTCAACGCCACCGGCTTTTTCTTTGCGAAGTGCCCGTCCGGGCAGTGACCCTCAGGCGCGATGCAGGCAAGCCACAGCCAGCCCATGCGCGCCTAAGGGCGCGTAAGTCGTAGCAGGCGGATGGCGGCCAAGGCTGACATGATGCACGCCGCATAACAAAGACAGGGCGCGCCTGTAAAGCGTGGCGACCGGCCGATGCCTTATCCGCTCAGATCTCTTTCTTCGATCCGTTGCTTCGATCTGTTGCTTCTCAGGGGTATGGGGGGCGCGGCGTTGTCAATCCTGCCGCCGGCCCTTAAGGGGCACGCAACATCAACCCTGCGCAAGCAGCAGCTCCGGTACAGCCATGTCTCTCATCGTGATGAAATTCGGCGGAACCTCCATGGCCGGGATCGAACGGATCCGCGGCGTGGCGGCCCGCGTGAAACGCGAGGCGGAGGCCGGCAACCAGGTGGCGGTCGTGGTGTCCGCCATGGCCGGGGAAACGGACAGGCTCGTCGGCTTCTGCAAGGAAGCCTCGCCGCTGGCCGATCCGGCCGAATATGATGTCGTCGTCGCTTCGGGCGAGCAGGTGACATCGGGCCTTCTTGCCATCGTGCTCCAGTCCATGGGCGTGAAGGCGCGCTCCTGGCTCGGCTGGCAGCTGCCCGTCCACACCTCCGGCAGCCATTCCAAGGCCCGCATCCATGATGTCGGCACCGATGCGCTGCGGGCGGCGCTGGCTGCGGGCGAAGTTGCCGTCATTCCCGGCTTCCAGGGGCTGACGGACGACGGTCGCGTCACCACTCTGGGCCGCGGCGGCTCTGACACCTCGGCCGTGGCGGTGGCGGCGGCGCTGAAGGCCGACCGCTGCGACATCTATACCGATGTCAAGGGCGTCTTCACCACCGATCCGCGAATCGTGCCGAGGGCGCGCAAGCTCTCGAAGATCACCTATGAGGAAATGCTGGAACTCGCGAGCGTCGGCGCCAAGGTGCTCCAGACCCGCTCCGTCGAGCTGGCGATGAAGGAAAAGGTTCGCGTGCAGGTGCTGTCCAGCTTCTCGGACGAGCCCGGCACCCTTGTTGTCGATGAGGATGAAGTCGTGGAACAGGAACTGATCGCAGGCGTTGCCTATGACCGCAACGAAGCCAAGGTGACGTTGATTTCCGTGCCGGACCGTCCGGGCGTCGTTGCCACCATCTTCGGCCCGCTGGCCGATGCCAACATCAACGTCGACATGATCGTCCAGAACATCGCCGCGGACGGCCGGACGACCGATGTGACCTTCACCGTGCCGCGCACCGAACTGGCGCGGGCCAAGGCGGTGCTCGAAGCCAATCTCGGCGCCATCGGCTATGAACGGCTGGACATCAACGACGAGGTCGCCAAGATCTCGGTCGTCGGAGTTGGCATGCGCAGCCATGCCGGCGTTGCCGCCACCATGTTCCGTTCGCTTGCCGAGCGTGGCATCAACATCCTTGCCATCACCACCTCCGAGATCAAGGTCTCGGTGCTGATCGCCGAGGAATATCTGGAACTTGCCGTGCGCGTCCTGCACACGGCCTATGGCCTGGACGCCGCCGCATGAGCATGGCCGAAGGCGCCACGCCCCGGCTCGATGCGCTGACGACGAAGGGGCGCGCCTTCCTCGGCACACGCCATGCCATCCTTGCCGGCGCGATGAGCTGGGTGTCGGAACGGCATCTCGTCTCGGCCATCTCGAATGCCGGCGGTTTCGGCGTGATCGCCTGCGGGGCCATGCCGCCCGAGCTTCTGGCGGCGGAAATCGCGGCCACCGCCGCGCTGACGGACAAGCCCTTCGGCGTGAACCTCATCACCATGCACCCGCAGCTGATGGAGCTGATCGCGGTGTGCCGCACCGCCGGCGTGAGCCATGTGGTGCTGGCCGGCGGCCTGCCGCCCGGCCCGGCCGTCGCCGCCATCCGCGAATTCGCAAAGCTCATCGCCTTCGCCCCCAATCTTGCAGTGGCGCGCAAGCTGCTGCGCTCGGGTGTCGATGCGCTGGTGATCGAGGGTTCCGAAGCGGGCGGCCACATCGGCCCCGTGAGCCTTGCCGTCCTTGCCCAGGAAATCCTGCCCGCCCTGCCCGAGGCAAGCATCTTCGCCGCCGGCGGGATCGGCCGGGGCGAAGCGATTGCCGCCCTTGTCGAAATGGGCGCAGCCGGCGTGCAGCTGGGCACGCGCTTTGCGGCATCGGCCGAATCCATCGCCCACGAGGCCTTCAAGAAGGCCTTCCTGCGCGCCCCCGCGCGCGATGCCGTCGCTTCCGTCCAGCTTGATCCGCGCCTGCCCGTCATTCCCGTCCGTGCGCTGCGCAACGCCGGGTCCGAGGCCTTCATGGCCAAGCAGCGCGAGATGGTGGCGAAAATCGAAGCCGGCGACGTGGCACTGGCCGAAGCCCAGCTGGAAATCGAGCATTTCTGGGCCGGGGCGCTCAGGCGCGCCGTGATCGACGGCGATGTCGAGAATGGCTCGGTGATGGCTGGCCAGTCCGTCGGCATGGTGACGGCCATCGAGCCGGTCGCCGACATCATGCACAGCCTTGTCACCGAAGCCGAGGCGGCGCTGGCGCGCCACAGGGCGCCGGACGGGACAACGCGCTGATGCCGGCCGGCAGCGCACGCGAGCTGCTGCGCCGCCTTCATGATGTGATGGCGGCCCGAACCCCCACCCAGGCCAAGATGGACCAGGTGGCGGAGCTGATCGCCGATGCGCTGGAATCCGAGGTGGCCTCGGTCTATCTGCTGCGGGACGGCATGCTCGAGCTGTTCGCCACGCGCGGCCTGCTGCAGAGCGCCGTGCACGTCACGCGGCTGGCGATAGGCCAGGGCCTTGTGGGCACCATCGCCGAAAACCGGTCGCCGCTGAACCTCGCCGAAGCAAGCCTGCACCCGCGCTTCGCCTATCGCCCGGAAACCGGCGAAGACCGCTTCCACAGCTTCGCCGGCGTTCCCATCATCCGGCGGGAGCGAACGGTCGGCGTGCTGGCAGTCCAGCATGTGCAGCCGCGCGACTATGACGATGTCGAGATCGAGGCGCTGCAGACGGTGGCGATGGTGCTGGCCGAACTGATCGCGGCCGCCGGCCTCGTGGACGAGACGGACGCCGCCGCGCGCCCGGTTCGCGATACCGCCCCGCTCAGGCTGGCCGGCCTGAAGCTGGTGGATGGCATGGCGCGTGGCATAGCCGTCTATCACCAGCCGCGCGTGGTGATCACGCGCACCGTTGCCGAAGACGCCGCAGAGGAACACGCACGTCTGAAGGTGGCCTTCCAGAAGATGCGCGAGGAAATCGACCAGATGGTCAGCCGCGCGGAATTCGCCGGCCCCGGCGACCATGAGGACATCCTCGAAACCTACAAGATGTTCGCGCTGGACGAAGGCTGGGCGCGACGCATCCAGGACGGCATCGACGGCGGCCTGACGGCCGAGGCCGCGATCGAGGCCGTCGCCCAGGCCCAGCGCATCCGCCTGGGCGCCGCCACCGACCCCTATCTGCGCGAGCGGCTGCACGATCTCGAGGATCTCTCGAACCGGCTCATCCGTATCGTGTCTGGCCAGTCGGGCACGGCGGCGCAGCGCGGCCTCAGGGAAGACAGCATCCTCATCGCCCGCAACCTCGGCCCGGCCGAGCTGCTGGAATATGACCGG
>CAYMZC010000057.1:0-14144 GCA_964394815.1 uncultured Sandaracinobacter sp. | reverse complement strand
AGCGCTTGCCAATCATCTCGGCAAGGGGCTGGTGATCGTGCGCAAGCCCGGCAAGCTGCCCCATGCCACCATCGGCCATGATTATGCGCTGGAATATGGCACCGACAGGCTGGAGCTTCACGCCGATGCCGTGCCGGCAGGCGCGCGCGTGCTGCTGGTGGATGATGTGCTGGCGACGGGCGGCACCGCCGAAGCCGCCGTCAGCCTGGTGCGCAAGGCCGGCGGAACGGTCGCGCAGGCCTTGTTCGTGATGGAACTGGAAGGGCTGGGTGGCGCGGACCGGCTGCTGGCGCTGGGCGTCGAGCCTTCGAGCCTTTTGTCCTATCCGGCCTGACCGCCATGCCGACACGCATCATGGGCATATTGAATGTCACGCCCGACAGCTTCTCGGACGGTGGGCGGCATTCGGACGCGGAGGCGGCCATTGCGGCGGGGCTTGCCATGCGGGCGGCCGGGGCCGACATCATCGACGTGGGCGGCGAAAGCACGCGGCCCGGCGCGCAGCCGGTGCCGCTTGAAGAGGAACTGGCCCGAACAATCCCGGTGGTGGAAGGGCTGGCCCGGCATGGCGTTCCCGTTTCCATCGACACCATGAAGGCCGGCGTGATGAAGGCGGCGCTCGATGCCGGGGCCGTGATGCTGAACGATGTGTCGGCCCTGATGGCTGACCCTGAAAGCCTGGCGGTGGCCGCGGCCGCCGATGTGCCCGTGGTGCTGATGCACATGCCGGGCACGCCGCAGACCATGCAGGCGCTGGCACGCTATGAGGATGTGCTGGCCGAGGTGCTGGCGCATCTTGCGGCGCGCATTGCCGCCTGCGAGGCAGCCGGAATCGCCCGCGCGCGCCTGATTGCCGATCCGGGCATCGGCTTCGGCAAGGGGCTGGAGCACAATCTCGCCCTGCTGCGGGGGCTGGAGGCCTTTCATGGCCTTGGGGTTCCCTTCCTGCTGGGGGCAAGCCGCAAATCCCTCATTCCCGCCCTGGCGGGGCCGGCCCCGGCCAGCGACCGTCTGCCGGGAAGCCTTGCGCTGGCGCTGCGTGGAGCGGAAGCCGGTGCCACCTGGGTGCGCGTGCACGACGTGGCCGAGACTGCCCAGGCGCTGAAGGTGTGGCAGGCAATTCACGGCTGATCCGGCAAAAGCTGAGCCGCGCTTTCCGGGTCCGTGCTTTCCGGGTCCGTGCTCTTCCGGGTCCGTGCTCTTCCGGGCTGCTGATCATGGCATGAAAAAAGGGCGCACGGATGTCCGTGCGCCCTTCATTCCGCCGGTCCACGCGCCGTGGCCGGCGCGTGTCTGGCGATAGTGCCTCAGGCCGTCTGTTCGCCGGCCTCTTCAGCGGCTTCCTCGCCTTCGACGGCGATGCTGCCAGGTTCGGCGTTCGGATCATAGGCTTCGGTGAAGCCGGCTTCCTCACGCTCGAACAGGTCAGCCGTGACATCCACGCCCTTGGCCTGAAGTTCTGCTTCCTCGGGCGAACGGGCAACGTTCACCTTGGCAGTGACGCTGACTTCGGGGTGCAGCACCAGCTTCACCACCTCGATGCCCAGCGACTTGATCGGCCGGTCGAGCACGACGGCGGATTTCGTCACCTTGTGCCCGGCTTCGGCCACCGCCTCGGCGATGTCGCGTGCGGAGACGGAGCCGTAGAGCGAACCTGCGTTCGATGCCTGGCGGATGATCACGACCGAGATGTCGGTCATGGTGGCGGCCTGCGCTTCGGCGGCTTCGCGACGCTTTGCGTTATCGGCTTCGATCTGGGCGCGCTGCGCTTCGAACTTCGCCTTGTTGGCTTCGGTGGCGCGAAGGGCCTTGCCGCGCGGCAGCAGGAAGTTGCGGGCATAGCCCGGCTTCACATTGACCACATCACCGATGCGGCCGAGCTTTTCCACGCGTTCGAGAAGAATGACGTCCATGTCCGCGCCCTCCTTACTTCACGAGATAGGGCAGCAGGCCAAGATGGCGTGCGCGCTTGATGGCCTTGGACAGTTCACGCTGCTTCTTCGCCGAAACGGCGGTGATGCGCGAGGGAACGATCTTGCCGCGCTCGGACACGAAGCCCTGCAGCAGGCGGACATCCTTGTAATCGATCTTCGGCGCATTGGCGCCCGAGAACGGGCAGCTCTTGCGGCGACGGAAAAACGGGCGTGCCATTACCAGTTCCCTTCTTCACGCGGGGCGCGCTCGGCGCGTTCGGGGCGGGGGCCACGGTCACCACGGTCACCACGGTCGCCACGATCACCGCGTTCGCCGCGGGGACCGCGCTCGCTGCGGTCGGACTTCTTCATCATCGCGGAGGGGCCGGCTTCCAGCGCATCCACACGGATGGTCTGGTAGCGGATCACGTCCTCGTTGAGGGCGACCTGGCGCTCCATTTCCTGCACGGCTCCGGCGGGCGCCTCGATATTGAGGAGCACATAATGGGCCTTGCGATTCTTGGCGATACGATAGGCGAGGTTCCGCAGGCCCCAATATTCCGTGCCGGCGACGGTGCCGCCATTGTCGGTGATGACCTTCGTGAACGCTTCGGTGATGCTTTCCACCTGTGCGGGCGCCAGATCCTGACGCGCGAGGTAGACATGCTCGTAAAACGGCATGGTCTCTCTTTCCTGTCTCTGCCGATCGGCAAGCCCCGGGCGAATTCCCGTGGGGCTCCTCCGGCCTTCGTCATGAAGGGGCGGGCCATAGCCCCGGCGGCGCCGGAAGGCAAGGCCCGCCCCTTCTGATCAGCCAATGACACGCTCTGCCCACCGCCCTCCGGCCTGCGCCCTCCGGCCTCAGGCAGACAGTGCCGACCGTGCCGCCGTTGCCAGCTGCGCCAGCATGGCGAGCGTTGGCGCACCGGACAGGCGCGCGGCCGCGATCGTGCGGGAAAGCGCCGTTACCGTTGCTGCATGGCCGGAAAGCCAGGCTTCCACGGCAGCCAGCGGATCCGCGCCATCGCCGGTCAGCGCGCGGATGAGATCGAGGCGCATGGTCTCGTAGGCGCGGGCGCTGCTGGAAGCGAGCAGCCGCTCCCAGCTGTCTGCCGGGGAGAGCGCGCGCGCCGCGCCCAGCGCCCAGTCGATCCCCAGTGCCTCGCCAAGCCGCGTATAGGCTTCGGCCGTTGCCGCTTCATCCAGCCCGCGGTCCGAGGCCAGCGCCGCAATGCCGGCCGCGCCCGACAGGGCGTGGAGCCGGGCAATCTCGTCCGAGATGGCGGCGGGCGCCCCCATCTGCGCAAGGCGCTGGCGAACGGCTTCGACCTGGGCACGCGGTTCGGGCCGAAGCAGCTGTTCGAGCGAACCGGAAAGCCGGGAGAGACCCGGCGCCAGCCGCTGCGAGAGGCGGTCCGGGCTTTCCGCGCCCGACCGGCGCGCAAGGTCCGCCACCAGCCCGCGCGTGACATCGATGGCTTCGGCATGCAACGCCAGCGCGACGGTTGCCGGAACCTCGGCCTCATCGATCAGCGCCCAGAGCGCGGGAAGGTCGAACAGCGCGCGGGCAGATACGAAGGCGGCGGCAACGGTTGCCAGCGGCGCACCCAGTTCCGAGGCGAGGTCGTGGGCGAGAGTCAGCCCGCCCCGGTTCACCAGCATGTTGGCAAGTTTCGTCGCCACGATCTCGCGGCGCAGCTGATGGCCCCGGATTTCGTCCCCGAAATCCGCCTGCATGCTTTCGGGGAAGGCGCGGAACAGGTCCGCCTCCAGCAGACGGTCCTCCACCAGCGGGCTTGCGACCAGCGCCTCCTTCAGGTCCATCTTGGTATAGGAGAGAAGGATGGCGAGTTCCGGCCGCGTGAGACCCCGGCCGAGGCGCTTGCGCTCCTCGATATCGCGCGCGGTCGGCAGGCCCTCGACAGCCCGGTCCAGCCGGCCTGCGGCTTCGAGCGCCTCCATCAGCCGCACATGCGAATCGAGCATGCGCGCCGCACGCGATTCCGCGATCGAAAGCGCCCGTGTCTGCGCCTTGTTGTTGTGGAGGACGAGTGCTGCAACGGCATCCGTCATGCCCGACAGGATGGTGTCCCGGCGGCCACGGTCGAGCTTGCCGGCGCGTTCGGCCGCGCCAAGCGCGATCTTGATGTTCACTTCATGGTCGGAGGTGTCGACCCCGGCCGAATTGTCGATGAAGTCGGTGTTGATCCTGGCCCCGAGGCTCGCCGCCTCGATCCGCCCGGCCTGGGTGACGCCCAGGTTCGCGCCTTCGCCGACGACCCTGGCCCGCAGGTCCTGGCCGTTCACGCGGTGCGCGTCATTGGCCCTGTCCCCGACATCGGCATGGCTTTCGGAGGCTGCCTTCACATAGGTGCCGATGCCGCCGAACCACAGCAGGTCGACTTCGGCCTTCAGGATTGCGGCCATCAGTTCGGACGGGGCCAGCGCTTCGGCCGTGATGCCGAGCAGCGCCTGCACCTCGGGCGAAAGCGGAATCGACTTGGTGGTGCGGGAAAAGACGCCGCCGCCCTTCGAGATCAGCTTTGCATCATAATCCGCCCATGACGAGCGCGGCAGCCGGAACAGGCGCTCGCGCTCGGCCCAACTTGCCGCCGGGTCTGGCGCCGGGTCGAGGAAGATGTGGCGGTGATCGAAGGCGGCGACGAGCCGGATCGCCTTCGAAAGCAGCATGCCGTTGCCGAACACGTCGCCCGACATGTCGCCGACGCCGGCGACGGTGACGGAATCGGCCTGCACATCGATCCCCATTTCGGCGAAATGCCGGGTTACCGACACCCAGGCGCCCCGCGCGGTGATGCCCATCGCCTTGTGGTCATAGCCGACGGAGCCGCCGCTGGCGAAGGCGTCGCCCAGCCAGAAGCCCGTTTCTTCGGCAATGGCGTTCGCCGTGTCCGAGAAGGTGGCGGTGCCCTTGTCGGCGGCGACGACGAGATAGGGGTCGTCGCCGTCGAGCCGCTTCACATGCGCGGGCGGCACCACCTGGCCCTCGCTGTCGAGGTTGTCTGTGACGGAGAGGAGGGTGCGGATGAAGAGCTTGTAGGCCTCGCGGCCCTCGGCGGCCCAGGCCTCGCGGTCGGTCGCCGGGTCGGGCAGCTGCTTCGGATAGAAGCCGCCCTTGGCGCCCGTGGGCACGATCACCGAATTCTTCACCATCTGCGCCTTCACGAGGCCGAGCACCTCGGTGCGGAAATCATCCCGCCGGTCGGACCAGCGCAACCCCCCGCGCGCGATCGGCCCGCCACGCAGGTGGATGCCTTCCACGCGCGGCGAATAGACCCAGATCTCGCGCCACGGCAGCGGCTTGGGCAGGCCGGGCACCCGCGCCGATTCCAGCTTGAAGGCAAGGGCGGCCGGGCTGCCCGGCGCAAAGGCGTTGGTGCGCAGGATCGCGTCGACAAGGCCCTGGAACAGCCTGAGGATGCGGTCATCGTCGATCGACTGAACGGCATCGAGCAGGCCATGCAGGTGCCGCGCGGCTTCCTCGGCGCTGCCCTGCCCTTCCGGATCGTGGCGGGTGCGGAACAGGGTGATGAGCGCCCGTGCCGCATCCGGGTTGCGCTTCAGCGCGTCCACGGCTGTCTGGATGCCGTAGGAGGCGCCCGTCTGCCTGAGATAGCGGAACCAGGCGCGCACCCAGTTCGCTTCCTCGGCGCTGAGGCCGCAGGCCGGGATCAGGGCGTTGAAGGCATCATTTTCCTGGGTGCCGGTCAGCACCGCGTCGAGCGCTGGCGCGACCACGCTGCAGAATCCGTCGAGATCGCTGACGGACGCCCCGGTTTCGAGCTTGAAGTCATGTACCCAGCCGATCACGCCATCGGCGAGATCATAGGGCACCTCCTCGATCACCCGGAAACCGAAATTCTCGAGAATGGGCACCGAATCGGAAAGCGGGATGATCTCGCCCAGCCGGTAGATCTTCAGCCGGATGATGGTGTCGGGATCCGCCGGCCGGCGCGAAAGGGCGACATGCCGGTCATCGGGGGAGGACAGGGCCGTCAGGCGCAATATGTCGTGTGCGGCCTCTGCCGGGGTGAATTCGGCGCGATAGCCGGGCGAAAAGGCGCGGCCATGGGTGAGGGCAAGGCGGGCGGCCCGGACCGGGCCGGCCTGATCGACCAGTTCCAGTTCCAGCTGGTCTTCCCAGCCGCGGGTCATCCGCACCAGTTCGGCGTTCAGCGTTTCCGGGGACGGTTCCCGTTCCACGGCTTCGAGCGCATAATGCACCCGCGCCAGCCCCTCGGCGCGCAATTCCACATCATATTTGCCGATGCGGCCGCCAAAGGCCTTCGCAAGCATGGAGCCGACGCGCAGCCTGAGATCGGCCGAATAGAGATCGCGCGGCACATAGACGAGGACGGAGGCATTGGCCGCCCGCCGGTCACGCCGCACGAAAAGCTGCGGGCGTGGCCGGTCCAGCAGGGACAGCAGGCCCCGCGTCATGTCCAGAAGCTCTTGCGTGTCGATCTGGAACATTTCCTCGCGCGGGAATGTCTCGATCACATGGGAAAGGGCGCGCCCGGCGTGGCTGCGCGGCGAATAGCCGAGCCTGTCCTGCACTTCGGCAACCTTGCGGCGCACCAGCGGCACCCGGCGCGGCGATTCGCGCAGCGCCGTGCTGGCGAAAAGGCCGAGGAACAGCCAGCCGCCGACAGGGCGGCCCTGCTTGTCGAACCGCTTCACGCTGATCAGATCGAAGTGCGCCGTGCGGTGGATCGTGGAGCGCATCGGCGCCTTGTGGATGCCCAGCGCCTCGCCCGAATCATCGAGGGCCGGCACGGGCCAGCGCTCTTCCTCACGCAGGATGCCAAGGCGCGCTTCGCCATCGGTTGCGCCCAGCAGGGTGAAATTGTCGGCTGCCAGCCAGTCGAGGAAGGCGACGCTTTCGGCCAGCACATGGGGCGCCAGCGGCGGCGGGTTTTCATTGAGGGCGCGGGCGGCGTCGCGCAGCTTCGCCAGCATGGGCTGCCAGTCTTCCACGGCCAGGCGCACATCGGTGTACACATGGTCGAGATGTTCCTGCAGGCTGGCGCGCTTGCGGGCCGGGGCGCGCTGCACGTCCATCAGGATCAGGGATTCGAGGGGCGCATCGGCATCGCCGAGCGAAACCAGCCGTCCGTCGGCATCGCGGCGCACACGCAGGATGGGGTGGATGATACGGAAGATGTCGAGCCCCTGCCCGGATACGGCGGCGGTCGCGCTGTCCACCAGGAAGGGCATGTCGTCCGTCAGCAGCATGACCGGCATGCGGCGGGGCTGGCCCGCTTCCCCCTCTCCGGCACCCACAAGCAGCTTGTGGCTGCCGGGCGCGCGCGTGGCAAGAAAGCCGAGGGCGAGATCGGCGACGCGGGCCTTTTCGGCGGCATCGAGGCCTTCCAGTTCGGAAGGCGGCGCCGTTTCGAAGAGCAGTTCGTGAAATTGTGCGCGCAGCGCGTCCGGAAAAGACGCGGGATCGCTTTTTTCCGCTTCGGAAGCCTTGGAAGAATTGGCGGGCATCGGGAACCTCTTGTGCTCGCCGCCCGCGTGCTGGACCTTCCCGGTCGGGGCCGGTCCATCCCGGGGCGGTCCATTTTCTGGGGGGCGGTTTTTCCGGCCCCTTTTCATGCCACCGAGCCTATTCGCTCTCCTCCCGGGCTTCAAGCAGAGGGTGTCGGGGCAGGGTGCTGGCGGAACCCGGAAGGGCGGCCATCACCGGCTCTCGGCCTGCCCGCCTGTCACATCGCCAAGCCAGTCCGTCGTCGCGGCCAGTTCCCGGTGCAGCGCATCCGTCTCGTGCCGGGAGAGCAAGCGCCGCCAGGAGCAGACGACAATTGCACACGGGCCGGCGCCGGCTGCCGCCGCGAAGGGCAGGGCGACCGCCCGCATCAGGATCGGTTCGCCGCCCAGGCCCAGATCGGTCCTGCCGCTGCCCGCGTCGGTGTCGAGATGCTGCGGCTGGCCGCTGCCCAGCGCCTCGCCCGCCAGAACCAGCATGGATGCCCTGAGCGTGGCCATGAGCGCAGCCATGGGCGGCTCGGGGTTCATCAGGCCGAGATCGGCAAGCGCCTTGCCCACATGGGTGATGCGGGGCTGCCGGGCCTGCATGTCGCCGGGGTGCGGCGGCATGGCGATCGCCAGGCTGCTGGCGCCGAAAGGCGGCTGCAGAAACCGCAGCAGCGCTTCGGCCGCGGGGCAGTCCTTGCCTGGGCATTCGGCGCTGTCGGACAGGCGGCGCCACAGCATTTCGGCCCGGCGGGTGATCCGCCGCTCGATTCCGCGCGGTTCGGGCTGCACCGTTTCTTCCGGGGGCAGCGTATCCGGCGCCGAATTCGGCCTGGCGTCCGGCATCAGGTCCGGCATCAGGGGCCGCGAACTGTGGCGGCCTGCCGGCCAGGGCATTGCGGCCTGCACCTCTTCTGCCTGGCGCGCCAGTTCCCGCAGCCATTTCAGTGCTTCGGGAGACAATTGTTCCATGTTCCGTTCCGTTTCGACCGACCCGTGTCGTGCCGCCCCCATGATGGGGGGCGTGCAGAAGAGGAACGGCCGGCCGGCCATTTGCTTGCGCCCCGCCCGGAATCAGCACCCCCCCCGATAGGCGGCAGGGCCTCAATGCTTGTCGCGCGTGGAAGGCCCGGTTAGAGATGCGGCAGGACACACAGCCGGAATGGGGAAGATATGGACGCGATCGTCAGCGCGGAATGGCTCAAGGGCGAATATCAGAAAAGCGACGTGCGCCTCGTCGACGCAACCCTTTTCCTGCCGGCACATGAACGCAACGCCCGCGAGGAATTCGAGGCGGCCCATATTCCGGGCGCTGTCTTCCTAGACCTTGACGAAGTCGCCGATCTCAACTCCGGCCTGCCGCACATGCTGCCCACGCCCGAGAAATTCGCCAGCCGGGCGCAGGCCATGGGCCTTGGCGACGGCTCGCGCATCATCGTCTATGACAACAGCCCCCTGAAGTCGGCTGCGAGGGCCTGGTGGATGTTCCGCATCTTCGGCGCGCATCAGGTGGCCGTGCTGGATGGCGGGCTGGACGCCTGGAAGGCTGCCGGCGGCCCGCTGGAAAGCGGCCGCCCTGTCGTCCGCCACCGGCATTTCACCGTCTGGTCCGATACGTCTTCGGTGCGCGATCTTGCCGCAATGCGCGAAAATCTGAAGACCGGCGCCGCCCAGGTGGCCGATGCCCGCCCGGCAGCCCGCTTTGCCGGCGTCGACCCCGAGCCGCGGCCGGGTTCGCGCCCGGGCCACATGCCCGGCGCGAAGAACCTGCCGCACACCGAACTTTACACCAGCGAAGGCAGGCTGAAGGATGCCGAGGGCCTGCGCGCGGCCTTCGAAAAGGCCGGAATCGACCCGGCAAAGCCGCTGATCGCCACCTGCGGTTCCGGTGTGACCGCCGCCAGCATCTATCTGGCGGCCCATGTGCTCGGCGCCAGGGATGTCGCTCTTTATGATGGCAGCTGGGCGGAATGGGGCTCCCAGCCCGATACGCCCGTGGTGACAGGCGCCTGAAGCCAGCCCGTCGCAGCGGCAGCATGCAGCGGGATGGAAAGCCGGCCAGCCTGCCCGGCACCCCGGCACATTCGCGCCCGGATGTCTCTGCGGACACCTGGGCGGTAACGGCTGGCCGGCGGGCGGAATGGACACAGAATCGCGAAGGCACCGGCGGGATCGTCAACCCGCCGGTGTGGCGCGCCTCCACCATCCTTTACCCCAGCATCGCCGACATGGACGCCGCCGGGCGCGCGGCCGACGACACGCTTTTCTACGGCCGCAAGGGCACCCCCACGGCATGGGCCCTCAGGGAAGCCTTGAACGGGCTGGAGCCCGGCTCCGCCGGCACCCTGCTCTTTCCGTCGGGCGTGGCGGCGCTTGCGGCGGCCATTCTTTCGGCTGTGGGGCCGGGGGATCATCTGCTCATCCCCGACAGCGCCTATGATCCGACGACGAGCTTCTGCTTCGGTTTCCTGAAGCGCATGGGGGTCGAGGCGGAAGCCTATGACCCGCTGATCGGCGCCGGCATCGCCGGCCTGTTCCGCCCCGAAACGCGACTTCTCATTCTCGAATCGCCCGGCTCCCTCACCTTCGAGGTACAGGATGTGCCAGCCATGGCGGCGGCCGCCCGCGCGGCCGGCATCGCCACCCTTCTCGACAACAGCTGGGCCGCCAGCCTGCTGTTCAAGGGCATTGCCGCCGGCTGCGACATGGTCATGCAGGCTGTCACCAAATATGTCGGCGGCCATTCCGACCTGCTGATGGGAAGCGTTTCAGCCGTTCCCGGCCATTTCGAAAAGCTGCGCGCCACGGCGGCACAGCTCGGCCAGTGCGTTTCGGCCGATGATGCAGCCCTTGCCCTGCGCGGCTTCCGCACCCTGCCGCTCAGGATGGAGCGGTCGGGCAGATCGGCGCTGGAGATCGCCCGCTGGCTGAAAGGGCACAGGCTGGTGCACCGTGTGCTGCACCCCGCGTTCGAGGATTGCCCCGGCCATGCGCTGTGGAAGCGCGACTTCAGCGGCGCCGCCGGCCTGTTCGGCGTGGTGCTCGACCGCGGCAGCCGCGCCGATGCGCCGGCCTTTTTCGACGGGCTTTCCCATTTCGGCATGGGCTTTTCCTGGGGCGGTTATGAAAGCCTCGCCATCCCCACTTCGCCAGAGCGGCTGCGCACAGTCAGCCGCTTCGAGGCGCCGGGCATGACCCTGCGCCTTTCCATCGGCCTCGAGGATCCGGCGGACCTCATCGCCGATCTTTCGGCCGCGCTCGACCGCCTGGAGACACTGACATGAGCGACATCCTGGACCTTTATGATCGCGAGGATGCCGTCGGCCTTGCGGAGCATCTGCGCCGTGGCGACGTGACGGCGGCCGAGCTTCTGGATGCGGCGCTTGCACGAGTGGCAGCGACCGACCCCGACTTCAACTATATCGCACAGGAATGCCATGACCGCGCCCGGGCGCAGGCCAGGGCCCCCTTGCGCGAAAGCCCGCTGGCCGGCGTCCCTTTCCTGGTGAAGGACCTGGGCGTCGACATCCCCGGCGTACGCACCGGTTCGGGCAGCCGCTATCTCGATCATGTGGCCGACAAGCCTTCGAGCTTCATGGTCAGGGCCGATGAAGCCGGCCTCGTCACCTTCGGCAAGACGACGACGCCGGAACTGGGCCTCACCGTGACCACGGAAAGCATCGCCAAAGGCAAGACACGCAACCCCTGGAACCCCGAGCGCACTGCCGGCGGCTCTTCCGGCGGGGCGGCGGTTGCCGTGGCTGTCGGCGCGGTTCCGCTGGCGCAGGCGAGCGACGGCGGCGGCTCCATCCGCGTTCCCGCCAGCTGCTGCGGCGTTTTCGGTCTCAAGACATCGCGTGGCCTCATTCCGCACGGGCTCGACCGGGTGGAGAACTGGAACGGCCTGTCCGTCATCGGGCCGATCAGCCGCAGCGTGCGCGATTCCGCGGCCTTCCTCGATGTGTTCGGCTGGCCGCAGCCGGGCTCGCGGGTGATGCCGCGCCATCCGGATGGCGGCTACATGGCGGCCCTGTCGCGCAAGCAGCGCCGCCTGCGGATCGCCGTGATGCCCACCCCCTTCTCGGGCGTGCGGATCGACCCCGATGTGCATGCCGCCATCCACGATGCAACCCTGCTGCTGCGCCGGCTTGGCCACCATGTCGTGGAAGACCGGCCGCAGATCGATGCCGAGATGCTGGCCGCCGCCCAGTCGGTGACGGTGGCCGCCTGCACCGCCCGCACGCTTGCCGAACATGCGCTGCTGAAGGGCCGGGAAGCGACGGCCGACGATATCGAGCCGATGACAGCCATGTGGCGGCACATCGGGCAGACGCGCCCCGCTTCCGAATTGCAGCGCGCGCTCGACTGGTTCCAGGATGCGTCCAGCGTTCTCGACCATTTCTTCCGCGATTACGACGTGCTGCTGTCGCCGACGCTCGCCAAGCCGCCGGTCAATCTCGGCATCCTGTCCCTCTCCAACGAGGATTCGGCGGTCTATGGGCGCGAGTTCATGGCTTTTTCCCCCTTCGCGACTTTCGCCAACCAGACCGGCACGCCGGCCATGAACCTGCCGCTGGCGCGCACGCACAATGGCCTGCCCATCGGCATCATGGCGCAGGGGCGGTTCGGAGAGGATGCGCTGCTGCTGCAACTGGCTGCGGAACTGGAGGCGGAGACGGGCTGGCGCAGCCAGCGCCCGCCGCTGCCGTCAGCCGGCTGAGCCGGGCTTTTCCGGGCCGGTCTGGCGCGCCCGCAGCACCAGCGGGCCGAACGGGGCTTTCTGGCTGATTTCCGCAGCGCCGGTGCGCACCAGTTCCAGCGCCGCGACAAAGGATGAGGCCAGCGTCGAGCGGGCAAGCGGCGGGGAAAGCCCCTCTGGCAGGAATGTCTCCAGTTCCGTCCATGATGGCGTGCGGCCGATCATCGACGTCAGGCGCTCCAGCGCTTCCTCCAGCGAGCAGATGGCGCCCCTGTCATGCGGGGTCCAGCTTGTGGCGCGGGCGCGGCCGGCCAGGGCGCCATAGGCCGAGAGCAGGTCATAGAGGCTGCAATCCACTCGCGTCGCGCGGACGGTGCGCAGGCCTTCCGGCATGCCGCGCAGGAAAATGTCCCGGCCCAGGATGTCGCGCGCCATCAGCCTGTCGGCGGCGGCGCGCATCGCCTCCAGCCGCTGCAGCCGCCAGCGCAGCCTTTCGGCGAGTTCGTTCGGGTCCGGGTCGGGCGCTTCCTCCTGCGGCAGCAGCAGCGCGGATTTCAGATAGGTGAGCCAGGCCGCCATCACGAGATGGTCGGCCGCGATTTCCAGCCTGAGGGCGCGGGCTTCGGCGATGAAGGCGAGATACTGGTCGACCAGCGGCAGGATCGGGATGGTCGCAAGGTCGATCTTCTGGCCGCGCGCCAGCGAAAGCAGCAGGTTGAGCGGGCCTTCCCAGCTTTCGAAGCTGACGATCAGCGTTTCGGAGGCCGGCGGGGAAGCGGCCGCCCCGCTCATGCCGCAGCGATAAGCGAATCGCGCCGCGCCGCGAGCGAAGCGACCGTGTGGCCATCCGCCTGCGCGGGCCAGGTCATGGCGCGTTCCAGCCGTTCGAGCGCTGCGGCACCGATCGGCCCCAGCGCGCCCGCCACGGCTTCCATTTCGGCAAGATCGCCGGAACAGTGAAGGGCGATGTCGCAGCCGGCGGCGATGACGCCGGCCGCCCGCCCGCCCATCGTTTCGCCGCCCGGCTGGGTAGCGAGGGCTTCCATGCCGAGATCGTCCGACATGAGCAGATTGTCGAAGCCGATGCTGCCGCGGATGATGTCGCCGATGATCTTCGGCGACAATGAGGCGCAGAGCGTTTCGTCCCAGGCGGTATAGAGGATGTGGGCTGTCATCGCCATCGGTGCATCCGCCAGCCGGCGGAAGGGAATGAGGTCGGTTTCCAGCGCCTCGGCGCTTGCCGTCACGGTGGGCAGGGCAAGGTGCGAATCGAGCGTTGCGCGGCCATGGCCGGGAATATGTTTCACAACGCCGACGACTCCGCCGGCCTTCAGCCCGTCGAGCGTGGCGCGTCCGAGCGAGGCGACCATGTAAGGATCCGTGCCGTAGCTGCGGTCCCCGATCACGTCGTGCATGCCCTCGGCCTTCACGTCGAGCAGCGGCAGGCAATCGACGGTGATGCCCAGTTCCGCCAGCATCACCCCCAGGGCCTGTGCGTTGGCGCGGGCGGCGGCCATCGCGGTCAGCGGGGCCTTGTTCCAGGCGGCGCCGAAGATGTCGGGCGGGGGGAATTCTGGCCAGTGCGGCGGCCGCAGCCGTGCGACCCGGCCGCCTTCCTGATCAATCAATATGGGCAGGGTATCCCGGCCGGAAAGGGATTTCAGCGCATCGGTCAGGGCGCGCAGCTGATCGGGCGTATCGATGTTGCGCCGGAAAAGAATATAGCCTGCCGGGTCGGCAGCGCGGAAGAGCTGGCGTTCCGCATCGGTGAGGGCAAGGCCCGAGAGGCCGAGAAAGGCTGGAATCATGGCCCTTCTTGGCGCAAGCGGGGCCATGCGGGCAAGCGGCATGGCGCCAGCTCGGCTGCGGCACGGCGGGAACAGCCTGGCCTGCTCTTGCCTTTTGGCGGTTTTCGCGTAAGACGGCCCGCTCGAATCCAGACAGACCCGGCTTGTCGGGCGCAACCCGCGCGCGCCGGCCGACAGACATCAAGAAGAAGGTGCCTCATGGCAGTCCCCAAGCGCAAGACTTCG
>CAYMZC010000056.1:0-14218 GCA_964394815.1 uncultured Sandaracinobacter sp. | reverse complement strand
TGGCACGGCGACACCAGCCGCATGTATCTCGTGGGGGAACCGCCGCTGAAGGCACGCCGCCTCGTGGACCTGACCTACGAGGCCCTGATGCTGGGGATCGAGGCGGCAAAACCCGGTAACACCGTGGGTGACATCGGCGCCGCCATCCAGCGCCATGCCGAACGCAACCGCCTGTCCGTGGTGCGGGATTTCTGCGGCCACGGGCTTGGACGCCGCTTTCACATGGCGCCCAACATCCTGCACGCGGGCCGCGCCGGCGACGGGCCCGAACTGCGGCCCGGCATGTTCTTCACCATCGAACCGATGCTGAACCTCGGCAAGGCCGCCGCCCGAATCCTCGACGATGGCTGGACCGCCGTGACGCGGGACCGTTCGCTTTCGGCGCAGTTCGAACATTCGATCGGCATCACCGAGACAGGCTGCGAGATCTTCACCCTCTCGCCGGCCGGGCTTCATCACCCGCCCTACGCCGGCTGACCCTTGCCAGCCGGGGCCCGCCAGTGAAACCGGACCTGTTCGCCGGGCAATCCGGGCAATCCGGGCCGGCAGAGGGTCCGTCTCATGGTGGCGCCGGCCACCGGGAGCGCATGCGCCAGCGCCTGCTGCAGGGCGGGCCGGATGGCTTCCACGACTATGAGCTGCTGGAATATGCGCTGGGCCTCGCCATCCCCCGGCGCGACACCAAGCCGCTGGCCAGACGCCTGATCGACGAGTTCGGCGACCTGCCCTCGGTCTTCGCGGCCTCCGCCGCCGAACTGTCGCGGGTGGAGGGGCTGGGCGAGGGCGCGGCGGCTGCCCTGAAGTTCATCGAGGCGCTGTCCGTCCGGCAGCTGCAGCGCCGGGCGCTGGGCCGGCCGGTGCTGGCGAGCCTCGACGCCGTGGTCGACTATCTTCACGCCCGCCTCGCCTATGAGCTGACGGAAGAGTTTCGCGTGCTCTTCCTCAACAACCGCAACATCCTCATCCGTGACGAGAAGATGGGAGACGGCACGGTGAACCAGGCCCCGGCCTACCCGCGCGAAATCGTGAAGCGGGCGCTGGAACTGGGCGCTTCGGCCATCATCCTCGTGCACAATCATCCCAGCGGCAACCCGGCGCCCAGCCGGGACGACATCCAGCTGACCCGATCCATTCTCGATGCCGCAAAACCGCTGGGCATCGCCGTCCACGACCATCTCGTGATCGCCCGCGAAGCCCATGCCAGCCTCAGGGCACTGGGCCTCATCTAGGCACGAAGCGCCAGGCTCCCGCCACCTCAGCGACGGGTGTGACGGTCCAGTTCGTCCCCCACCACGCGCACCACGTGCAGCACATTGGTCGAGCCGGGCACGCCGAAGGGCACGCCCGCCATCACCACCAGCCGGTCACCCGGCACGGCGACATGGTTGCGCAGGCTCATCCGCTTTGATTTCGCGACCATTTCCTCGAAGCTGCCGATATCGCGCGTGTGGATGGCGTGAACGCCCCATGTCAGGCCCAGCCGCCTTGCGGTCGAAAGCTTCGGGGTCATGACGAGGATGTTGGCCGGGATCCGTTCCCGCGCGACCCGGCGCGCCGTGGAGCCGGAGGTGGTGAAGCAGACGACGGCGCGGGCGCCCACCGTTGCCTGAATACTGCGCGCGGCCGCGCACAGCGCATCGGCGGTGGTGGGTTCGGGCAGGGTTTCCACGAATCCCACCTGCTGCTGATAGGCGGCATCGCGTTCCACCTTGCGGGCGATGGCGTCCATCATCGAAACGGCCTCCACCGGCCATTTGCCGGCCGCGCTTTCGGCTGAAAGCATCACCGCGTCCACGCCGTCATAGATGGCGTTGGCAACGTCCGACACTTCGGCCCGGGTGGGCGACGGGCTGACGATCATCGATTCGAGCATCTGGGTCGCCACGACTACGGGCTTGCCGGCCCGCCGCGCCATGCCCACCAGCCGCTTCTGCACGCCAGGCACCTCTTCCGGCGGCAGTTCCACGCCCAGGTCCCCGCGCGCGACCATGATCGCATCAGATAGCTCGAGGATTCCATCCATGTCATCAAGGGCCGAGGGCTTCTCGATCTTGGCCATCAGGCTGGCCCGACCGCCGATCAGCTTGCGCGCCTCGGCCACATCCTCGGCGCGCTGCACGAAGCTGAGCGCCACCCAGTCCACCCCGGCTTCGAGCGCCAGCGACAGGTCGTGCCGGTCCTTGGACGTGAGGGCGGGCAGCGGCACCATCACATCGGGCACGTTCACGCCCTTGTTGTTGGAAAGTGTGCCCGGCACGACAACTTCGGTCAGGGCATGGCCATCATCGGCCTCCACCACGCGCAGCACGATCTTGCCGTCATCCAGCAGCAACCGGTGCCCCGGCCTGAGCACGGCGAGGATCTCGGGGTGCGGAAGCTGCACCCGGCTGGCGGTTCCCGGCGCCGGATCGAGATCGAGACGGAAGGCTGCGCCGGTTTCCAGATCCACCCGCCCGTCCGCGAAGCGGCCCACGCGCAGCTTGGGGCCCTGCAGGTCGGCAAGGATGGTCATCGGCCGGCCGAGCCGGCCTTCAAGCGAGCGAACGGCCGCGATCAGCGCCAGCTTCCCGGCATCGTCGCCGTGGCTCATGTTCACGCGGAAGGCATCGGCGCCGGCCTCGTAGAGCGCGCGTATCTGTTCGGGTGTCGAGGATGCGGGGCCAAGGGTCGCAAGAACCCGCACATGCCGGTCGCGGGGGGGACGATGGCTTGTCAAATGGCTCTCCTGTCATCAACTTCCAGCATGGAAGGGATTTGCCAAGGCCCCTTACAGGCTCCGCCCGGCGCGGACCAGCGGGCCAGCCAGGGAAATCAGCACGCACACCGGCCCGGATCCGCAGGCGGGCACAACCGGAGGACAGGATGATGACGAACAGCCAGACACCCGACGACCAGCGCATGGAGCAGCTGGAGGCTGCCGCCTTCCGCCACCTTCTCGACCATCTGCGCATGCGCGAGGATGCCTCCAACATCGAACTGATGGGGCTGGCCGGTTTCTGCCGCAACTGTCTGGCGGACTGGCTGGTGGAAGCCTCGACCGCAACGCCAACCCCGCTGACCCGCGAGGAAGCGCGCAACCATGTCTATGGCGAGCCCTATGCCGACTTCAAGGCGCGCCAGCTGGAAGCAACGGATGAGCAGCTGAAGCGCATGGACGACAGCCTCGCCCGCAACGAGAAGCTGCGCGCGGAAAAGAGCCGCAAGCTAGACGAGCAGCTGGATGCATCCTTCCCGGCAAGCGACCCGCCGACCATCAGCCGCCCGCGCTGAGGCCTGTGGCGGGGCCGAAGCCTGAAACCGGTGCCTAAAGCCTGCGGACATGGGGCCGTATTTCCGTTTCATCGGAATTCAGGGATCGGACTCAGGGAGAAGCCCCATGTACATGCCAGGCGAAATCGTTGCGGCCGAAACCCGGGCTCAGGGCATGGCCGCAGGGGATGTGATGGCGTCGATCGGCGCCGAACGCGCAGCCCTTCAGGATGCAAACGCCAGGCGGGCGCGCCGGGATGGCGCCATCGTGCTGGCGGTATCGGCAACCGCCGCCCTTGTCGTGGGCGATACGATGGACGGCCTGCTGGCAGGGCTAGGCGTGCTCCTCACGGGGCTGCTAGCCTTTCTCGTCCGCCGCGATCAGGACATGCGCACCCTTGCCCGGCTCGACAGGCGCGCGCTGGACGAAATCCAGCGCTTCGGGATGACACTGGAGCAATGGCACAATGGCGACACGCCAGGCGGCATCTGGATGCCGCCCGCGCGCCGCCACCAGGAGCCCGGCGCACCGGGCTGACGTGCGCCGGCATGGCTGCATAGGGGCTGCATAGCGGCTGCATAGGGGGGCCGGAGAGGGGCCTGACAGCCCCTTATACGATTCGACTCGCGTGTGAGTTGCAAATCGGCTATGCAATAGTCGGAGCAGAAGGGATTGAGGCATGCCATCAATGGCATGGTCCAGGCCCGGATGACCCGCCCTTGAAGTCCTGTCACGAAGTCGAATGCGCTCGGTTCAATGCTGGAACACAGTTCAATGCAAGACGCGAACACGCTTTTCGATGACGTATCGGCCCTGACGAGGGTGCAATCGGGCTTCCGGCACTCTTGCACGATGCTGGCAGCAAATGCGGAAGGCGGGCCGCGCCACTTCGCCCGGGCATGCCCGGGGGCAATGCGGCAGCGCATGATACTATTGAAAGACGAGTTTCCAGAATGAGTTACGACGACAGGCGGCGCGGTGGCCGCGGACGGGGCGACGATAAGCGCAGTCGCGGTTTTGACGAGGGTTTCGACGCCGGCGGCGATCGTGGCGGCGGCTATGGCCGTGGCGGCTTCGGCGGCGGCGGCGGCGGCTTCGGCGGTGATCGCGGCGGCTTCGGCGGCGGCGGCGGCTTCGGTGGCGGCGGCGGTGGCCGTGGCCCCGGTGGCGGCGGCGGCTTCGGCGGCGGTCCGCGTGGCGGCGGCGGCTTCGGCGGTGGCGGCGGCGGCTTCGGCGGCGGCCCGCGCGGCGGCCCCGGCATCGTCATCGGCACGGCCCGTGGCAAGGTGAAATTCTTCAACGCGCAGAAAGGCTTCGGCTTTGTCACGCGCGATGATGGCGGCGAAGACGTGTTCCTGCACATCTCCTCCCTGGAGCGCGCCGGACTCACCAACGTTGCCGAGAACCAGGAGCTCGAGTTCTCGCTGAACGAGCGCAATGGCCGCATTTCCGCGACCGACGTGCAGATCATCGGCGAAACGCTCGAAGTCGAAGAACGCGGTCCGCGTCCTCCGCGTGAAGGCGGATTCGAGCGCGGCCCCCGTGCCGGTGGCTTCGGCAATCGCCCCGCCCCCGTAACGGACGGCACCCGCTATGAAGGCACGGTGAAGTTCTTCAACGGCCAGAAGGGCTTCGGCTTCATCGCCCGTGACGATGGCGGCGCAGACGCCTTCGTTCACATTTCGGCGGTGGAACGCGCCGGCCTGCATGACCTGCCGGAAAACCAGCGCATCAGCTTCGAGCTGGAGCTGGACCGCCGCGGCAAGCAGGCAGCCGTGAACATCGAGCTGATCTGACAGTAACTCCGCGCCCGCTCCGGCGGGCGCGGACCCTGTCCATGGGGTTCAATCAATGGAACCCTGCAAATGGCCGGCCAAAGGCTGCGCCTGCTGCTGAGGCCAGCATATTGCGCCCCAGAGTCCTGAGAAACACGAGATCCACGGACATCCTGAAAATCCGGGAACGCGGACGGCTCAGCCGGCGCGGAACGCTTCCATGAAATGCCGCCGGCACAGCGCCACATAGCGGTCATTGCCACCGATTTCCGTCTGCGCACCGGCGCGCACCGGTATTCCCGCTGCATCGATCCTGAGGTTCATGGTCGCCTTGCGGCCACAGCCACAGACCGCCTTCAGCTCGACAAGCTTGTCGGCAATGGCGAGCAGCCGTTCCGAACCGGGAAACAGCTGCCCCCGGAAATCGGTGCGCAGCCCATAGGCCAGAACCGGCGCGCCAAGCCCGTCCACCACATCCGCCAGCTGATCGGCCTGGGCGGCGCTCAGGAACTGGGCTTCATCCACGAGGATGCAATCCGCCTGCTGCGCCGCGATTGCGGCGTGAAGGTCCGTGCCCGGGCCAAACATGTGCGCATCGGCTTCCAGCCCGATCCGCGAGGCGATCCGCCCCTCGCCTGCCCTGTCGTCGAGGGCGGCGGTCCAGAGCATGGGGCGCATGCCGCGCTCGCGGTAGTTGAAGGCGGCCTGCAGCAGGGTCGTCGACTTCCCGGCGTTCATGGCGCCATAATAAAAATAAAGTTGCGCCATCTCAGCCGTGCAGCCCGTCGCAGTGGTCGATGTCGCTGCGCTCCAGCTGCACTGTCGGGTGAACGATCCCGAACCTGCTGCGCAGCCCCTCGCTGACCATTTCCAGAAGCCCGTCCCCGCCCCCTTCCGGCACCACGAGATGGGCTGTCAGCGCCGTTTCGGTGGCGCTGATCGGCCAGATGTGCAGATCATGGACGGACATGACACCGGGAAGAGTTGCAAGCCACTGGCGCACGGCCGCCACATCCACCCCACGGGGTGCTGCATCAAGCGCCAGATCGAGCGACTGGACGAGGATTCGCCAGGTTGTGGCGAGAATGACGGCCACGATCCCGAGGCTGGCGACCGGATCGACCCAGCGCGCCTGCGTGAAATGAAGGATGATGCCCGCCAGCAGCACGCCCGCCGAAACGGCTGCATCGCCGAACAGATGCACCACGGCTGCCCGGCGGTTCACATCATCCGGGTGCCCGGCCATCAGCAGCCAGCCGGACAGCAGGTTGATGACAACAGCGACCCCGGCGACCAGCATCACGGTCAGGCCCGGCGGCGCGGCCTCGGGCGGGCTTAAAAGCCGGTCCGCCGCCTCCATCACCAGAACACCGCAGGCAAAGACAAGCAGCAGCGAGTTGGCGAGCGCCGCCAGAACACCTGCCTTGCCATAGCCATAGGTGCGCCTCGCCGAGCCGTTGCGTGTCATCAGCCAGGCCGCCCCGCCGGCCAGCAGGAGGCCGAGAACGTCCGAGGCATTGTGCCCGGCATCGGCCATAAGCGCCGTTGAGCCGATGCCGATTCCGATCACCAGCTGGAAGACGACGATCCCGATGTTGAGGATGATGGCAGTGCCATAGCGCCAGCCGGCGACCGGCCCATCCAGATGATGGTGGTGCGGCGGATGGGGATGGTGATCATGCGCGTGGCCCATGACCATCTCCTGCCAAAAGCCGCCGCCCGCCACAATGGCCCGCCAGAATGGGAGCTCGCGACCGGGCTGCGGATCGTGAAACCGCGGCACGAGCCGCCGCCAACCCGGTGCTTCCGGGCTTGACCGGGAAGGGTCCATGCTTAAATAGGACGCAGTTAGTCTGAATTAAGAACCCGCAACGCCCGAGGCCCGAGTCCCGAACCCATGCTGCGCCTTTCAAACCTTGCCGATTATGGCGTCCTGGTGATGACCACGGCCGCCCGCGCGACCGAGACGGGCGGGCTTACCTCGGCTTCGCAGATCGCCGGCCTGTCCGCCATTCCGGCCCCTACGGTCGCGAAACTGCTGGGCCAGCTGGCGCGCGCCGGCCTGCTCACCTCGCAACGCGGCGTGGCGGGCGGTTTCGCGCTTGCCCGCCCCGCGCGGTCCATCAGCCTCGCCGATATCGTGGAAGCGATCGACGGGCCGATCGCCCTGACCCATTGCGGCACGCCGGGCGCCGACTGCGACCTTTCCGGCCATTGCACGGTGCGGCCGCACTGGGCACCGGTGAACGCCGCCGTCCGCGCCGCCCTTTCCGCCGTTTCCCTTGCGGACATCGCGCCGGAAGCGCATGGCGCGCCGCACCCCGTATCCGCCCAAAGGCTGCCCAGCCAGGCACCCGCCGACCGGCGGTCCAATCCGGAAGCCATCGCATGAACGCCCGACCTGACATCGAAACCCCCGTGCGCAACCCCGAGGCCGCCGCCGCGGTCGACGAGCTTTCCACCTACAAATGGGGCTTCAGGACCGACATCGACCAGGAGTTCGCGCCCAAGGGCCTGAACGAGGATACGGTGCGCTTCATTTCGGCCAAGAAGAACGAGCCGGAATGGATGCTCGAATGGCGGCTGAAGGCCTTCCGCATCTGGCAGACGATGGAGACGCCGCAGTGGGCCAAGCTGCGCATCCCCGCGATCGACTATCAGGACGCCTATTATTACGCCGCCCCGCGCAAGAAGCCGACCATCGCCTCGCTCGACGAACTCGATCCGGAGATCCGCCGCACCTACGAGAAGCTCGGCATCCCCATCGAGGAGCAGAAGGTGCTGGCGGGCGTGGAAGGCGCGCGCAAGGTGGCGGTCGACGCCGTCTTCGACAGCGTGTCGGTTGCCACCACCTTCCGGGACGAACTGAAGAAAGCCGGCGTCATCTTCCTCTCGATCAGCGAGGCGCTGCGCGAATATCCCGATCTGGTGCGCAAGCATCTCGGCTCGGTGGTGCCGGTGCGCGACAATTATTTCGCCTGCCTCAACGCCGCCGTCTTTTCCGATGGCACCTTCGTCTATGTGCCAAAGGGCGTGCGCTGCCCGATGGAGCTTTCCACCTATTTCCGCATCAACGCGGAAAACACCGGCCAGTTCGAGCGCACGCTGATCATCGCCGACGAGGGCAGCTATGTCAGCTATCTCGAAGGCTGCACCGCCCCGCAGCGCGACGAGAACCAGCTGCACGCAGCGGTCGTCGAACTGGTCGCGGAAACCGACGCCGAGATCAAATATTCCACTGTCCAGAACTGGTACCCCGGCGACCGCGAGGGCAAGGGCGGAATCTACAATTTCGTCACCAAGCGCGCCCTGTGCCGTGGCGCGCGCTCCAAGGTATCCTGGACGCAGGTGGAAACCGGCTCGGCCATCACCTGGAAATATCCGAGCTGCGTGCTGGCCGGCGAGGACAGCGTCGGCGAATTCTATTCGGTGGCCGTCACCAACAATTTCCAGCAGGCCGACACCGGCACCAAGATGATCCATCTGGGCCGGGGCACGAAATCGACCATCATTTCCAAGGGCATTTCGGCCGGCCGCAGCGACAACAGCTATCGCGGGCTGGTGCGGATCGGTCCATCGGCCGAAGGCGCGCGCAATTTCACCCAGTGCGACAGCCTGCTGATCGGCGACCGCTGCGGCGCCCACACCATCCCCTATATCGAGGTGAAGAACCCGTCGGCGCAGATCGAGCATGAGGCCACCACCTCGAAGATCAGCGAGGACCAGAAATTCTACGCCCAGAGCCGTGGCCTGTCCGACGAGGAAGCCGTGGCCCTCATCGTCAACGGCTTCTGTCGCGAGGTGCTGCAGCAACTGCCGATGGAATTCGCGGTGGAAGCGCAGAAGCTGCTCGGCATCAGCCTGGAAGGCAGCGTCGGATGACCGCGCCCTTCCGCATCACAGATGGCATCGGCCCTTTCGTGGCCGCATGACAGGACGACCCATGCTCAGCATCCAGAACCTCCACGCCCGCATCGGCGACACCGAGATCCTCAAAGGCCTCACGCTCGAGGTGAAGCCCGGCGAAGTCCATGCCATCATGGGCCCGAACGGCGCGGGCAAATCGACCCTCTCCTATGTTCTTGCCGGTCGCGAGGGCTATGAGGTGACGGAAGGCTCTGTCACCTTCGACGGCCAGGACCTGCTGGCGATGGAGCCGCATGAGCGCGCCGCCGCCGGCCTCTTCCTCGGCTTCCAGTATCCGGTCGAGATTCCCGGCGTTTCCAACCTGCTGTTCCTGCGCACCGCCATGAACGCCCAGCGCAAGCTGCGCGGCGAGCCGGAAATCTCGGGCGCCGATTTCATGAAACGCGTGCGCGCCGAGGCGGCCGTCCTCGGCCTCGACATCGAAATGCTGAAGCGCGGCGTGAATGTCGGCTTTTCGGGCGGCGAGAAGAAGCGCAACGAGGCCTTCCAGCTCGGCATGCTGGAACCGCGCTTCGCCCTGCTCGACGAAACCGACAGCGGCCTCGACATCGATGCCCTGAGGATCGTGTCCGAGGGAATCAACCGCTTCCGCCGGCCCGATCGCGCTGTCCTGTTGATTACCCATTATCAGCGCCTGCTGGATCATGTGCGCCCCGACCGCGTGCATGTGATGGCGGCCGGGCGCATCGTCGCTTCGGGCGGGCCCGACCTCGCCCTGCGGCTCGAAGCCGAAGGCTATGAGGGGATCGCGGCATGACAGCCCTTCCCACCCGGAAGGACGAGGCCTGGCGCTACGCCGACCTGAAGGCGGTGGAAGGGCTGTGGCCGCCGGCGCCCGCAACCCTGATTTCGGTGGCCGAAGGCGCGGCGGCCGAACATGTGCTGCATGTGGCCGAGCCGGGCATCCACGACATCGAGGCGCGGCTTGCGCCCGGTGCGCGGCTTCGGCTGATGGTGGCGATCAGCGCGCCTGACTATGCCCGTGTCGCACTCGTCGTGCATCTGGCCGAGGGGTCGCATCTCGACCTCGGTGGCGTGCTGCTGGGCGCGGGCGATGCCAGTGTCGAACTGGTGACGGACATCCGCCACGACGAACCCGGCGCATCCAGCAGCCAGAAGGTCCGCATCGTCGTCGATGACCGGGCAACGGGCACCTATCTCGGGCGAATTGCCGTCGCGCGCGACGCGCAGAAGACGGATGCCGGGCAATCCGCACGCGCGCTGGTGCTGAAGCGGACTGCCGCCGCCAACCTGAAGCCGGAACTGGAAATCTACGCCGACGATGTGAAATGCGCCCATGGCTGCACCGTGGGCGAACTGGACAAGGCAGCGCTGTTCTACCTGCAATCGCGCGGCGTGCCGATGCCCGAGGCCCAAAGCCTGCTCACCCGCGCCTTCCTTGCCGATGCGCTGGAAGGGCTGGAAGACGAGGCCGCGCGCGAAAAGCTGGAGGCAGTGATCGCCGGCTTCATGGAGGCGCGCGCATGAACGCCAGCATGCCGCTTGCCGCCAGCCATGTGCGCGCGCCGGCGCTGCTCGACCTGCGCGGCGAATTCCCCGGCCTGCCCGAAGGCTGGGCCTATCTGGATGCGGCAGCCACCGCCCAAAAGCCACGCGCCGTGATCGAGGCGATCACCCGCGCCTATGCCGAGGATTATGCGACCGTCCATCGCGGAGTCTATGCCCGCTCCGCCCGGATGACGGAGGCCTATGAGGCCGCCCGCGAGACGGTTGCCCGCTTCATCGGCGGCCATGCCGGGGAAATCGTCTTCGTGCGCGGGGCGACCGAGGCCATCAACCTCGTCGCTGCAAGCTGGGGGCGCGCCAGCATCGGCCCGGGCGACCGGATCCTGCTGAGCCAGCTGGAGCATCACAGCAACATCGTGCCCTGGCGGATGCTGGCCGATGCAGTCGGCGCGGCGATCGATGTCGCCCCCCTGACGCCCGATGGCCGGATCGACACCGATGCCCTTGTCGCCCTGATCGGGCCGCGCACCAGGCTTGTGTCCATTGCCCATGTCTCGAACGTGCTCGGCTCCATCGCCGATGTGCCGCAGATCGCAGCTGCCGCCCATGCCATGGGTGCGAAACTGCTGGTGGATGGCTGCCAGGCCGCGCCGCGCCTTGCTGTCGATGTTGCAGCGCTCGGCTGTGATTTCTACGTCTTTTCAGGCCACAAGCTCTATGGCCCCACCGGTATCGGCGCGCTGTGGGCAAAGGCCGCCATCCTTGATGCCATGCAGCCCTGGCAGGGCGGCGGCGCGATGATCGACGAGGTGCGCTTCGAGGCCGTGAGCTATGCGCCCGCCCCGCAGCGATTCGAGGCAGGCACGCCGCACATCGTCGGCGCCATCGGCCTTGCCGCCGCAATCCGCTGGGTGGAACAGGTGGGGGTAGAGGCGATCGACGCCCATGAGCGCGCCCTCGTTTCCATCGCCCGCGCACGGCTTTCCGGCCATGCGGGCCTGCGCCTCTTCGGGCCGGAGGAATCGGCCGGCATCCTGTCCTTTGCGGTCGGGGATGTGCACCCCCATGACGTGGCGACCATCCTCGATGAAGGGGGTGTCGCCATCCGCGCCGGCCACCATTGCGCCCAGCCGCTGATGCGCTGGCTGGGCGTGCCCGCAACCGCCCGCGCCAGCTTTTCCGCCCACAGCAGCGAAGCCGATGCCGAATTGCTGGCCAGGGGAATCGAACGCACCATGAGGATTTTCGGATGACAACCGGACCCAGCCGCCGCTTCGACGTGGAAATCGTGGACAGCGTGAGCGAGCCGCCCAAGGCCCCGCCCCCCGGCGCGGCCGAACCGCCGCGGCCACCAGCGCCGGCAGCCGACACCGGCGCGGCACCGCGCCAGCGCGACTATCTGGAAGGCTTCCTCGGCGCTTCCGCCGGCCAGGGCGAAGGCGCCGGCGACGAAGACAGCCTGAAAGAGGCCGTGATCGCGGCGCTGCGCGACATCTTCGACCCGGAAATCCCCGTCAACATCTATGATCTGGGCCTCATCTACGGGGTGGAGATCGACGAGGGCCATGTCGTCGTCACCATGACGCTGACGACCCCGCACTGCCCGGTCGCCGAATCCATGCCGGGTGAAGTGGAACTGCGCGTGATGGCGGTGCCCGGCGTCGCCACCTGCGACGTGAACCTGGTGTGGGATCCGCCATGGAACCCGGCCTCCATGTCGGAAGAGGCCAGGCTGGAGCTTGGAATGCTATGACCATGCAAAGCCCCCCCCGCGCGCCGGCACGCCCGCGCCCGGCCCCCATCACCCTGACGCCAGCCGCCGAACAGCGGATCGCGGATCTTTTGGCAAAGGCGCCGGAACCTGTTGCCGGCGTCCGCCTGTCCACCCCGCGCCGCGGCTGTTCGGGCCTTGCCTATTCGATCGATTATGTGACCGAGCCGAAGCCCGGTGACGAGGCCATCGCGACCCCGGCCGGCACGCTTTATGTCGATGGCGGCTCGCTTCTCTATCTCATCGGCTCGGTGATGGACTGGAAGGAAGACGATTTCACCGCCGGATTCGTGTTCCAGAACCCCAACGCCACGGGCTCCTGCGGCTGCGGCGAGAGCTTCACCGTCTGAAGCTTCGGCCGGAACGCCGGTGCGGCGATCCGGACCGTCTGAAGCTTCGGCCGGAACGCCGGTGCGGCGATCCGGCCATGGAAGAACCGCCGGCAATGCGCCATGGCGCCAAGATGGACCATCCCGCCACCCGCGCCGAAGCACTGGCACGCCTGGAAGCCTTCCTGCCGCGCGCCGGCCGGCTGTACGCCGCCAACCGCAACTTCGATGAAGGGCCGGGGCGCCGCACCCATGTCTCGGGCCTTTCGCCCGCCATCCGCCGCCGCCTGCTTTGCGAAGAGGAAGTGGCGCGCGCCGCGCTCAATGCGCATGGCTTTGCCGCAGCGGAAAAATTCCTGCTCGAAGTCTGCTGGCGCAGCTACTGGCGCGGCTGGCTCGAGGCGCGGCCGCTTGCCTGGCAACGCTATTGCGCGGATGTGGCCCGCCTGAACGAAGAGCTGGCGCGCGCCCCGTCGCTTGGCGCTGCATATTCCGCCGCCATTTCGGGGCAGACCGGCATCGACTGCTTCGATTTCTGGGCGCGGGAGCTTGCCGAAACCGGCTATCTCCACAACCATGCCCGCATGAGCTTCGCCTCCATCTGGATCTTCACCCTGAAACTGCCCTGGCAGCTGGGGGCGGATTTCTTCTACCGCCATCTGCTCGATGCCTGCCCGGCGTCCAACACGCTGGGCTGGCGCTGGGTTGCAGGGCTGCAGACGGCGGGGAAAAGCTATCTCGCCTCGGCAGACACCATAAGGCGCACCTCCTGCGGGCGATTCCGGGTGGATGCTCCGCTCGCACGCGAAGCCCCGCCGCTTCCGCCCGAAGCGCCCATCCATCCGGCAGGGCTTCCGGCCCTGCCCGAAGCCGACCCGGACGCGCCATCGGGCCTTTTCCTCCACACCGAGGATCTGTCAGCCGAAACCATGGTCTTTCCCGCCCCCGTGCGCGCCATCGCCGGGCCCGACCGGATCGATGGCGACCCGGCCGACCTGAAGCGCGCTTATGCCAATGCCAGCCTCGATGATGGCATTGTCCGCGCCGCCACCCATTTCGCCGCCGAAGCCAGCCGCCTGCCCGTCGACACCCTGCCCGAGGCTGTCACGCAATGGGCAGCACGCCATGGCTTCAGGCAGGTGCTGACCCCCTGCGCCCCTGTCGGCCCCGTCGCCGACCGGCTCGCGCTGATGGGGGTAGCGCTGGCCCGGGCCGGCATCCGCCTCGTCCCCGTCCGCCGCGCATGGGACAGTGCCGCATGGCCGCACGCCACGCGCGGCTTCTTCCAGTTCAAGGGCCGGATCCCTGCCCTTCTCGCCGGCGGCGGGGCTGGGTGAACGCTTGCACGCGCACCGGGCGGCTGGATGGCCAGTCAGCGATGCTGATGGCTTCGCCGCACAGCGGCACGCTGATCCCGCAGGCCTTTTTGCGCAGCGTGCAACTGCCGCTGTCCGCCATCCGCCGGATGGAAGATGCCCATGTGGGCCGGCTGCTGGCCCCGGCCGCGGCACTTGGCATCCCGCTTCTGGAAGCCACCCACAGCCGCGCCGTCATCGATCTCAACCGTGCCGCGGATGAACTGGACCCGAAGATGTTCGACGGGCCGGTAACAGCCACCCCCGCCATCACCGAGCGCGTGCGGGCAGGCTATGGGCTGGTGCCCCGGATCGCCGGCCCCGGCCTGCCCATCCACTGCCGC
>CAYMZC010000055.1:0-14222 GCA_964394815.1 uncultured Sandaracinobacter sp. | reverse complement strand
GACTGGAGTTCAGACGTGTGCTCTTCCGATCTAGTTCATCGTCGGGGGCTTCTATCTCCACTCCACGGTGAAATATGATTATATCAGCAATTACAATGGCTTCCCTGTCCTCGGTGGCCTCTACGGCAAGACTTCGCAGAAGTTCGACCAGACCGAGAACGCCTTCGCCGGTTTCGGCCAGCTCACCTGGCACATGGCGGATAATCTGCAGCTGAACCTCGGTGGCCGCTTCTCGACCGACACCAAGGATGCCGATTACGAAAAGTCCCTGCTCGACGACAACGGCTATCCGAACAATCTGGTGTCCATTCTCACCGTGGGCTCCGGCACCAGCAAGAAAATCACGGATGACACCTTCGATTTCTCGGCGACCCTCAGCTACAACCCAACCGAAAGCTCCACCCTCTATGCCTCGGTCGGCCAGGGCAACAAGGGCTCGGGCTTCGTCAACCAGTCGGCGCTCGCCCTGCCCTTCCCCGATCCCTTCCTGATCCCGGTCGAAAAGGTCACCACCTTCGAGGCCGGCTTCAAGGGCCGCTTCCTGGACGGTCGCGGCTATATCTCGGTCGCCGCCTACCACCTCGACATCAAGGACTATCAGGACAGCTTCTACAACGCAGAAGCGCGCGCCTTCCAGGTCCGCTCGCTCGATGCGAAGAGCACGGGCGTCGAGGCGGAAGCCCGCTACCAGCTGGCTGACTGGCTCAGCGCCTATGGCAACATGTCCTTCAACCCCACGGCGGAACTGGCCAATGGCGAACGCATGCAACGCTCGCCGCGCTTCACCTCCACGCTGGGCGCGCGCTTCAACGCCGATCTCGATCAGGAATTCAACGTCGGCGGCTTCGTGCAATGGGTCCATTCCGATGCCATGCTGCACCAGCCCGCATCCGCACCCGGTGACAACTGGAGCCTGCCGTCCGATCTGCTGAGCGCCCGCCTCCAGGTCACGCACATCCCCAGCGACTTCAGCGTCTATGTCACGGGCAGCAACCTCACGAAGAATGTGTATCGCACCTTCGTGTTCGGCAGCCCCATCGGCATGGGGATGGTCGGCGCCCTCAATGAACCGCGGATGATCACCATCGGCGTCCGCAAGAACTTCTAGAAACCGACAGGAAATCACCCCCGGCGCGCGCCTTCGCGCCGGGGGTTTTTCATGCTCCCGAAAGCAGCAAGGCCATGAACAGCGATAAAGCCGGCAGCCGGCCGGGCGCCTATGCCTATTATGTCGTCGCCCTCCTCACGCTGGCCTATATGCTCTCCTTCCTCGACCGGATCCTGATCAGCCTCGTGGTCGATCCCATCCGGCAGGAATTTGGCGTCGGCGACGCGGCAATCGGCCTTCTCGTAGGCTTCGGCTTCGTCCTTCTCTACTCGATCATGGGCCTTCCCTTCGGCAAGCTGGCCGACAGGGGAAACCGCCGCAACCTCATCGTCTTCGGCATCATCGGCTGGAGCCTCGCCACCATGGCCTGCGGGCTGGCCGGCAGCTTCGCCATGCTGGCAATCGCCCGCGCCCTTGTCGGAATCGGCGAAGCCACCCTGTCGCCCGCCGCCTATTCCACCATTGCGGATCGCTTCCCGGCCGCCAGCCGGGGCTTTGCCATCAGCCTCTATTCGCTGGGCGTCACGCTGGGCGGCGGCCTTGCCATGGTCTTCGGCGGGCAGCTCGTCGAATGGACCAGCGGCGTCAGCCTCAGCCTGCCTTTCGGAATCGAAGTCGGCGAATGGCGCCTCGCCTTCCTCGCCGTCGGCTTCCTCGGATTCCCGCTCGCGCTCCTGCTCCTCGCCACCATGCGCGAAGCCGGCCGCCAGGTCCCGGCCATCCAGCCGGCTGACGGCAGCAAGGCCAGCGAAGACGGCGGCTTCGACATTCTCTTCGCCTGGATCCGCCAGCACCGGCGCGCCTTCATCACGATCCTGTCCGGCTATTCCGTGCTCATCATCGCCACCTACATGCCCATGCTCTGGGCGCCGGCCCATTTCGCCCGGCTGCACGGCATGTCCCCGTCCGAAATCGGCAGCCATTTCGGCCTGATGATCGGTGGCCTCGGCTCAGCGGGCCTCATCCTCGGCGGCCTCTGGTCAGACAGGCTCGCCCGCCGCGGCCATATCGACGCCCCCGTGCGAATCGTCATCCTCTCCATCCTGATGCAGCTTGCCACCATGGTGGCCGCCTATCTCGTCACCGATCGCAGCCTTGCCCTGCTGCTGCTCGCCGCCGGCATGCTTGCCGTCTCGCTCATTGGCGGGCTTCAGGCCGCCACACTTCAGGCCATGGTCCCGCCGCTGCTGCGCGGCCGCGTCAGCGCGGTCTATCTGCTGTTCGCGAACCTCGCCGGCATGGGCATCGGCCCGCTTCTCGTCGGCCTCTTCAGCGAGCATGTCTTTGCCGGCCCCAACAGCCTCGGCCTTTCGCTCGCGTCCCTCAGTGGTACATCGCTGGTCGTGGCGCTGGCCATCCTGCTGGCCGGCCGCAGGTCGGTCGCGGCAACCATGCGCGCCACCAGCTGACAGTGTCCCGACTCAGGCCGCGCCCGGCTTGTCAGGGGGAATGCGGATCGCATCCTCGCCAAACAGGGCAATCTTTGCCGCGCGCGTTTCCTTCGTCCAGTCTGCAAGGCGCGCCCGGCCGGTCCGCTCCTCCTCGGCCAGGATCGCGTCATGGTCCGGCACCCGGCAGGTGAACTCCACCTGCAGCCCATTGGGGTCATACATATAGACGGATTTCACGAACCCATGGTCGATCGGCCCGTGGCAGCTCTTGCCATGCGCCCGCATCCGCGCCTGCATGGCCAGCAGATCCTCTTCCGATTTCACCTCGATCGCGAGATGCACGTCGAAACTGTCCTTGCGCGCGGCGGATTCAGGCCGCGCCCCGTCCGGCTGGTCGAAGAAGGCGATGTAGGACTTGTCCGGCAGTTCGAAGAAGATATGCGCGTAGCGCGAATCGACATAGGTGCCCTCGATGCCGTCGGCCAGCACCACCCCGGCAAAGCGCAAGCCGATCACCTCCTCATAAAACCAGAGGGTCTGCGCCGCATCCAGGCAGCGATAGGCCGCGTGATGTATTCCCTTCAGATGTCTGGCACTGCTCTCGCTCATCGCGGCCTCCTGTTCATGCTGCGCAACATAACGTCAAAAAAGTTGACAGAATATCCGGCATGCACACCGGCATGTCAGGGGAAAATCCCCCATGACAGCTTGCCGCCATTCCTCCCCGCCACGCTATCGCACAGGCTGTTACAGTCAACTAAATTGACACTCTTGCACTGCCTGCACTAACCTCGGACCATATTTGGCCGGGGCATCAGCCCCGGATTTCAGCCTGGAAGCACACGTGGAACTCACCCAAGGCCTGCACAGATCGGCGCGTCTCAGGCCCGATTCCACCGCCACCATCGACGGCACGCGCACGCGCAGCTGGCGCCAGGTCAGGGCCGATGTTGCCTGCCTCGCAGCCCTCTTCCGCGCCAATGGCATCACCGTCGGAGACCGCATCGCCGTCCTCGCCCACAACAGCGACCATTTCTTCGACTGCTATTTCGCCTGCTTCTGGGCCGGCGCGATCATCGTGCCGCTCAACACCCGCCTGTCCGTGGCCGAACTCGCCTTCCAGCTCAGCGATGTCGGCGCCAGCCTGTTGCTCGTCGGCGACGGCTTCGCGGCCCAGGCGGAATCACTGGCAAGCGAATTGCCCGGCCTCGCCATGCTTGCCCTCGAGGAAGCGGGCGGCAGACTCCGCGCCCGCGCCGCAGCCCTCGCCCCGATCGAAGACGCCGCCCGCGCCGATCAGGACATCGCCGGCATCTTCTACACCGGCGGCACCACGGGCCGCCCCAAGGGCGTCATGCTCACCCATCGCAACCTCGTGTCGGTTGCCTCCAATCTCATCATGATGATCGGCTTCGATGAAAGCTGCATCAATCTCCACGCCGCCCCGATGTTCCACCTGGCCGACATCGGCCTGTTCAGCGTCACCATGGTGGCAGGAACCCATGTCTTCGCGCCACGGCTCGATGCCGCCAGCCTGCTGCCCCTCGCGGCCCGGCACCGCGTCACCCATCTCTTCACCGTGCCCGCCGTCATCGACCAGATCGCGCGAAGCGGCCATGCCGCCCTTGATCTCGGCGCCCTGCGGATGCTGGGCTACGGCGGTTCGCCCATGCCGCAGGCCACGTACGAGCGCGTGCGCGCCACCCTGCCCGACATCCAGCTGATCCAGGGCTTCGGGATGACGGAAATGCCCTCGCTCACCTTCCTGCTTCCGCGCCATCATCAGACCGAAGACAAGCTGCGCTCGGTCGGCATTCCCGGCTATGGCTATGACGCCCGCGTTGTCGATGCCAATGGCCGCGAACTGCCCCGTGGCCAGACTGGCGAGATCGTCGGCCGCGGCCCCTGCGTCATGGCGGGCTACTGGAACCGCCCCGCGGAAACGGCCGAAGCGCTGCGCGGCGGCTGGATGCACTCGCAGGATGCCGGCTACATGGACGAGGACGGCTTCCTCTACATCACCGACCGCCTGAAGGACATGATCGTCTCCGGCGCCGAGAACATCTATTCCATCGAAGTCGAAAACGCCCTTGGCCTGCACCCGGCCATCCGCGAATGCGCGGTCATCGGCGTTCCGGATGACCGCTGGGGCGAACGCGTCCATGCCATCATCGTGCCGAACAAGGGAATGGCGGTCGATGACGCCAGCATCGCTGCCCATCTCGAAGGCCGGCTGGCCCGCTACAAATGGCCGAAAAGCCTCGAACTGCGCGAAACGCCCCTGCCGCGCAGCCCCATCGGCAAGATCCTGAAGGCCGATCTGCGCAAACCCCATTGGGCCGGACGCGACCGACAGGTCTGAATACGCCTATTCGGCGGCGCTGGCAGAGGGTTTTACCCGTGCCTCCGTCTCGAAATCGACCGGCTCGCCCCAGTCCATGCCAAAGGCCGTGAGCAGGGCGGCCACCGGCGCCGCCCCGATCCGGTCTGCAAGCCGCCGCGTCATCAGCTGCACCGAATGCTGGGCGTCACGCCGCATCGGCTCGCCCATCTCCGTCAGCACCACGATCTTCGATCGCCGGTCGGACGGATCGTTGCGAAACTGGATCATGCCCAGCTTTTCCATCTGCATCAGGGTGACATGAACCGCCTGGCGGCTCACCCCGATGCTGCGGGCAATGTCGGCCGGCCGCGTCGTCCCGGTGGCGATGTGCAGCATCACCATGGACTGGCTATGCGTCAGCGTCGGCCAGCCGCGTGACCGCAGATAGCTCTGCAACCCGGCGTCAAACCAGTAGAAACCCTGCAGCAGGGATACGATCAGATAGGGGGATTTCATCCGGCTCCTCCGCACAGGGCGGGAAAGCGGCGCAGGCCGTCAATCATGCTTACTTTATCCGGCAAGCACGCCGCCACGGCAACGGTGAAAACGCATCCCATATAGTAAACTTCATTGACAATATGGCACTGTCATGATGCATTCCCCGAAATTGACATGGTCCGCCCGTGCGGCGACCATCCAGCGGGAGGATCCGGCAATGCACACAACGCCCCTCAAGACGGCGCCCCTCAAGACGGCGCCGCTCAAAACGACCACGGGCCAGCCTTGGTCCGAATGGGCCGACTCCATGGCCCTGCGCCTTGCCGAACGCGCGCAACAGGCCGAGGAAATCCGTTCGCTGCCGGAAGACACCGTGCGCGAAGCAACGGAAGCCGGCTTCTTCGCCATGCTCGCCCCCCGCGGCGCGGGCGGACAGGGCGCCACCTTCGCGGACTTCATGGATGTTGTCCGCCGCCTCTCCAACGGCTGCACCTCCAGCGCCTGGACCCTCTCCTTCCTCGCCCTTCACGCCTGGATGCTGGCAAAGTTCGGCGCCGAGGCGCAGGCTGATTTCTTCCGCGATGGCGCCATGCCGCTCGCTCCGGCCCCGCTCGCCCCAACCGGCAAGGCCGAGCGCACGGAAGGCGGCTTCCGCGTCAACGGTCGCTGGGAATGGGCCACCGGCATCAACCATGCCGACTGGGTGCTCGTGAACGCAATCGATACCGAAACCATGATCCCGCGCTTCTGCGCCCTGCCCGTCGCCGATGTCACGGTGGAAAAAGTCTGGCACGTCTCCGGCATGGTCGCCACCGGCAGCCACGCCGTCGTCGTCCGCGATGTCGTCGTCCCCGAATATCGCACGCTTCCCGCCATGCAGATGGCGGCCGGCGCATCGCCGGGCGAAGCGCTCCATCCCGGCTCGACCCTTGCCTATCCCATGCGCGCCGCCCTCGCGCTGGTGGCTGCAACGCCCGCGCTCGGCGCGGCCGACAGCTCCATCGCCTGGTTCACCAACCGCATGAAGACCAAACTTCAGGCCTTCAGCGGCGGCGCCCGCCAGGTCGAGGTCCAGTCCACCCACCTGCGCCTCGGCGAGGCCATGGCGCTGGCGAACGCCGCCCGCCTCCTCTGGGAAGACACGGTTGCCCGTCTTGAGGAAATCGGCCCCGATGGCGCTTCCGCGCCCACCGAAACCGTCGTGCAGATGCGGCTTGCCTGCGCCCAGATCGTCCGCCTCGCCCAGCAGGCGGTGGACACGCTCGGCGCATCGGCCGGCGCAAGCTCGGGCTTCCTCTCCGTGCCGCTCCAGCGCAACCTGCGCGATCTCCAGATGATGCGCGGCCATGTCGTGTTCGACTGGGATCGCACGGCAAGCCTCGCCGGCCGTGTCGCCCTCGGCTTGCCGACCACCCCCGCCGACCTCTTGTGACAATGGCGGCCTTCACCCTTCTCGATACCGGGACCTTCGCCGATGGCCACCCGCACGCTGCCTATGACAGGCTGCGCGCCGAAGCCCCCGTCTACCGGGATCCAGGTTCCCCCACGCAGCCGCCCGTCCATCTGCTTACCCGGCACGAGGACATCCGCCGCGTCTCCCTCGATGGCGCGAACTTCACCTCCACACGGGGCTTCCGGATCGCAACCGACCGGCGCGCGGCGATGGATCCGGAAATCGCCCGCACCCTTTCCCGCTTCATGCTGGCGATGGACGATCCCGAACATGCCGCCTTCCGCGGCCTCGTCGCCAACGCCTTCCTCCCATCGGCGCTCGCCCGGCTCGAGCCGCGCATCCGCGCCTCGGTGGACAGGCTGCTCAACAGCCTGGAAGGCGAGAGCGAAGTCGATTTCGTGAACGATGTCGGCGCGAAGGTTCCCATCCAGACCATCTGCGCCATCATGGGCGTTCCGGAAGAGGATGAATGGCGCGTCTTCGAATTCACCAACGCCGTCTTCGGCACCGATGATCCGGATTACGCGCCCAGCCTCGAGGTTGCGAACGAACGCTATCTCGCCATTTTCGATTATGGCTGGCACCTGCTCGAAGACCGCCGCCGCAACCCGCGCGATGATCTGCTGACAATCATCGCCACAGCCCGGGTCGATGGTCGCCCGCTCGACCGGACGGAACAGGTCAGCTTCTTCTCCAACATGATTGCCGCCGGCAATGAAACCACCCGCAGTTCACTGGCGGGGGCCATATGGGCGCTGCATATCCACCCGCAGGAACGCAGCCGGATCGTCGCGGATCCGGGCTGCCTGCGCCATGGCGTGCAGGAACTGCTGCGCTGGGTCAGCCCCGTCTTCCACATGGCGCGAACGGCAACGCACGACATCGAAATCGCCGGCACGCCCATCCTCGCCGGGGAGCGCGTGGCCATGCTCTATGGCGCGGGCAACCATGATCCCGCCCTGTTCGATGATCCCCACCGGCTGTGGCTGGATCGCCCCAACGCCAACCGGCACCTCGGCTTCGGCCATGGCATTCACCATTGCCTCGGCGCGCGCCTCGCACTCATGCAGCTGCGCATCCTCCTGGAAGCGCTGCTGCCTGCCTTCCCGGACTATGAAGTGCTCGAAAAGCCGGCCTATATCCGGTCCAGTTTCGTGGCCGCAATGAAGGCGCTCCCCATCCGCCTTCGCCGCTAGACTGGAGCGGGGGCGGGGGCGGCGCGGTTTTCCGCACCGCCCCCGCCGTCATCACACAACCAGCATCACACCAGCGGGTTGTTCGGCGGCAGGTCCAGCAATTGCCGGCCCACAAGCTCGCGGGTCGCATCCCAGTCCCAGAAGGCATGGGAACAGACTGTATTCAGGTCGCGCCAGAAACGCTGCAGCGGCATGTCCGCATGAAAGCTCGATGCACCGGCATTGGCCATCATCGCGTTCACCGTGTCGCGGCAATGCTTTGATACAAAGGCCACATGGCCCTTCATCGCCAGCCTGTCCTCAAGCGTGATGGGCCGCTTGCCGATCATCGCCTCGGCACGGTCGAAAGTCTGGCGCGCCAGATCCCCGGCAATCCGGGTCCGGATTTCCATGTCGCCCAGCTCGATGTGGGCATGCTGCTGGTCCTTCACCACCACGCCGCTGAAGTTCCGCACCCGGCGCTTCACCAGCGTCTCATATTCGCCCATGGCGCCCTTCAGCCCGCCCGTCAGCACGCCGACGATGGTGCAATAGGCCAGCACCAGGAAGGGCGTCGCATAGAGCGGGTTTGCATGGATGGCGGACCCGGCCGTCGCTCCCTGGTGAAAGTCGATCCCGCTGACGGTGCGGTGATCCGGCACGAACACCTTGTCCACGACAAAGTCGTTGCTGCCCGTCCCGGCCATGCCGGTATAATGCCAGACATCCTTCACCTCGACATCGGTTACAGGCAGCAGGAAGGACCGCGGGCCTTCCTCGGTCCGCCCGCTCACCAGCACCCAGTCGGCGTGCATGATCCCCGTCCCCCAGGAAGCGCGACCGCTGATCTCCCAGCCACCCGGCCGCCGCTCGGCAACCATGGTGGGCGCGGTCGCGGCGGGCAGCAGCGTGTAGCCGCGCGGCCCGAACACCTCTTCCTGCGCCTGCTCGTCGAACTTCCCCACATAGATGTTGTGACCGATGTAGAAGGCCGTAACCCAGCCCGTCGAAACGCAGGCGCTGCTGATTTCCTCCACCACGTCCAGCATGGTGCCAAGGCGGGCTTCCGATCCGCCCCAGCGCTTCGGCACGAACATCTGCAGGATCCCGGCCTCGGCCAGTTCGCGCATCGTGTCGTCATGCGGGCGGCGCAGCCGCTCCGTCTCGGCAGCGCGCGCCCTGATGGCGGGCGCAAGCGCGCGGGCGCTGGCAATCAATTGCTCGTCGGTCGGCACAGATATCTCCTTCCCTGGTTGCCGGATTCGGGTGCCATATAAATATCCACTTGTCTATTATTCTTCTGCATCGCCCCTGACCATGCTAGGCAGGGCGCATGGAGCAGCCTGAAACCCGCCGCAAAAGGGGGCGACCCTCCGCCGAAGACGGCGAAATCCTGAACGAGTCCGCCTGTCTCGAAACCGCGCTCGCAGCCTTTGCCGAGCGCGGATTCGAAGGGGCTTCCATACGTGAAATCGCGCGCCAGCTGGGCGTCAGCCACGGCCTCCTGAACGTCCGCTTCGGGTCCAAGCACAGTCTCTGGCGCGCCGCCGTCGATCACGGCATGGAACGCCTCCTCGCCTGCATGTCCCGCATCAACGACGATAGCGCCGCCGCCACAGACATTCCCGGCCAGATGCGCCGCGCCTGCGTCAACTTCCTTCTCGGAATGGCCGAACAGCCCGCCATCCTTCAGGTCATGAACAACGAAGGCACGCGCCCAAGCGACCGGCTCGACCATGTGGTCGAAACCTTCTTCCGCTCCCGTGCCTGGCCGTTCGCCACGCTCCTCAGAAAAGGGCAGGAAAGCGGGATCTTCCGCCCGGTCAACATCATCGTGCCCTTCACCATGCTCGCCCATGGCGCCGGCGCAATCGTCGCCCTGCGCCCCTTCATGGCGGCGGTCGATGCGGGCTGGAGCACGGCCCCCGGCAGCATCCGGCGCGCCGCCGAAGATGCCGCCGACATCCTTGTCCACGGCCTGATGGCGAAAGGCGCGGCCTCAGCCAGCCAGGATCAGTAGATGCCGCCCTGCTGGCGCAGGAAGTCGCTGTCCGAACGCACCCGCTCCTGCGGTTGCACCGGCTGCAGGGCCTTCAGGTCCTGGGCGGTGCGATAGATCCGCCGTGGCTCGCTGTCGGCCTTGAAGGCCTCCCAGATCACGGCCGAGCGCGGGTCTGCCGAAGGCCAGGCCCCGAACACCCGCCTGCCGGAGCGCCGGTCGATCCGCACCATCCGCACGCCGGCCGGCGCGATGAAGGGGTCCGGGTCGGGCGGATTGTCCTTGAAGGCGCGCAGGTAGAAATCGCGCCATATGGGCGCCGCGAAGGTGCCGCCCTGAACGCCGCCCAGGTTCCGCGGCTGGTCGAACCCGATGTACAGGCCGGCCACGAAATGCGGTGTCCCGCCCACAAACCACACATCCTTGGGTCCGGTCGTCGTTCCGGTCTTGCCCATGATCGGCACGCCCAGCGAACTCAGTGTCCGCGCCGTTCCGCGCTCGATCACGCCTTCCAGCATGTGGGTCACCTGATAGGCGGTGCGCGCGTCCATCACCTGCCGCCGCGCATCGGCCGGCCGCGGCATCGCCTGCCCCTGCCAGCGTGTTGCATTGCAGCCATCGCAGGGGCGCGTGTCCGCCCGGAAGATGGGCTTGCCCGTCCGGTCCATCACCAGGTCGTAAAGCACCGGCTCCACGGCCCTGCCGCCATTCACCAGCATCGAATAGGCGTTCACCAGCTTCATCGGCGTGGTCTCGCCGGCCCCCAGTGCGATCGCCAGCACCGGGTCATAGTCGCCGATACCCAGGTCCTTCGCCAGCTTCACCACATTGTCCATGCCGCTGTTGTAGGCGATGCGGATGGTCATCAGGTTGCGCGACTGCTCCAGCCCCCAGCGCATGGTCTGGGCCCCGGCATAGCCGCCGCTGAAGTTGCGGAAGCATTTCGTGCCCAGCCTGGCGGACTGGTAGACGCAATAGGGGGCGTCCGAAACGATCGAGGCCGGCGTCATCCCGTTGTCGAGGCCGGCGGCATAGACAAAAGGCTTGAAGCTGGAACCCGGCTGGCGTTTCGCCTGTGTCGCGCGGTTGAAGCTCGATCCGCGCACGTCGAAGCCGCCCACCATGGCCAGCACGCGGCCCGTCTGCGGCTCCTGCACCACCAGCGCGCCCGAAACCTCGGGGATCTGCCGCAGGGCATAGCGGTTGCCGCCCGTGCCCGTCACCGGCACCACGTCACCCGGCTTCAAAAGCTGCCAGGCCGGAACCCCGCCCTTCGCGCGCACGGCATCGCCATTGGCCATGAAACCGGTCGCGCCATCCTCGAATCCCAGCCGCATGCCGCCAGCCTGCTTTTCCAGCACCACGGCGGCGCGCCATTCCGGATAGCCCGTGCCGACGGCCTTGGCACGCAGGCGCCGCGCCCAGCCCTCGCCAGTCTCGATGGTGGCCGCCGGCCCGCGCCACGCCCGCCCCGAATCATAGCGCACAAGACCGTTGCGCAACGCCCTCTCGGCAGCTTCCTGCATCAGCGGGTCGATGGTCGTGCGCACCCAGAGGCCGCCGGCATAGACGCTGTTCGGCCCGTCCTTTGCCTCCTCGCCGAATCGATCAATCAGCTGGCGACGAACCTCCTCGATGAAATAGCCGCCCACGTCGGCCTGCCGCAGCGGCATGCTGCCTTCGGTCACGGCCAGCGGCAGGGCCTGCAGGCTGCGCGAGGTTTCCGGGCTGATGTGGCCATTGCGCGCCATTTCGCCCAGCACATAGTTGCGCCGCTGCAGCGCGCGCGCGTAATTGCTGTTGGGGTTGAACGCCGAGGGCGCCTTGGGCAGGCCACCCAGGAAGGCAGCCTCCTCCACCTTCAGCTCGGCGGCCGGCTTGCCGAAATAGGCCTGCGCCGCCGCCTCGATCCCATAGGCGTTCCGGCCCAGGAAAATCTCGTTCAGATAGAGTTCGAGGATTTCCTCCTTGCTGAACTGCTGCTCGATCCGCCGCGCGAGAATCGCTTCCCGCAGCTTCCGCGCAATGGAAAGCTCGTTCGAAAGCAGCAGGTTCTTGGCAAGCTGCTGGGTGATGGTCGATGCCCCGATGGGCCGGCGGTCGCCACCCAGATTCTGGATGTTCACCCACACGGCATTCAGGATGCCGGCATAATCCAGCCCCTCATGCTCGAAGAAGGTCCGGTCCTCGGCCGAGGTGAAGGCCTGCACCACCACCGGGGGGATTTCCGCATAGGGCAGATAGACCCGCCGCTCGCGCGCGAAGGTGTGAAAGGGGCTGCCGTCGGCTGCCCGCAGGTTCGTCGGCAGCGGCGGCTGATAGCTGGCGAGGCTCGCGGCATCCGGCAGGCCACGGGCCATCATCACCCACAGGAAGAGGCCCGCCAGCAGCCCAAGCCCAAGCAGCACGGCAAGGGCCAGCAACAGCCGGCGCCCCCACCTGCCCGCAGGCATGGTGGCGGCCCTGTCCTCAGGCGCTGGGGTCGCGGCATCCATCGCTGCCCCTTAAAGCATCTCGCACGGCCTTGGAAACAGTCTCGGCCCGCCGCCGCCGCGCAGGCGATGAAGCCATGCTATGAAGGGGCCAAATTTTGCCTTGTGGCTCTGGAAGCGCGCAGGCGGCATCAGGGCGGCATGGAAGATCATGGCACAACCACAGGTCATCTGTGGCTCGTCGGCGCCGGTCCCGGCGATCCGGACCTGCTCACGCTGAAGGCAGCGCGCCTCATCGCCGCGGCCGAGGTCATCGTCCACGATGGCCTCGTCGGCCCTGGCGTGCTGGCGCTCGCCAGCCCCGACGCACACTGCATCAGCGTCGCCAAGCAGCGTGACCGCCACAGCATGCCGCAGCCGGAAATCAACGCGCTCATCGTCCGCCTCGTGCGCGAGGGTCGCCGCGTCGTCCGCCTCAAGGGCGGGGACCCGTTCGTCTTCGGCCGTGGCGGCGAAGAGCTGGAAGCCGCCCGTGCGGCCGGCATCCCCTGCGCGGTGGTGCCTGGCGTTTCGGCCGGCATCGGCTGCGCCGCCGAAGCCGGCCTGCCCCTCACGCACCGCGCGCTCTCCAGTGCCGTCAGCTTTGTCGCCGGCACCTGCCAGGGCCTGAAGGAGCAGGACTGGCGCGGCCTCGCCGGGCCGGGGCGCACGCTCGTCATCTACATGGGCGTCACCACGGCGGGCCTCATCGCCGACAAGCTGATGGCCGATGGCGTCTCGCCTGACATGCCCGTCGCCATCCTCGAGCGCGGCACCCTGCCGGGCTCCCGCGCCATCCGCACCCTGCTCGCGGGTCTGGGTGATGTCGTGGCGCGCGAAGGCGTGCGCAGCCCGGCAATCCTCGTCGTCGGCCGGGTGGCCGGCCTTGCCGAGGCAGAAGACAGTCTCGTGGGCCACGCCGCCCGCGCCTTCGAGGAGGCATCGCAATGACAAGACTTCTCACCGCCAACGAACTGCTGCGCGGCGACGTGCTCTGGTGGAAGGGCGACGGCTGGAGCCGCGCCCTTGCCGACGCCGTCCCCGTGGAAGAGGTCGCCGCCCAGACCATCATCGCGCGCGAGGCTGCTGCCGAACGCGTGAGCGACCTTGCCCTGATCGACGCGGAGCCAGTCGCTGGCGGCTTCCGCCCCCTGAAGATCCGCGAACGGATCCGTGGCTACGGCCCCACCGTCCGCCCCGACCTCGCCCTCAGCCAACAGGACTGGCGCTAGATGTACCGCTATGATTCCATCGACCAGGCCCTCGTCGACGCCCGCGTCGACGAATTCCGCGACCAGGTCAGCCGTCGCCTCTCGGGCAAGCTCGACGAGGATCACTTCAAGCCCCTGCGCCTGAAGAACGGCCTCTACCTGCAGCTTCATGCCTATATGCTGCGGGTCGCCATCCCCTATGGCACGCTGTCGTCGCGCCAGATGCGCATGCTGGGCCACATCGCCCGCACCTACGACCGGGGCTATGGCCATTTCACCACACGCCAGAACATCCAGTACAACTGGATCCGGCTCGAACAGGCGCCCGACATCCTCGCCGATCTGGCCAGTGTCGAAATGCACGCCATCCAGACCAGCGGAAACTGCATCCGCAACATCTCGTCCGACCAATATGCCGTCGCCAATGCGGATGCGATCGCGAAAGAAGCGGCTGGTCACATCTGCGCTTCCAATGAAGAAGACCGCGTTGCGAAGGTACTCGAGGCGCTGGTAGCTGGTGGCTGGTGACTGGTGACTGGTGACTTGAATACCGCCTTCGGGCATCGCCCCATATATATTTGCGGCGAAGCCGC
>CAYMZC010000054.1:0-14379 GCA_964394815.1 uncultured Sandaracinobacter sp. | reverse complement strand
CTCCCGGCCCATGACGAAGGCCGCTTCGATGCCGTCACCGCCGTATCGGGGTCCGGTCCGGCCTTCCTCTTCCGTTTCATCGAAGTGCTGGCGGGCGCTGGCGAAGCTGCCGGCCTCGATCCTGAAACGGCCGCGCGGCTTGCGCTCGAAACCGTGGCCGGGGCCGCCGAAATGGCGGCCCTTTCGGGGCTTTCCCCGGCGGCTCTCCGCCAGCAGGTCACCAGCCCGAACGGCACCACGCAGGCCGGGCTCGATGTGCTGGATGGCGATGGTTCGCTTTCCAGCCTCATGCGCGCCACCGTGCGCGCCGCGACCGAACGGTCGCGCGCCCTTGCATCGGCCGCCGATGCCGCCATCGTAGCCGCCGCAGGGCGCGAAACCATGCGGGCGGCCTGAAGCCAGTGGGTGCCGTGGAACATACGCCGGCTGCCGCCCGCAACGCATGGCTCGGCGCTATTGCGCTGCAGGGCTGGCGTGCCGCCACCATCGACGATGCCGCCGATTATTCGGGCTTCCAGCCGGCCGACATCCTGCGCCTCGTCGGGGATCAGGTCGATGCCACAGCCGCTTTTCTCGACCATGTGGCGGCCGAGGCGGTCGCCGGCGCAGCCGGGCCGGGCACTGTGCGTGACCGGCTCTTCGATGGAATCATGCGCGGCTTCGATGCGCTTCAGGCGCAGCGCGAGGCGGCCATCGCCCTCTGGCTGGCGCGTGATCCGGGGCTTGGCCTTCTGCTGGCGGCGCGGGCCGGCCCTTCGATCAGGCGTCTGGCGTCTGCCGCCGGCGCGGGTGTCACGGGGTTGCGCGGGCAGCTGCGCCTGGCGGCACTGGCCGCGATTTCGCTGCGTGCCTTCGATACATGGCGCAAGGATGAAAGCCCGGACATGACCGCCACCATGGCCGAGCTCGACCGGCTGCTCGACAAGGCCGAGCGTGCCGAGAGGGAAGGCCCGGGCTTCGATCTGCTGGGTCTGCCGGGTCTGGCATCGCTCACCGCGCGGCTGCCATTTGCGCGTGCCGGCGGAAAGCAGCCGGAGCCGGTCAGTTCTGATCCGGCCGGCCAGACGGGCGATTGAGTTTTTCGAGCATTGCCAGATCTCCCGGCGCCACCAGCGCCGAAAGAATCGCCATGAAGCCGGCCTCGTCGTCCTTGCCCGCTGCCCGATAGGCATCGGCCATGCGCTGGAAGAGGGCGTCGAACAGCTCCGCCTCCAGCCGCGCGCCGGCTTCCGTCAGTCGCAGCAGCCTTTGCCTCCTGTCGGTCGCGCCAACCTTCTGTTCCACCAGTTCCAGCCGGATGAGATCGGCCAGAACGCGCGACAAAGACTGTTTGGTGATGGCCAGCAGTTTCAGCAGGTCTGAGACGGCAAGGCCGGGCTTGCGCGCGATGAAATAGAGCGCCCGATGGTGGGCGCGACCGAGCCTGCGACGCGCGAGAATCGCATCCGGCCCGCGGATCATGTTGGCATAGCCGAAATAGATCAGCTCGATCCCGCGGCGCACATCCTCCGGATCGACCATGCGCGCATTGCGGGATATGGCCTCCATGCCGGCCGGATCGGTGCGATCTTCGGAATGCCGGACGGGCGCGGAAAGAGATGCGTCAACCATGTTGACCGATTTTGCATCAACATGCTAGCCGCTGCAAGCATCATAAGAAGAGGCGAACATGGCGGAGCAGACCTTCGACGACCGGGACGGGTTCATCTGGCTGGACGGGAAACTGGTCCCGTGGCGGGAAGCCAATGTCCATATTCTCACGCATGCCATGCATTATGCCGGCGCCGTCTTCGAAGGGCAGCGCGCCTATAATGGCGAAATCTACGCCCTGTCCGAACACAGCGCCCGGCTTGTCCGCTCCGCCGAGCTTCTGGGCTACCGCATTCCCTTCAGCGTTGCGGAAATCGACCAGGCCTGCCGCGATACGCTTGCCGCCAACGGCCTGAAGGACGCCTACATGCGCCCTGTCGCGTGGCGCGGAAGCGAGCAGATGGGTGTCGCCGCGCAGAAGGCGAAGGTTCACCTGGCCATCGCCTGCTGGGAATGGGGCGCCTATTTCGGCGAGGAAGCGCTGGCCAAGGGCCTCAGGCTCGAGATTGCGCCCTGGCGCCGCCCGGCCCCCTATACCGCACCGACCGCGTCCAAGGCCTCGGGGCTCTACATGATCTGCACCCTGTCCAAGCATCACGCGACGGACAATGGCTATGACGACGCCCTGATGTTCGACTGGCGCGGCCAGGTTGCCGAGGCGACCGGCGCCAATGTCTTTTTCGTGAAGGATGGCGTGCTCCACACGCCGACGCCCGACTGCTTCCTTGATGGCATCACCCGCCAGTCCGTGATCCGCCTGGCGAAGCGCCGGGGTATCGAGGTGATCGAGCGGACCATCTGGCCGGAAGAGCTGGAAGGCTTCCAGCAATGCTTCCTGACCGGCAGCGCCGCCGAGGTCACGCCGGTGGGCAGCATCGGCCCCTGGACCTTCGAGGTCGGCGATCTGACCCGGCAGATGATGACCGATTATGCGGCCCTCGTCCGGGGCAATCTTCCCAACGCCTGAAGGCCGGGCCTGGCATGATGGAGAAGGGCGGTGCGGCATGCCGCCTCTTCCCCGCCGTGAAAGCTGCAAGGCAGCAATTGACCAGCCCTGCCCGGATTCCTAACGGAAGGGCTGAGGCAGGGCCTGACATGGGCCGGGGTGCAGAATGGAGAACAGCTTTGCGAGGATTCGGGCCAGTGGCTGCGATGGGGCGACCGGGTAAATCATCGGGCAGGCCCATGCGTGCAGCAACACTCTCCTTGATCCTTGCGGGGTCCGCGCTCGGGGCGTTGCCTGCTGCCGTTTCGGCGCAGGTCATCGACCCGAAGATCCTCCAGTCCCTGCAGGGGCAGTTGGGAAGCGGACAAAGGCAGGCGTCGCCGCAGCCATCCGAATCGAGTGCGCAACCGTCAGGCGAGATGATGTCGCCCACCGGCAAGATCGACACGACGGAGGAGCAGGAAGTCCGCCGTGCCCAGGCGCGGCGCCAGCTCCAGCGTCTCTATGATCCCTCCACCATCGAGGAGGATTACAGGGCGCGTCTTGGCGACCGCTCCTTGCGCCAGTTCGGCTATGATGTCTTCCAGTCCGGCTCTGCACCCACGGGCGTGCGGGCCGGCGCCATCGGCGATGATTATGTGCTGGGCATCGGCGATGAGATCGAAGTCAGCTTCCGCGGGGCGACCAACGCCAGCGAAACCGTGAGGGTCGATCGCGACGGGCGGATTGTCGTCGGTGCGCTCAGGCCCGTGCAGGCGGCCGGGCGCTCGCTCGGCAGTGTCCGCGCCGAGCTTGCCTCGCTCACACGCAGCACGCTTCTGGCAACCGATGTCTATGTCTCGGTCGGCGAGGTGCGCGCGATCAGCGTATTTGTCGGTGGCGAGGTGGAGCGCCCCGGCCAGGTCAGCCTGACATCGCTATCCGATATCGCCAGCGCCATAGCGCGCGCCGGTGGAGTCCGTCGCTCGGGGTCGCTCAGGCAGGTGCGGATCGTGCGGGCTGGCGGCGGCAGCATCAGCGTCGATCTCTACGGGCTTCTGGGCATCGGCGCGCCATCCAATGTCCGCCTGCGCGACGGGGACAGGATCATCGTGCCCGTGATCGGGCCGACCGTCGCAGTCGCCGGGGCCGTTGCGCGGCCGGGCATCTACGAACTGCGCGGCACTGCTTCGGTTGCCGAGGTGGTCGCCTTTGCCGGCGGCGCGGTGCGCCAGCGCGGTGCGCAGATCGTCATCAGCCGAATCGCGGCCGATGGAACCGAAACCTTCGTGCGCGCACCGTCCGCCGGCAGCAGCGTGCTCGGCGGGGATGCGATCCAGCTTGTCGGCGGTTCGCCGGGCGGCACGGTTGGCCGGGTGCAGCTTTCGGGCAATGTCTCGAACCCTGGCCCGCGCCCGCTGATGAGCGCGGAGACCATTGCCGATCTCGTCGGCCGGCCCGAGGATCTGCGCGCTGACACCTATCAGCTGGTGGCCGGGCTGGTGCGCCGCGATGCCGGAACGGGCGCACGGGTGATCGAGCTTGTGAATCTCGCCCGCGAACTGCGCGAGCGGCCGTCCACCCGGCTTCAGGGGGATGACCGGCTCTACATCCTTTCCCGCCGGGACATCGAGTTCCTGAACGGCGTGGCCGTGCGCAGCATCGTGCTTGGGCAGCCCAACCCGCTGCCCCAGTGCCGTTCGCTCGACAATCTGGAAGCGCTTGTGCGCGATACCCAGGCCACGCGCTTTCATCCCGTCACGCGGGGCGGTTTCGTCGTCGGCGGCCCGTCCAACCTGCGGGCCGGCTCTGTCGCCGGAACGCTCGCGGCGGGCGGATCTTCGGAAGAAGCCGGCGGCGCCGATGTGGCAAGGCTGGCGGACGAGGACATTTGCTCCCCGACTTTCGAGCAGGAACCCGACCTGCTGCCCATCCTCATCGAGAACAGCATCAGCGTTGGCGGCAGCATCCGCCGCCCGGGCGCCTATCCGGTGGCGGGGCCGGTCAGCGCGCGGGATCTTTCGATCCTTGCCGATGGCGTTCTTACGGGCGCCTCGAACATGGAGCTGGACATCACGCGCGCTTCATCCGGCCTCGCCGAACGGACGCAGCTTGATCCAGCCGGAAACCTGCTGCGCACCACCCTCGTCGGGCCTGGCGACGATCTCCGCTTCAATGCCGAGATGCCGCGTTACGAAAGCTCGGGTGTGCTGCTCTCAGGCGAAGTGAACCGGCCCGGCCTTTATACCGTGCGCAAGGGCGAGCGCCTTTCGGAACTCATCGCGCGTGCCGGCGGCCTCAGCGAACAGGCCTATGCCTATGGCGCGGTGTTCACCCGGCGCAGCGTGAAGCAGGCGCAGGAGGAAGGCTTCCGCCGAACCGCGCGCGAACTCAACAACAGCCTGATCGCGGTTGCCGCGCGGTCCACCGAAAAGAGCAGCGACGGCCTGATCGGCGCCGCCAGCATCATCCAGTCCCTCGCGCAGACGGAAGCGCCGGGCCGCATGGTGGTCGAGGCCGACCCGCGCGTCCTCGAGCGGCGGCCGGATCTGGATACGGTGCTCGAAGCCGGGGATTCCATCTTCATTCCCAAGACGCCGAACTATGTTCTCGTGCTGGGGGATGTGAACAACCCCGGCGCGCACCAGTTCGTGGCGGGCAAGGCGGCGACGAACTATCTCACGGATGCCGGCGGGGCGCTTGCTACGGCAGACCGGAGGCGCACATTCGTCGTGCTTCCCAACGGCCAGGCCCAGCCCTTGCGCGTGAGTGGCTGGAGCGGCATCGACGGCGCGCCGCCGCCGGGCAGCACCATCATCGTGCCGAAGAACATCGACCCGCTCTACCGGCTTTCGATCTTCCGTGACGTGACAACCATCATCGCCCAGCTGGCGACTTCGGTTGCCACCGTGGCCGTGCTGGCGACGCGGTGACGAGTGACAGGGGCGGCAAAACGCCCCCGCGGCTCATCTTCCTGTCGCAGCTGTTCGACCCCGAGCCCACCTTCAAGGGGCTTGGTTTCGCGCGCGCGCTCGCCGATCGGGGTTTCGACATCGAGGTGGTTACCGGCTTTCCCAATTATCCGGGCGGGAAGGTCTATGATGGCTATCGCATCCGCCCCGTTCTCCGCGAGCGCATGGATGGCGTGGATGTCACCCGGCTTGCCATCTACCCCAGCCATGACAGGCGGGCCCTGCATCGCCTGCTCTGCTATGCGAGCTTCATGCTTTCATCGACGGTCTATCTGCTTTTCGGCATGCGTCGGGCGGATATCGTCTATGTCTATTATCCGTCGCTGACGGCGGGGCTGGCTGCCATCATCGCCCGGATCTTCCGCCGCACGCCGGTCGTGATCGACATCCAGGACATGTGGCCCGATTCCCTCGGCGCGACAGGCATGGTGAAAAGCGGTCTTTTCCTGAAGCTGGTGGAATGGCTGTGCGCGCTCGTCTACCGGGCCGTGGATCACATCGTGGTGCTCTCTCCGGGTTTCCGCGACCTGCTGATCAGCCGCGGTGTTCCGGCGGACCGCATCACCCTCGTCTATAACTGGGCGGAGGAAACGGAGAGGCCTGAGCCCAAGCCGGGACTTGCCGATGGCAGTTTCAGCGTTTTGTTCGCCGGCAACATGGGGGCCGCACAGGGCCTCGAAACCGTGCTTGAGGCAGCCGCCATACTGTCGGACCGGGATGACATACGGTTCGATTTCCTCGGCTCCGGCCTTGCTGTCGACGATCTGAAGGCCGAAGTCGCGCGGCGCGGCCTGCGCAACGTGCGCTTCATGCCGCGCGTGCCGCTGGCGGAGGTGCAGGAAAAACTTGCCGAGGCGGATTGCCTGCTTGTCCATCTGAAGCCGGATCCGCTGTTTTCGATCACCATTCCTTCCAAGACCCAGGCCTATCTCTATGCCGGAAAGCCGGTCCTGATGGCCGTGGAAGGGGATGCCGCGCGGCTCGTGGAAGAAGCCGGTGCCGGCCTTGCCGTACAGCCCGGAAATGCCCGCGACCTTGCCGGCAAGGTGCTGCAACTGCACGCGATGCAGCCTGAAGATCTGGCTGCCATGGGGCGGCGCGGTCAGGTTTTTTACGAGGAACGGCTTTCCTTCTCCAGAGGCCTGTCGGACTTCGAGACACTCTTCCGGAAACATGCGCGCAAACGCCGCCGTGGTTCCGCCTGAAAAGGAGCAGCATGTGGCAGATACGCCGGTACCATTTTTTCGCCCTTCCATCGGCGAGGCCGAGATCGAGGCTGTCAGCGAATGCCTGCGTTCCGGCTGGCTGACGACAGGGCCGAAATGCCGCGATTTCGAGGCCGCCTTCGCTGCCCATGTCGGGGGCAAGGTGACTGCCCTTGCCGTGACCTCGGCGACGGCTGCGCTTCATCTCGGGCTCGAGGCTATGGGTGTCGGCCCCGGCGATGAAGTGATCGTGCCGACCCTGACCTTCACGGCAACGGCTGAAGTCGTGCGCTATCTCGGCGCCGAGCCGGTGTTTGTCGATATAGAGCCGGATACGCTGTGCATCTGCCCCGACGCCGTCGAGGCCGCCATCACGCCGCGCACGAAGGTCATCATGCCGGTGCATTTCGCCGGCCGCATGTGCGACATGACCGCCCTGCGCGCGCTGGCCGACCGCCATGGCCTCAGGATACTCGACGATGCCGCCCATGCGCTTCCCGCCAGCCACCAGGGCATGAGCGTCGGGCGTTGCGGCGCCGACGCGACGGCCTTCAGCTTCTACGCGAACAAGACCATGACCACAGGCGAGGGGGGCATGCTGGTGACGGCTGACCCGGACATCGCCGCACGCGCCCGCATCATGCGTCTGCACGGCATCGACCGCGATGTCTTCAACCGGTTCACGGATACGCGCTCCAGCGCGATCTACGATGTCGTCGCCCCCGGCTACAAATACAACATGACGGACATGGCGGCAGCCCTTGGCACGGTGCAGCTGGGACGGGTGGAGGCCTTTCACGCCGCCCGCATCCGGCTTGTCGAACGCTATGATTCGGCCCTTGCCGGCCTGCCGGTCATTCTGCCGCCCCATGCGGCAAAGGGGGATGTGCACAGCTGGCACCTTTATATCCTGCAGCTGAAGGATGAAGCGCCGATGGACCGGGACGGCTTCATACAAGGCCTGAAGGACGCCGGAATCGGCAGTTCGGTGCACTATCGCCCGCTTCACCAGATGAGCTACTGGTCAAGCCGCGCCACCGGGCAGGCCTTTCCCCATGCCGACGCCTATTTCAACCGATGCGTGACCCTGCCGCTTTTCATGGCGATGACCGATGAAGAGCAGGCGCGCGTGATCGGGACTGTCAGGCGCCTTCTTTCGGCATGAAGCGCCTGTTCGACATCGTAGTGGCTGGCGGGCTGCTGATTCTCGTTCTGCCCGTCCTGCTGGCGGCAGCGATCGGCATTCGCGTCTCGTCTCCCGGGCCGATATTCTACCGTGCCGCCCGGGTAGGGCGGGGCCGGGTACCCTTCAGCATGCTCAAGTTTCGCTCCATGCATGTCAGCGATGGCGGGCCGGTCATCACCAGCAAGGGCGATAGCCGCATCTTTCCGCTGGGTGTCTGGCTGAGGCGGCTGAAGATCGATGAACTGCCACAGCTCATCAATGTGGTGAGGGGCGACATGTCGCTCGTCGGGCCGAGGCCGGAAGACCCCAAGATCGTCGCTGAATCCTATGCACCCTGGATGCTGGAAACGCTCGACATACGGCCCGGCATCACCAGCCCGGGCGCGGTTTTCTATTATGCCGTCGGCGAGGCGCTGGTGGATGATGACGACCCGGAAGGCTCCTATGTCGCGCGGCTTCTGCCGCCCAAGCTGGCCGTGGAGCGGGCCTATATGGAGCGCGCCACCATCTTCAGCGACATCCACTGCATGCTGCTGACGGCTGCCGCGATCCTTGGCAATGCCGTTGGTCGCCCCGTGCTGCCTGCCCGGCGTGACCTGCTGGCCGCCCGGCGCTGGGATCCCGGCATCACCATTCCGACTGATCGGCGCGACTGACGCGTTTTCCCCGGATTGCCGGCTTCAGCCTGCCGGCAACAGCCGATAGACAGTGAGCCGGCGGTTTCCACGGTCTTCCACGCCAATCGCCTGAAAACCATGCTTGCGATAGAAGCGGTGGACGGCCTCGTTATCGGCTTCGTCGGTGGTCAGCAAAATCTGGCTGGCGCCCTGATCGAACATGCCCTTGCAGAAGGCGCGCAGCAGCCTGGCGCCGCTGCCATCGCCTTTTGCGGCAACACCGATGGATGAAAGCTCGGCCGTGCCGGATGGCTTGCGCATGTCGGCAGACGTTTCCACGCGGTTGCGGTTTCCAAGCACATCTCCCAGAAGCCATGGCCGCCGGAGAAGGCCGAGCGCGATCGCGGGAAGCAGCCTGATGCGCCTGGCCCGGAAATGCCGGTAGAAGCCATCCGGGTCCATGAAGCCGACAGCAAAGCCATGGATCTTTCCCTCCCGCTCCAGCACGAGGGCCATGCTGCCGGGATAGTCGAGAACGGCGGCATAATAGGCGCGCAGGAAGGCCGGGCCCATGCGGTCGAGGAAGAAGCCGCGAAAGGCCATGCGGTGAACCTTCACCACCTGCGGCAGGTCTGCCCGTTCCATCGGACGGATGCCGGCTTGCGCATCATCTTCGTCTTGGCCGGTCTCTTTCGGGGTTTGAGCGGTCGTCATGCTTCCCGATGCGGCAATTCGCATCCCGGTGCCAAGCGCGCAGCAAGAGTATCGGCAAGCTTCGTCGCGATTAACAGCGGTTTCACCGCAGCTTGCTGCTTTGAAAGACCAGCTTTGTTCAAATTTTCGACGGTTACGCGTATAGGGTTCAGGTTAACCATCTTTTGGGCAGACTCGGCATGCTTCACAAAATGATCGGCACGTTCTTCCGGATGCCGCGCCCGGTGAAGCGTCTGTTGCAGGTGTCTGCGGATATTCTCATCATTGCGATCAGCCTCGTTGGCGCCATGGCGCTGCACGGGGCCCAGCCGATCCTGCCCTTTTCACAGGAATTCTGGGCGACGCTCGCTTTCCTCGTCGCCGTCAGCCTTCCCATGTTCATCTGGCTCGGCTTCTATCGGGCGATCATCCGCTACATGAGCCTGAAGGCGGCATGGGTCATGCTGCTCGGGGTGGTTTCATCCTCCATCGCGCTTTTCATCGTCTCGCGGCTTGTGGGCCTGTCGATCTCCTGGGCCGTTCCCATTATCTACGGGCTGATCTGCGGCTTCCTGGTGGGGGGTATCCGCTTCGCGTTCCGCGCACTGTTCGTGCAGAGCCAGGTGCGGCTGAAATCCCCTGTCGTCATCTATGGCGCGGGCGAAGCCGGACGGCAGCTTGCAGCTTCACTGAGGCAGGGCCGGGATCATGTGGCGGTCGCCTTCGTGGACGATGCAGCGTCGCTTCAGGGAAGCCTGATCGAGGGCATCATGGTGCATCCGCCGGAAGCACTTGCCTCACTCGTGTCCGGCCTTTCGGCTGAACTGATCCTTCTCGCCATCCCGAGCGCCTCCCGCGCGCAGCGCCAGGCCATCCTTGACAGGCTCGAGCCGCTGCCGGTGCCGGTCAAGACCATCCCCAGTGTCGGGGATCTGGTTTCCGGCAAGTCGCGTGTCAGCGAAATCCGTCATGTGGCAGTCGAGGATCTTCTGGGCAGGGATCCGATCCCGGCGGATCCGGACCTGATGGATGCCAACATCCGTGGCCGGAACGTGCTGGTGAGCGGGGCTGGCGGGTCCATTGGGCAGGAACTCTGCCGGCAGATCCTGCATCGCGCGCCGCGCGAACTGATCCTGCTCGAACTGTCGGAATATGCGCTTTACCTGGCCGAACAGGAACTTGGCGCCATGGCGAAAAGCCTTGGCATACCCTGCCTCATCCGGCCGATCCTCGGTTCGGTCCAGAACCCGCATCGCATCGAATCGATCCTGCGGATCTTCCGTGTGCAGACCGTCTATCATGCGGCCGCCTACAAGCATGTGCCGCTTGTGGAGCAGAATGTGGTCGAGGGCCTGCGGAACAATGTGTTCGGAACGCTGACGATCGCGCGGGCGGCGATCGATGCCGGCGTGGAGGCCTTCATCCTCGTTTCGACCGACAAGGCCGTGCGCCCCACCAACATCATGGGCGCCAGCAAGCGCATGGCCGAACTGGTATGCCAGGCGCTGGCGCGGACCCAGAAGACGACCAGCTTCTCCATGGTGCGCTTCGGCAATGTCCTTGGCTCCAGCGGCTCCGTGATTCCGCTTTTCCGCAGGCAGATAGAGCAGGGCGGCCCGGTTACGGTGACCCACCCGGAAGTGACCCGCTATTTCATGACCATCCCGGAAGCGGCGCAACTCGTGATCCAGGCCGGCGCCATGGCCAAGGGCGGCGATGTCTTCGTGCTCGACATGGGGCAACCTGTTCAGATCGTCGATCTCGCCCGCAGGATGATCCGCCTTTCCGGCTTCAGGCCCTTCATCAAGGGCGTGAACAGGGAAGAGGAGGGGGACATGGAAATCATCTTCACCGGCCTTCGCACGGGCGAGAAGCCGTTCGAGGAGCTTCTGATTGGTGATTCCCCGCAGGCAACGCGCCACCCCCGGATCATGACGGCATCCGAAACCTTCATGCCCTGGGAAGAGCTGCAGCCGCTGCTGGACAAGCTGTTCGAAGCATGCCGGCGTTATGATGTGCCGATGATCCGCAATCTGCTAGTCAGCGCGCCAACAGGCTACAAGCCTGAACAGGTGATCGTCGACCAGACCTGGGACCCGCAGAATCTTGCACAGACCGACGAAGCCGGAAACCTGATTCCCATCACGCGTGCGCGGGCCATCCGCAAGGGCGATACACAGGGGCAGGGGCCACGGGCGGCATCCTGAACTTTGCGAGGGCATTTTTTTCGATCCGCACCAAACTCATCAATCGGGGCTTGGCAAGCCGGATTGCACAGGCTATCAGCGCGCTCCCGGACAGGAACCAATTTCCTGACGGTTGCCGGCATTGGGGTGTAGCCAAGCGGTAAGGCAGCGGTTTTTGGTACCGCCATTCCCAGGTTCGAATCCTGGCACCCCAGCCACCGCACAATCACTGACTTCACGGGATGGAGTCACGGTGATGGCCGGAATATCTGCTCTTCCTCGACGTCCTTGCACGCTGGCCCGGGCCATATCAGTTGACCGCTTCCCGCCGCCGTTACAGACTTGCCGGCGATGACAAGCGCTCCCGGTTTTTCCGACATCCGCATCGCCCATGCGCGCATTGCGCCGCATATCCACCGCACTCCGGTCCTGACCTCGGCAGCCATTGATTCGGCGGTTGGCGCGACGCTTCTGTTCAAGTGCGAGAATTTGCAGAAAGCCGGCGCCTTCAAGGCGCGCGGGGCCTATAATGCCGTTCTGGCGCTCAGCGATGAAGAGGCGGCGCGCGGGGTCGTGACCCACAGCAGCGGCAACCATGCGGCCGCCCTCGCGCTGGCGGCGCGGACGCGGGGCATCGATGCCCATGTGGTGATGCCGAAGACGGCGCCTGCTGTTAAGAAGGCCGCTGTGCGTCACTATGGCGGCATCATCCACGAATGCGAGCCGACGCTCGCCGCGCGCGAAGCGGCTGCGGCGCAGCTGGTTGACGATACGGGCGCCACTCTCGTGCCACCGTTCGACAGCAGCCATGTCGTGGCGGGGCAGGGCACCTGCGCCGTCGAACTGATAGAGGATGCCGGAACGCGTTTCGATGTGATCAGCTGCCCCGTGGGTGGGGGCGGGCTGCTGGCGGGCACGGCGATCGCCACGGCCGCCCTTTCCCCTGGCACGCGGGTGATCGCCGCCGAACCGGCACGTGCCGACGATGCCGCGCGCGGTTTCCGGCTGGGCATCATCCAGCCGCAGGTGCTGCCGGTCTCCACCATTGCCGACGGGCTTACCACGGCCATGTGCGCCATGACCTTCGCGGTCATGCGCGAACTGGTCCATGACGTGGTGACCGTATCGGACGAGGCGATCATCGAGGCGATGCGGCTCATCTGGTCCCGCTTGAAGATCGTGGTGGAGCCCAGTTGCGCCGTTCCGCTGGCCGCCATGCTGGAAGGGGCCTGGGATGCCCGTGGGCAGACAGTCGGGGTCGTGCTGACAGGCGGAAACGTCGATCTGGACCGCCTGCCGTGGATGGGATGAAGGCGGCAGACAGGCCGGCAGGCCGTGGCCTGACACGGGCTGAAGCAGCCTGGACACTGACCGAAGCCGCCAACGAACCCTATTTCAACCTTGTCCAGCGCTATGTCTTTGCGCCCTATTTCGCCGGCACCCTTGCCACGAGCCAGGGTGAGGGCGCGAGCCTCTGGGGCTTTGCCCTTGGCGCCGTGGGCCTCACCATCGCCATATTGGCGCCGACGCTCGGCGCCATTGCCGATTCGGGCGCGCGACTGAAGCCCTGGCTGGCAGCCGCAAGCCTGATGACCGTGCTGGCGGCGTCGAGCCTGTGGTTTGCGGAGCCGGGCGTCACGCTCTGGCCGGTGCTGCTTGCCATCTTCTTCGCCTCGGTCTCGGCGGAGCTGATGAACCAGTTCGCCAATGCCTTCCTGCCCGGCGTTGCCCATCCGCGGCGTCTTGGCCTTCTCTCGGGGCTTGCCTTCGGGATCAGCCAGCTCGTCGGGATCGGTGCGCTGCTGCTCGTCCTTGCGGCAAGCCGGGCGCCGCCAGCCTTTCTGGATGGCGTGCCCAACGCAGTCGACAGGCTGGCTGGCCCCATCGGTGCGGCCGCCGTCATCCTTTTCATTCTGCCCTTTCTGTTTTTCGCCCGCGAAACAGGCGTGGCCCGGCCCGTATCGGTCAGGCTTGGCCTGAGCGACCTGCGCATCACGCTGAAAGAGGCCTGGCGGGAACGGAACATGCGTTTCTTCCTGATCGGCCGGATGATCACCGCCGATGGCCTGTCCATAATCTTCGCCTTCGGCGCGGTGCTGGGCGCCACCAGTTTCGGCTGGAAGGCCGACAGCCTTGCAGTCTTCGGCCTTGTCATCACGCTTTTCGGCGCGGCGGGCGGTTTTCTTGGCGGGTGGCTTGATTCCCGGATCGGCGCGCGCGGGCTCATCCTCTCGGGGATCCTTCTTGTAGCCCTCGGCACGGCGCTTGTCCTGTTCACCGACAGCGACTCGATCTTCGGCATGCCAACTGGCGTGGCGCTGGGGGTGCCGCTGGCAAGCCCGCAGGAACGCGTTTTCCTCTTTTGCGGTGCGCTCATCGCCATGGGGGCGGCCTTCACCATTTCCGGGCAGCGCGCGCTGATGGCCATGCTGGCGCCGCCCGGCAGGGCTGCATCCTATTTTGGCCTGTTTGCCTTTGTCGGCAAGGCGACGGCCTTTGTCGGCCCCTTCATCGTGGGGATTATTGCCGCGGCCACCGGTTCGGTGCGGCCGGGCATTGCCGTGGCGCTTCTGTTCCTGGGCCTCGGCTTTCTGGCGATGTGGGTCGTGCGCTCTCCAAAAGGGCGGCTGGCGTAAGGGCCGCGCTTGCGCGATGTCCTTGTCCACAAGGAGGAGTTGCCCATGGATTTCGCGCTGCCCAAGGATCTGCAGGATTATCTGGCCGAACTGGATGCCTTCATCGAGGCCGAGATCAAGCCGCTACAGGCCGCTGATGACAACGAGCGTTTCTTCGACCATCGCCGTGAATGGGCGCGCACCGATTTCGAAAACGGCGGCCTTCCCCGGCATGACTGGGAAGAACTGCTGAAGGAAGCCAAGCGCCGCGCCGACAAGGCGGGCCATTATCGCTATGCCATGCCTGCCGAGTTTGGCGGCAAGAATGGCACCAATCTCGGCATGGCCGTCATCCGCGAGCATCTGGCGGCCAAGGGGCTTGGCCTGCAC
>CAYMZC010000053.1:0-14389 GCA_964394815.1 uncultured Sandaracinobacter sp. | reverse complement strand
CGATCAGTTCCGCTGCCATGTTCATCCCGGGCCAGTCCTTCATCTTCGGTGTCTGCCCTGCCTCTAGCGGCTCGCGCGTGCGCCGGCTAGAGCGTCGGCAGTGCCGGAATCCGTTCATCTCCTCGAAATCGCGCTCGCGCGGTTCCGGAACCACCGCGAGACGCGGCTGGCACCCGGCCGCGCGCCCTTCGTGCTGCTGACCGGCCCGAACGGAGCCGGAAAGACGAACATCCTGGAAGCGGTGTCGTTGCTGGCGGTCGGGCGGGGGCTGCGCGGGGCTTCCCTTTCCCAGATGGCGGCCCAGATGGCGGCCCAGATGCCACTGCAGATGGAATCGGCTGGCGGCACCGGAAGGGCGGGCGGCTTTTCCATCAGGGCCCGGCTGGAGCCGGATGCCGGCCTGCCGCCTGTCGAGCTGATGACCTTCACCCGCCCGGAAGCGCCCGACCGGCGCGAGTTGCGTGTGAACGGCGCCAGGGCGTCCCTCTCCAGCCTGTCGGACTGGTGCTCGATCCTGTGGCTGACCCCGGCGATGGACAGGCTGTTCGCCGATGCCGCATCCGCCCGCCGCCGCTTCCTCGACCGGCTGGTCCTGGCGCTGAACCCCGGCCATGCCGGCCATGCCAGCCGCTATGAAGCCGCGATGCGCGCCCGCACGCGCCTGCTGCTGGGGGATGCCCCGGCGGATCCGGCCTGGCTTTCGGCGCTGGAGGCGCAGATGGCCGGGCATGGCGCAGCCCTTGCCGAAGCGCGGGCCAGCACGGTCGCGGCGCTTTCGGCGACGCTTGCCGAGGTGCCCGAGGGCGCCTTTCCGCGCCCAGGCCTGGCGATGGCGAGCGGCGGCGCGCCGGAAGGCGCCGATGCGCTGGCTGCCGCCCTGGCGGCGAACCGGGCTGCCGACCGCGCTGCCGGGCGCGCCACAATGGGGCCGCACCGCGCCGATCTCGTCGTCGTCCATGCCGGCAAGCCGGCTGGCGGCGGCGACGCGATGCCGGCCGCCCTTGCCTCGACCGGCGAACAGAAGGCGCTGCTGCTTTCCATTCTGCTCGCCCATGCCCGGCTGGTGGCGGTCCGCACGGGGCGCACGCCGCTCCTCCTTCTGGACGAGGCGGTCGCCCACCTCGATCCCGGCCGCAGGCTGGCCCTGTTCGACCGCCTCGCCGGCCTTGGCTGCCAGAGCTGGCTGACAGGCACCGAACCCGCCCTCTTCGCCGGGCTCGATGCCGCGCACCATGACGTGGCCGATGGGGTCTGCACGCCCGTGCCGTCGCCGGGGCGCCCCCTGGCCGGCTGAAGCCGTGTCGGACGGGTTTTTGCTGGCCTCGGGGCGCGCCATTCCCTATACCCCGGGCATGAACGAAGAGAGCATGGCCAACGCCTCCGCACAGGGCGAATATGGTGCTGAATCCATTCAGGTTCTGAAGGGTCTGGAGGCGGTCAGGAAACGCCCCGGCATGTACATCGGCGACACCGATGACGGTTCCGGCCTGCACCACATGGTGTTCGAAGTGTCGGACAACGCCATCGACGAGGCGCTTGCCGGCCATTGCGACCGTGTGCTCGTCACGCTCAATGCCGATGGCAGCGTCACGGTCGAGGACAATGGCCGCGGCATCCCGACCGGCATCCACCCCGAAGAAGGGGTTTCGGCAGCCGAGCTGGTGATGACCCAGCTGCATGCTGGCGGCAAGTTCAACAATGTCGAGGGCAACAGCTACAAGGTCTCGGGCGGGCTTCACGGCGTCGGCGTTTCGGTGGTGAACGCCCTGTCCGACTGGCTGGAACTGCGCATCTGGCGCGACGGCCACGAGCATTTCATGCGCTTCCGCCATGGTGTGCCGGAAGCGCCGCTCGCCATCTCCGGCCCGCAGGGCGACCGGCGCGGCACCAGCGTGACCTTCCTGCCCTCCATCGAGACCTTCCGCACCGGAATCGAGTTCGATTTCGCCCGGCTCGAGCACCGCTTCCGCGAACTCGCCTTCCTGAATTCGGGCGTGCGCCTCATCCTCACGGATGCCCGCCACGCCGATAAGACACAGACCGAATTCCGCTATGATGGCGGCCTCGTCGAGTTCGTGCGCTGGCTCGATCGCACCAAGACGCCCCTGATGCCCGAGCCTGTCGCCATCCGCGGCCAGCGCGACGATATCGGCATCGAAGTCGCCCTGCAGTGGAACGACAGCTATTATGAGCAGGTGCTGGCCTTCACCAACAACATCCCCCAGCGCGATGGCGGCACCCACATGGCGGCCTTCCGCGCCGCGCTGACCCGCACGCTCAATGCCTATGCCGACAAGTCCGGCCTGCTGAAGAAGGAAAAGGTCGGCCTTTCCGGCGACGACATGCGCGAGGGGCTGACGGCGGTTGTGTCGGTGAAGCTGCCCGACCCGAAATTCTCCAGCCAGACCAAGGACAAGCTGGTCTCGTCCGAAGTGCGGCAGCCGCTGGAATCCCTGCTGGCCGACAAGCTGGCCGAATGGCTTGAGGAAAACCCCCAGTCCTCGCGCGCCATCGTCCAGAAGATCATCGAGGCAGCTGTCGCCCGCGAGGCCGCGCGCCGGGCGCGCGAGGCCAGCCGAAAATCTGCGCTGACGGTGGCTTCGCTTCCGGGCAAGCTGGCGGACTGCCAGGAAAAGGATCCGGCGAAGTCCGAACTTTTCATCGTGGAAGGGGATTCAGCCGGCGGGTCGGCAAAACAGGGCCGCGACCGCAGCTTCCAGGCCATTCTGCCGATCCGGGGCAAGATCCTGAACGTGGAACGGGTGCGGCTGGACCGCATGCTTTCCTCGAAGGAGATCGGCACCATCATCCAGGCGCTGGGCGCCGGCATCCATGATGAATTCAACCTAGAAAAGCTGCGCTACCACAAGATCGTCATCATGACCGACGCCGACGTTGATGGCGCCCACATCCGCACGCTTCTGCTGACATTCTTCTACCGCCAGATGCCGGAACTGTTCCGCAATGGCCATATCTTCATCGCCCAGCCACCGCTCTACAAGGTCACACGCGGGCGCTCGGAGGTCTATCTGAAGGACGAGGCCGCGCTGGAGGAATATCTGGTGACAGCCGGCGTTTCCGGCGTTTCGTTCGAAGTCGGCGGCGAGACGCGCACCGGGTCCGACCTGGTGCAGCTGATCGACCATGCGCGGCGCATGAAGCGGCTGATGGCCTATGTGCCCCGCCGCTACCCCGCCCCGCTCGTGGAGGCGCTGGCCCTTGCCGGCGCGCTCGACCCGGCCGCGACCGACGCTTCGGCGGTATCCGCCCGGCTAGAAGCCTGGCTCAACGCCGGTGACAGCGGCTGGAGCGTCGAGCCGGGGGCGGAGGGCGGCTATGTCATCCGTCACACCGAACGCGGCGTCACCGATGCCCATGTGATCGACCGCGCCTTCGTCACCAGCGCCGAGGCGCGCAAGCTCCACAGCCTTGCGGCCGAGCAGGCGGAGACCTGGACGACACCGGCACGGCTGGGCGCCACCATTGTGCGCCGCCCGTCGGAGCTTCTGGACACAGTGATGGATGCGGGCCGCAAGGGCCTGGCCGTGCAGCGATACAAGGGGCTTGGCGAGATGAACGCCGAGCAGTTGTGGGAAACCACGCTGGACCCAGCCGCCCGCACGCTTCTGAAGGTGGACATCGGCGATGCGACCCTTGCCGACGAAACCTTCACACAGCTTATGGGCGATGTCGTCGAGCCGCGGCGTGAGTTCATCCAGCACAATGCCCTGTCGGTCGCCAATCTCGACATCTAGGGTTCAGCCGGCATGTGCCAGGATCCTCGCATGAGGATATTGCTGCTGACATTGTTTGCCACCGCCTTTCTCCTGCCGGCGCCGGCAGCCGCCCAGGAAAAGGGTGTCGAGACGAAGGCCGAGGGTGTCGTGCGGCAGCCCTTCAAGGACATTGGCGCCCTGAAGGAAAACCCGCCCGAAATCCTGCTGGATTCGCAGCGCGCGCCCTATTCGCTCAACGGCATCCGCACCTGCCGGGATGTGCGGTTTGCCATCGGCCAGCTGGACGAGGTGCTTGGCCCCGATGTCGATGCCACCGACGAGCGGGGCGACCCTCTGCATGGGCGGCTTGCGGAAGCCGGAGCGCGTTCCGTCGTCAATTCGCTGATTCCGTTCCGGGGGCTGGTTCGCGAAGCGACCGGCGCCGCCGAATCCGACCGGCGCTTCCGCACCATGGTCGCGGCCGCCACGGCGCGGCGCGGTTTCCTGAAAGGCTATGCGCAGGGCAGGGCCTGCCGCATCTGATTGCTGCCTGACCCAGCCGGCCGTCCCTATTGGCAGGCGCGCATGCCCCCGACGGGGACGACGATTGCATCGCGCCCTTCGGCTTCCACCCTGAGGGCGCCGCTTTCCACCACTGCCCCGGCACTGAGGCCTTCACGTTGCTCGTAATCGACTGAAACCGTCACATTCAGGCCGTGGCCGGCGTAGCGCGTGGGCGCTGTCTGGCGCAGGTCGATCACGCGGCCATTGCGGCGCATCCTGAGCACGCCGACGCTTTCATCCACCATGGCAATGCGTATCTGCGGTTCGCTCCGGGTCCAGAGGAAGGTGACGCAGCGGCCGGAGGCCATTTTCTGGGGCGGGATTTCCCCGAGGCCCAGCGCTGCAACGACGAGTGCGGAGAGCAGGATCATTTCAGAAGACCGATTCTGGCGTTGAGGGTTTCATCGCCGTTGCGTGTAATGGACAGTGCCGTGATGACTGCGCCTGACGCTTCCATGCGGGCCAGAAGCGGCAGAAGAACCGGCGAACGGGCAGCCGGAATCATGATGTCCATGCCCATGGGCGTGATCGCTGTCGTGGCGTCGGCGAGGCCGGCTGCCGAGACCATCCCCGAAAGCTTTGCAGCATCCGGGCGCGGGCCAAGCCGGGCGCGATCGGCCACCAGGGCCGCATCGGCGCGGGCATTCACGAAGCGCAGCATCGCATCGGTGAGGGGCGTTGGCTTTTCGGCAAGGCCGGCGCGGCGGCCGCCGATCATGAGACGCGCGCCATCCGTCTGCACATCGAAGGGCCCGCTGGAAAGACGAAGGCCCACTTCGCGCATGGCCTCTTCCGGCCCGGCGAGCAGGATTTCCAGCCCCTCGGCGGGTTTAAGCGTCACCCTGTCGAACCTGGCGCCGGCCACGCCCTCTATGGCGGCCGCGGCATGCGCCAGCCGGGCGACGGGGGCGTCGCCTTCGGCCAGCCGCCGTGCGCCGGCAAACGCCCCGGCCGCAGCCCCGGCATCCGCCGGCTCAGCCTTCAGCACCTGCCGGGCAAGCGTCATGGTCCCCTCGTCATAGCCGGCGATGGCGGCGGCCGATCGCACGCGCTCGATGAGCGCCGGTGCCGCAAGCAGCAGCACTAGCAAAAGGACAAGAATGGCGGCGGGTATCAGGAAGCCGCGCGTGCGCCACCAGCGCAGTCGCGGTGCATAGGGGCCTTGCAGCAGGTCAAGCGGCAGGGGGCCCTCGGGTTCGCGGGGTGCGAATTCGGCGATCCGCTCCGGCAGACGGGTCCAGCTTCCGGGGGCGAGCTGGGGCAGCAGGCTCTTTTCCACCAGTGCAGCATAATCGGCCGTGCGGATCAGCAGCCTGTCGTCCAGCCGGGCGAGCGTCGGCTCTTCGGCTGGCGGGTCGAGAAGCAGGGCAGCCGGCACGAGTGCTGCGGGCATTCCGCCATCTACGGCGAAGCGGGCGACATGGCGGTCCATCACCGCGCGGTCGATCAGGCCGACCCAGCTTGCGCCGTCCGCGTCGGGCGGGCCGACAGCGACATGCAGATCCTCGACCGGCTGGGCCGCCAGGTCGACAGCGCGCATCCTGGCTTCCTGCAAGCGGGCTTCGGGCGTGGTTTCCAGAAGCGCCAGCCGGTGAAGCGACACATCCTCGCCGGGAATCAGCAGCACCGGCGCGCCTTCGTCCGTTTCGGCGCCGAGCCGGCGGCGGCCGTCTTCCGTCTCGATCAGCAGGGTCATGCCGCCATCTCCACTGCCTGCCAGATGCTTCCGGCTACCCGCGCCGGGCTGCGCACCGTATCCAGAAGAACCGTTCGACGCACCCGGGCACGCGGCGTTTCCGCGACAAGATCGAGCGCGATCCACCGGCTGCTTGTGCCAACGACCTGCGCGCCCGCACTTTCAGGCACGCCGGCCGACGAGGTCTGTTGCCAGAAGTCATTGGCCGAGGTCCAGCCTTCGCGTGGCCGTCCGGCGAGCGCGCGGCGTGCTTCATCCGGCCCAAGACCCATGGCAACGAGCAGCGGCGCCTTTTCGGGTGTCAGGCTGTTGATGTTGATGGCCGAGGCCTCTCGGTTGGGAAGGGCGCACAGAAGCTGGCCGGCTGCTGCCCAGTGCGCCTGTGTCACGCCCGGCACCGTCACCCATTCGCTGGCATCCGCCCAGAGCTGGCCGGTGGCCGAAAGGCGGGCTGCCGTCGACTTCGCGATTGCATCGGCCTCCAGCAGCGGAATGCCGGCTGCCGACAGCAGGCGCGCGAAATCCTGCGGACGCGCCTGCGCCACGGCGCTTGCCATGCCCGATCGCCCCTGCGGCACCGAAAGGCTGTTGAGGTTGAAACAGGCCCCGGCATCCGAGAATCGCAGGATCACCCGGCCGCCGCCCATCGGCAGGGGGATGGGCGCCTGCAGGATGTCGGGCCGGCGACCGGCCCTTGCCTTCAGCGGCTGGATGATGGCGACGGCTGCCGTGGTTCCGGCGCTCGCCAGAAGCTGCGCTTCCGAGCGCGCCTCGGAAGAGACGACCCGGTCGCTTGCTGCGCGCAACCGCGACAGGCCAAGCGATGCAAAGCCGGAAAGCAGCATCACCATCGCCAGAACGGCGAGCAGGGCGGCGCCGCGTTCACGCGCGGGCACATGCGCCATTGTCACATGCGCCATTGTCATGCCGCCACCAGGAATTTCATCACCACGGGCACTCCATCCATGCCGATGAGGGTGATTTCGACTGCGCGCGGAAGATCCTCGGGCCGGGCGGGCGCCCAGACATCCTGCCAGCCATTGTCTCCGGCAACGCGCAGGCGGATGCCGCGGACGGCGGGCAGGATCACCACCGCCTCGCCCGGTTCCGCCCCGTCGATCGCGGGGAAGGGTTGGCGCAGCAGCCGCGCCCCGTCGAAGCCCCAGGCCAGTTTTTCCACCTGCGGCAGCGTGCCGGTAACGCCCCGGCGCACCAGCACGAAGCCTTCAGGCAACAGGGTGAAGGCCGGCATGGGCCGCCCGTCCGCAGCGAGGCTCGGCCGCCGCGCGGCCTGGCCGAGATCGGCCGCGAGAAGGGTGCGCGCCATGTCGATGTTGCTGATATTTGCGAGCGCCCCTTCGGTCGCGGCGAAGCTTCGCGTCGCCCCCGTGGTGAGGGCCGTGGCGACGCTGGCGATGATCCCGAAGAGCAGGATGGCGACCAGCATTTCGACCAGGGTGAAGCCCGCTTCAGCGTGGCTGGCCCTGGTTGCCTGATCGCCTGGCCCGGATTGCGTGGTCATCTGCACGGTCATCTGCGGCCATCCCCGGTTTCGGGAAGGCGCTGGATGCCATCATGGGCGAGCGGGCGAAGGATGCTGCGGCTGGCGAGCGGTGGCCCGCCGGGCGTTGCCGATATGAGAATGTCCACCCTGACGATCCCCGGCATGATCTGCTGGTCGGGCGCGGGGGTGGGCGTTGCCGTCCAGTGCCAGCTGCGGCCGCCGTTCAGGCTGGTGCCGCTGGTGGGGGCGGTGGGGGCAAGGGGGGCCGCCAGCATGTCGATGGCGATGTTGTCCGCCTCAAGCCTCGCGGCGGCGGCCGCCGCAAGGCTGGCCGTGCCCGATAGCTGGAAGGTCTGGAAGCGGGCGAGGGTGAGGCCGACGAGGCTCAGCAGCACCATGGCCACCAGCATCTCGATCAGGGCGAAGCCCTGCTCGCCGGCCCCGGCCTTCATGTCAGCGGTCGCTCCGCAGGTCCGCGTTCTCCCCCTCCCCGCCGGGCTGGCCGTCGGCGCCGAGCGAGAAGACGGCATAGGGCTGGTTGTTCTCGCCCGGGATCACATAGCCATAGGGGCGGCCCCAGGGGTCGTCCGGCAGCTTCTTCAGCTTGGCGCCCGTGGCCGTGGGCGCGATCAGGGCGGCCAGCCCTTCCGTCGCATTGGGGTAGCGCCCCATGTCGATGCGCCAGAATTCCAGCGCCTGTTCGATCATGGCGATATCGGCCTGGGCCTTCTGCACCTGCGCGCGGCTCTGCATCGGCAGCACATTGACGACGACCACGGTGGTCAGAAGCCCGATGATGGCAAGCACCACCAGAAGCTCGACAAGGGTGAAGCCCGCTTCGGCGGCGGCGATGGCGCGCTTGCTGGCGGGAAGGGGGGCGTGGTTTGTTCTGTTCGACATTCAGTTCGCTCCGACGGCGGCACCCGCAAGGGTGTTCAGCTCGAGGATGGGCAGGAGGATGGCAAGGATGATGAGGCCGACCATGCCCCCCAGAACCACGATGATGGCCGGTTCGGCAAGGGCCAGGGCCGTGCGGCTGCGGTCGGACAGCTGCTGGTCGAGGCTGGTGGCGGCCGATTCGAGAAGCGGGGCCAGCCGCCCCGACGCCTCTCCCGACTGGGCAAGCGCCATGAGGAGGCCGGGCGGGTTCGGCAGCAATGGCAGGGAGGCCGAGAGCGACGCCCCGGCCCGCACCTGTTGCGCGATGCGGTTGCTGGCGTCCCGCCAGCGCGTGTTGCCGAGCGTTGGCGCCGTGATCGACAATGCCTCGGCCAGCGGCAGGCCGGCTGACAGCATGGTTGCCAGCAGCCGCGCCCAGCGTACCGCTTCCAGCGCGGAGATCCATGAGCCTGCCACGGGCAGCCGCAGCAGGCCGGCATCGAAGCGGGCGCGGTTGTCCGGCCGTTTAAGCCACAGCCACAGCAGCAGCCCCGCCGACAGGAAAAGCGCCAGCATGATCAGCCACCAGCCCTGCACGAAGTTCGACAGCGCCAGCACCGCGCGTGTCAGAAAGGGCAGGGGCTGGCCCGAGCCGGTGAGTTGTTCGGCGATGCCGGGCACCACGAAGACAAGCATGGCAATGATGACCCCGACGGCCACCAGCACCAGCAGCGCAGGATAGGCGAGCGCCGCGATCAGGCGCGAACGCAGCGCCACCTGGGCTTCCAGCGTGTCCGCCAGCCGCGTCAGCAAAAGCGGCAGCCTTCCCGATGCCTCGCCGGCGGCGATCGTTGCCTTCACCTCGGGCGGAAAGGCCGAGACAGGCAGGGCGGCCGCGAGCGACACGCCCGATTGCAGCCCCCTGTTGGTGCGCTGGAGGATCTGGCGGTCGTTTTCCCGGCCCGGCTGGCGGGCAAGCGTGGCAACGGCATCGGAAATGGGCATGACGGCAGCCAGCGTCGCCATCTGGCGGATCATGGTGGCGCGGCCCTGCGCGGACAGGCGCGGCGTATCCGCAGCCCCGGCGGATTGCGGCGTTGCGCGGCCAAGCCGGATCGGCCGCTTCCAGAAGGGCAGCGCGGCGGGCGGCTGCCGGGCGGGCTGGTTCATGCCGGAATACCCGGAGCGCCGCCATCCTGCGTGCTGGCGCGCGCGGGCTCGCCCTGGAACAGGGGCAGCACTTCGGTCGGCGTCGTGCGCCGTTCGCGCACGGCAGCCCGGGCGCTGTCCTTCAGGGAGCGGTGGAGACCGGCCACTTCCAGCCGCCCCTCGCCCGCACCGTCATTGATGAGCGTGCGCACCTCGGCATCGGCGGTGATCAGTTCGAACAGGCCGCGCCGTTTCGAATAGCCGCTGTGCCGGCACTGCGGGCAGCCGTTCGCCTTGGCCACCGGGATCCCTGCCGGAAGCCCGATGCGCGCGGCGACGGCGGCCGGCAGCGGTTCTTCCGTGGCGCAGACGGGGCAGACCAGCCTGACGAGCCGCTGCGCCACCACGGCGCGCAATGTGGCCGCGATCAGGAAAGGCTCGACTCCGAAATCGCGCAGCCGGGTGATGGCGCCCGCGGCGGAATTCGCGTGCACGGTCGACAGCACGAGGTGACCCGTCAGGGCGGCCTGCACGGCGATCTCCGCCGTCTCGCGGTCACGGATTTCGCCGACCATCACCACGTCAGGGTCCTGGCGCAGGATGGCGCGCAGCCCCTGGGCGAAAGTAAGGCCGACGCGCGTGTCCACCTGGGTCTGGCCGACGCCCGGCACCGCATATTCCACCGGGTCTTCCACGGTCAGGATGTTGCGGCGGCCATCGTTCAGCAGCTTCAGCGCGGCGTAAAGGGTGGTCGTCTTGCCCGCGCCCGTCGGGCCGGTGACGAGGAGGATGCCATTGGGTGCGCCCAGCGCTTCGGTGAGCGCGGCATGGATTTCCGGGTCTAGGCCCAGATCCTTCAGTTCCAGCGCGACCGAGGCCTGGTCGAGGATGCGCATCACCACCCGCTCGCCTCCGCGGGCGGGCAGGGTGGAGACGCGCACGTCGAGCCCGCGGTTGCCGAGCGTGAGCGATATGCGCCCATCCTGCGGCAGGCGCTTTTCGGCGATGTCGAGCCGCGCCATCACCTTCACGCGCGAGACCAGCATCGGCGCGACTTCGGCCGGAAGGGCGAGCACATCCTCCATCACCCCGTCGCGGCGGAAGCGCACGGACATGCCCTCGTCCGAAGGCTCGAGATGGATATCGGATGCGCCCTGCTGCACGGCCTGCGCGACGATCGCGTTGATCAGCCGGATGACAGGGGCGGCATCATCATTTTCGAGAAGATCGGCAGTGTCACGCGCCAGTGTCGCGAGGTTGGAGGATGCAGCGGCATCGGCGGCGGCGGCCAGGCCGTCGGTTGCATAGGTTTCGGACAACAGCCGGTCGAATGCCTCATCGCCCAGCGTTTCGGGCACAAGGGCATGGCCGGCGATGCGCCGGGCCTCGATCACGGCCTGCGGCCTTGCATTGCGGCGCAGCACGAGCCGTTCGGTTCCCGAAACGAGAAGCACGCCATGGCTGCGGGCAAAGGCATAGGGCAGCCTGGGCGGAAGGCGCGCGGGCTGCGGCGTGGGAAGGCCCTGGCTGAGCTGTGGTCCGGGCTGTGGTCCGGGCTGCGGGCCAGGCTGCAGGGGCGCGGGGCTGCCCTCCGGCTCCGCCCGGGCCGGGCCACCAATGTTTCCGAACTCTGGGGCTGCGCTGCTCACCTTGGTCCCGGCTGCGGCACGGCCGGCGGGGCGGGCTGGCTGGCTGCCGGCGCCGGATAGGGGGCGGGGCGGTAGGGCGGCGGCGTGCGCAGATACTGCCAGGCCAGCGCATCGAGGCTGGAGAAGCCCTCGCGAGTCACCTGCTGCTCGCGCACATTGTTCCAGCGGCTGGCTGTCAGCGAATCGGCGTCGGCCTGGCTGCGGATGATGGTGGGCCTGATGAAGACCATCAGGTTTGTCTTCTGCCGCGATGTCGTGCGCGAGCGGAAGAAGGCGCCGATGCCGGGAATGTCACCCAGAAGCGGGATCTTCTGAAGCGAGCGGCGCTCGCTGTCGTCGAGAAGACCGCCGAGCGCCAGGATCTGCCCGTCGCCCACGGTGACCGAGGTTTCGATCTCGCGCTTGTTGAGCACGAAATCCCTGTCGGCGACGGTGGCCGCCACCGAGGAGACAACCTGTTTCAGATTGAGGGTGACGGTGCCGCCCGCATTGATCTGCGGCTTTACGGCGAGCTGGATGCCAACATCCTGCCGCTGGACCGTGCGGAAGCTGTTTTCAAGATTGTCGCCCAGCGCCTCGCCCGTCGTCACGGGGATTTCCTGGCCTACGAGAATCCGCGCGGGCTGGTTGTCGAGCGTGAGGATGGAAGGCGTGGAGAGGATGTTGGAATCGGCGTCGCTTTTTACTGCGTTGATGACGAAGCCGAAGACCGCATTCGAGCCGACCGTGCCGAAACCGCCTGTGACGCCGTTGGTGCCGAGCAGCGAATTGACCGCCGCCTCGCGGAAGGCATCGCCCGTGGCGCTGTCAGAAAAGGCGCCGCGTTCGGCCGCGATGGCACCGGCGATCGCCAGCAGGTTGGGCGCAGCGTTAGAGAAGTTGGACGACAGGAAGGGCACCTGCCCATTGTTGCCGCCCAGCAGGAACTGCACGCCGAGATTCTTGGCCGCCGTGTCGGAAATCTCGACGATGATCGCTTCCACCTGTACCTGGGCGCGGCGGGTGTCGAGCTGGCGGATCACTTCGCCGAGTTCGCGCTGGATTTCGGGCGGCGCGGAAATGATGAGCGCATTCGCGCCCTCGTAGCGGGCGATGATGGCGCGCCGCCGCTGGTCGCCCGAGGCGACCCCGACATTGCCGGCGACAGGGGCTGCTGCCGCGGCAGTCTGGCCGCCCTGATTGCCGCCCTGGCCGCCAAAGGGCGTGCCGGCCAGTGAAGGCCCGGCTGCCGCCGAAGCGCCTGCCGTGGGCGCCTGCCCCATCAGCTGTTGCAGCACCGGCATCACCGATGCGGCATCGGCATGCTGCAGGAAGATCACGCGCGCTTCGGTTCCGCCCGCCGCGCTCTGATCGAGTTCTCGCGCAAGGCCGACGATGCGCTTCACCTGCGCCGTCTCGCCCTTGATCGCGAGCGAGTTGGAAGCGTCGATCGGAACGATGGTGAGGGATGTTGCCGCAGTCTGGCCTTCGCCGGTCTGCTGCGCCAGCCGCTGGAGGGACTGGGCGAGGTCGCGTGCGCCGGCGTTGCGCAGCTTCACGATCTGGGTTGCGGTGCGGTCACGGTCGATCTGGCCGAGCACCTGCCGCGCGCGGGCGATGTTGTCGGCGAAATCGGTGAGGATGATGGCGTTGCCGGCGCGGTTGGCCGTTGCGGTGCCGTTGCGGCTGATGATGGGCCTGAGCGATTCGACCGCCTGCTGCGCCTCGATATGGGTGAGGGGGATGACAGCTGTGGTGAAGCGGCTGCCACTGACGGCGGCAGCCCCGGCCCCGGCCTCGGCCGGCTGGATGCGATACTGGCCCGTGCCGGTGGGCACGGCGACAAAGCCGTTCGCCCTGAGGGTGGCAAGGAACAGCTCGAAATATTGCGCACGGCCGAGCGGCCTGTCGGTGACCACGGAAACCTTGCCCTGCACGCGCGGGTCGATCACGAAGCTGGTGCCGGTGGCCTTGGCGACATCGTCGATGAAGGCGCGGATGTCGGCATCGCGCAGGTTCACCGTGGTCTGGGCAGCAAGCGGCGCCGTGGCAGCGGGCGCCAGCATCAGCGCCATGGACAGGGCGACGAGATGGGGCGAGGGCCGGCGCATCAGGGAAGCTCCGCCGGGGCGGCCGGCATCAGCGCGGCATCGGATGCGGAAACGGTGGCTGCGGAAACGGCACCCGGCCCGGCGGCTGGGGCTGGCACATCGCTTGGCGGCACGAGGTTGCCATCGGCATCGGCGATGGCCTCGGCCATGGCATCCATGGCGTTGGGATCATAGCGGCGCACGCTTTCGGCACCGGCGGAATCGAGCCACAGCGTCTCGCGCGTGCCGTCGCGTTCAAGGACGACATGATCGCCCGCGATGGCGGCGAGTGTCACGCCATCGGTCAGCGCGTCGCCAACGGAATAGACCATCTGCTGGCCATCTCCGGCGGCGATGATGGCGCTGCCGCGCCCCGTCGCGGAATCGGCCCTTATGCCATGCAGGCTGAAGGGCAGCGCCGTCACCGGAAGAGATTCGCCACTGGCAATCCGGGCCGGAAAGAAGGGATCATGGCCTGTGAGTGCCGCCGGATCGGCGACAGGATGGGGCACGAAGGGAGGCGGCGCCGGCAAGGGCGCCTGCGCCACGAGCAGGGCGCGCCAGGCCAGAATCGCACAGGCAAGTGCCAGTGCCGCAAGCAGGAAATGGCCAGCGTTCAGCCGGGTCTTCAGCATGGAATCCTGCCGGGTTTGCCCGTCAACATCCGTGAAAGCTCTGTACTGGTCACGTCTGGCTTGGCCTCACGGCTTCTGCGGCCCCTGCGGCCTTTCGGATTCGCTAAATCCTCTTGCCGATGGGGTAGGGCGCTTGATGATTCGATTCAAGGCTTTGTGCCCTTTCGCAACGTGTGTTCCCTCCGCTGCCGGTCAGGGCAGGCCGAGGGTGACGGCCGCCAGCCACAGCGGAAAGGCCACTGCGGCAAGACATGCCCCGAAGGCGATCTGCCGACCGCCGCCGGCGGCTGCCAGCAGCAGGCCTGCGAGGGCTGCTGCAAGCATCAACGGCGGCAACAGCCAGGGGCTTAGCCATGCCCCCAGCGCCGCCATAAGCTTCACATCGCCAAGCCCCAGCCCCTCGCGCTTGCGAACAGCCCTGTAGAGCAGGCCGATCGCGAGCAGCCCGCCCCCGCCCAGCGCCGCGCCGAGCAGGCGGTCGGTGAACTCGCCCCGCCCCAGGATCAGCCCCAGCGCGAGGAGCGGCAG
>CAYMZC010000052.1:0-14463 GCA_964394815.1 uncultured Sandaracinobacter sp. | reverse complement strand
CTGCAGGCGGCCTGACAACTGCTCGCGCCGGCGTTCGGCTTCCGCGCGGGTGGCGCGCGCCTTGCGCTCTGCCTGCTGCGCTTCGGCAATGGCGGCCTTCTGCTGCTGCAGTTCCGCAAGGGCCGCTTCCAGCTGGCGGCGCGGCGCGCCCAGGCTGGCGGCGATTTCCCTGCGGCGATTATCCTGCGCCAGCGCTTCGGCAACGGCGGCGGCCTGCCCGCCGGGCGGCGCCACAAAGCCGTCCCATCGCCAGAGCCAGCCATCCCGCCCCACAAGCCGCTGGCCGGGTCGCAGGCGCGCGATGCGGTCAGGGTCGGGGGCGGTTTCCACCACCCCCACCTGCGCAAGGGAGCGTGCAAGCTCGGGCGGCGCTGTCACATGGGCGGCAAGGGGCGTGGCGCCCTCGGGCGGCGGCGGATCATCGCCGTCTTGCCAGGGCAGGCAAAGCCAGTGGCGCACGGGCTGTGGCGGCACGCCGAGGGCGGCATTGAGCGCATCGCCCAGCGCTGCCGCTGCCGCCGCCTCATAGCCCGGCCGGGCGGACAGCGCGGCCCGCGCACCGCCGCCAGCCAGCGGGGTTTTCGATCGCATCAGCCGGTCGAGGGCGGCGGCCTCGGCTTCAAGGCTCGCCACCTCGGCACGCAAGGCGGAAACGGCCCGCTCCATGCTGTCGGCGGCGTGGCGTGCAGCCTGGGCTGTGCGCTCGGCCGTCGCTATGGCTTCGGCGGCCGTTCCCGCTTCGCTGGCGTGGCGCGCAAGGGCTGCTTCCGTTTCGGCAATGTCCGCCGCCAGCCTCGTGCCGGAACTGGCGGCGCGCAGCTTGTCGCGCTCGGCTTCGAGCCGCCTGCGCTCCTGAACGATCCGTTCTGCACGGCCGCGCGCGGCTTCGGCCTGCGCCCGCACGCTGCGCGCCTCGGCCAGAAGGGCGGCATGGGCTTCCACGGCATCGGCAAGCTGGCGTTCCGTGTCACGCACGGCGGCTTCGGCACTGTCCACCCTGGCGGCCTGCGGTCCCGATGCCGATTTCGTGTCAGACAAGGTCTGGCGCAGGGTTTCGATCTCGGCTGCCAGACGCGCACGGGTCGCCGCCGAATCGGCAGCGCGGGCGCGCTCGCGCTCCGCATCCGTTGCGGCAGCCTCCAGCTGCAGGGACAGATCCTGCAGGCGGCGGGCAAGCGCCGCCCGCTCGGCAACAAGCGTTGCCCGCTCGGTGGACAGGCGCTGCACCATCGCCGCAGCCGTCGCCTCGGCCTGGCGGCGGGGCGGCAGGCCGGCTGCTGCATCGGCCTGCGCCGTGGCGGCCCGCGCAGCGGCTGCAGTCCTCTCGGAAAGTGCGGCATCCTGGTCGCGCAGGGCGCGTTCGGCATCCTGCACCATGGCGACCGCCGCTTCCCACTGCAGGCGCAGCAAGGCGGCCTCGGTCGCCCGCATGCGTTCGGAAAGCGCCCTGTAGCGAGCGGCTGCGCGAGCCTGCCGCCGCAAGCCCTGCGCCTGCGTGTCAGCCGCCTTCATCACATCATCCAGCCTGACAAGATTGGCATCCGCAGCCCGCAGCCGCTGTTCAGCCTCGCGCCGGCGGACATTGAGGCCGGCGATGCCGGCGGCATCCTCCAGCAACTGCCGGCGCTCCTGCGGGCGGGCGCTGATGATCGCGGCCACCCGCCCCTGGCTGACAAGCGCCGGCGAATGCGGTCCGGTGGCGGCATCCGCGAACAGCAGCTGCACGTCCTTCAGCCGCACGTCGCGGCCATTCAGAGACCAGCTGGACCCTTCGCCGCGCACGATGGCGCGGGTCACTTGCAGCACATCCTCACCGTTGAATTCGGCTGGCGCCCGCCGGGCGCTGTTGTCGAGCGTCAGGCGCACCTCGGCGAGATTGCGGCCCGGCCGGCGGGCGGTGCCGGAAAAGATCACGTCGTCCATGCCGCCGCCGCCCGCCGAAACCCGAAGGCTGCGTGCCGAGCTTTCGCCCATCACCCAGCGCAGGGCTTCGAGAAGGTTCGACTTGCCGCAGCCATTGGGGCCGACAATGCCGGTCAGCCCGTCCCGGATGAGCAGTTCGGCCGGCTCGACAAAGGATTTGAAGCCCGAAAGCCGGAGCTTCTCGAACTTCATGGCCTTTTCAGCCGGCGCCGCATGCGCGCCCGCGTGGCGGCATCAGAGCGCCTCGTCGATCCGCGGCTTGAGGGTTTCCCAGCTGTTCACGCCATCGAGCTTCCTGCCGTTCAGGAGGAAGCTCGGGGTGCCATTGATCTGATAGGCGTCGATCGCGGCCTGCTGCTGCGCCGTCAGCTTGTCGAGCTGCGCCTGGTTGCTGAGGCAGGTATCGAACTGGGCGCGCGGCATGCCCCGGCTGCGGGCAAATTCGTGCATCTTGCCGGCAACCGCCAGGCCCTTCACCTGCTCGCCCGGCGCCAGCGCCTTCAGCGGCGCGATGTCGGCCTCGGTCAGCTTCGTGAAAGGCGTGACCCAGGCGTCATGGTTGCCATAAAGCTCGCCGGCCCAGGTGAAGAAGCGGTCCGATCCCTCGCAAAGAGCAACCTGAGCGGCGACGAAATCATAAACGTTGAGCATGAAGGGCCTGTATTCGTAGGAAACCTGCCCGGTCTTTACATAGGTGGGCTTCAGATTTTTCTCTGCCTCGAGGTGGAAATCCTTGCAGTGCGTGCAGGTGAAGCTCGCAAATTCCACGATCTTCACCTTCGCATCCGGGTTGCCCATGCGGAATCCGCCTTCGGGCGTTTCCACGACCGTCTTCGTCCAGTCGGTCGCGGCAGTCGAACCGGGCGCGGCGGCCGGTGTGGCGGCCGCATCGGGCGTCGCGGCGCTTTTGCTGTCGCCGTCGCAGGCGATGAGGGCGAAGGGGGCGATGACCGCGAGCGCGGTTCTGGAGAATATGGTCATGGCGGCAATTCCTAGCATATCATCCGGGGACAGCAAGAAACGGCAGCGCTTCACGCTGCGATTTCAGCGGAAGCGCGATGGCAGGTACAGGCCAGTATCGATGGCGGCATAGGCCGGTGGCAGCGGCGTGCCCAGAAGATGGGCCGCGCCGATGGCCGCCGCCGCCGGGGATGTCTGGATTCCCCAGCCGCCCTGGCCGGCGCACCAGTAAAAACCGGGGGCTGCGGGGTCGGGGCCGATGACCGGCAGCCGGTCGGGCGCGAAATTCCGCAAGCCGGCCCATTTCGAGGCCAGTTTCGTGACAGGCCAGTCGCACATGTGCTCGAACCGGTCGATGGCAATGGCGACATCCATCTCGTCCGGCTGCACGTCATGGGCCGTGTCCGGTGTTTCGTCATGGGGGGAAATCCACAGGCGGCCGGCATCCGGCTTGAAATAGAGGCTGCCGCCGGCATCCATCACCACGGGAAGATCGGCTGGCGCCGGTGGCCGCACCTCGGCCACCACGATCGTGCGCCTGAGCGGCATGACCCCGATCGGCGCAACGCCTGCAAGGGCCGCCACCGCGTCGGCCCAGGCGCCGGCGGCGTTGACGATCCGCGCTGCGCTGAAAGGCCCGGCCGCCGTTTCCAGCAGCCATTCACCACCAGCACGGCGGATGGTCGTGACCCGCGCATCGGTGACAAGCCGTGCCCCGCCCTTGCGGGCTGCGCGCAGATAGGCCTGGTGCAGGCCGGCCACGTCGATATCGGCGCACCCCGGCTCCCAGATCGCGGTCTGCGCCCAGTCCGCCCGAAGGTAAGGCACCAGCTGTCTTATGCCTTCAGGGCCAAGCCGCTGATGGGCGACGCCGCCATGGTCGAACTCGGCCTCCAGCGGGGCAAGGCAGGCGCTGTTGCCTTCATGGCAGAGATGGATCGCCCCGCGCGGGGACAGGATGGGCGTGTCACAGAAGCCCCTGGGAGGGCGCTGGAAAAAGGCCTTGGACGCAGTGGTGAGGGGCTGCACCGAGGGGCCGCCATAGGTTTCGGCATAAAAGGCCGCCGAGCGCCCGGTGGTATGGTAGCCGGGGTGCGCCTCGGCCTCCAGCAAGCCCAGCTTCAGGCCGGGGGCTGCTGCCAGAAGCGCATGGGCAAGCGATGCGCCGCCTATGCCGGCGCCTATGATCAGGATGTCGAAGCCGCTCATGCAACGCAATCTAGGATGAAATCACGGATCTTCGAGAGCGCCATCTGCCGCTGCCGGTCAGCTTCACGCAGAAGCTCGTGCGCACCATCCGGCACCAGTTCGAGCCGGCAGCGCGGCAGCCGGGCGGCAATGGCGCGGGCGTGGTCATTGTCGACCAGCCGCTCCTCACCGGCCAGCAGCATCAGGACCGGCAGGTCGAGTGACTCCAGCGGCAGATGCTCCAGCCTGTCCTCGCTTTCGGCGAAAGCCTGAAGCCAGCCCCAGCTGACACCGCCCGTCGCAAGCCCAGGACACATGGCGATCCAGCGCGCTTCGTCCTCGAAGCGGGCGTCGTCATGGGTCAGCAATGCCTGGCGCGCGGCGCTCTGCTGCGTTGCGCCATAGGGGCCCTGCCCCCAGGCGAAATCATCGCCCCGGCCCTGCCGCACGCGCCGCGCCGCCATCCTGAGGGCAATGGCCCTGAGCGGCTGAGCCATGTTTATGCCGTGCAGTGGCGAGGACAGAACCGCCCCCTTCAACCGCTGGCGCAGCGGGTGGCCATGGCGCGCCGGCTCGGCGATCCAGCGCGACAGCAGATGCCCGCCCATGGAATGGCCAAGCGTAAGCCATGGCGCATCGGGCATCGTCTCCACCGCATGGCCAGCCAGTTGATCCAGATCGGCAAGCCAGCGGTCGAAGCTGTCGATGTGGCCCGAGCCCTTCTGCGTCAGCCGGTCAGAGCCGCCCTGTCCGCGCCAGTCGAAGCTGGCAATGGACAGGCCAAGCCCATGCAGCCCGGCAATCGCATCGGCCCATTTTTCGAGGAAATCGGCGCGCCCTGTCAGCAGCAGGAGATTGGCGACCGGCCGGGGATGCAGCAGCCTGAGCGTGCGGATACGCGCCCCATCCGCCATGGTGACAGGCGTGACATGCGCGGCTTCGGGCAGGTGAAAGCGCGGGGCTTCACTCATGCGGCGGTCACCACCCCGTCGGCAATCAGGGCGTCGATTTCCTCCGCCGTCAGCCCCAGCCCTTCGAGCAGGGCGCGGCTGTGGCTGCCAAGCATGGGCGGCGGCAGGCGATAGTCGGGCGGCGTACGGGTCAGGGCCAGTGGCTGAGCCACGGTGCGAACCGTGCCCAGCCGGGGGTGCGGCTGCTCCACCACCAGCCCGCGCGCCTTTGCCTGCCGGCTGTCGAGCGCCTGCGGGATGGTGGCGATCGGCCCTGCCGGCACCTGCGCGTCCTCGAAGGCGGCAAGCCATTCCTCGGCCGGGCGCAACTTCAGCGCGGCCTCGATCATCGGCAGCAGCGCATCACGATTGGCGGCGCGGGCAGAAGTGGTGGCAAAGCGCGGCTCATCCGCCCAGCCCGGATAGCCAATGATGCGGGCAAAGGCGCGGAACTGGCTGTCACTGCCGACGGCCAGCGCGATGGGGCCGGTGGCGGTGGCGAATTCCTGATAGGGCACGATGGAAGGGTGCTGGTTTCCCATGCGGCGCGGCGGCGTTCCGCCGACAAGCCAGCCTGTCGCCTGATTCGCCATCCAGCCGAGCGTCACGTCGAACAGCGCCATGTCGATGTGCTGCCCTTCCCCCGTGCGGTCGCGGTGGCGAAGCGCCGCGAGGATGGCGGTTGCCGCCATCATGCCGGTGGTCAGGTCCGCTATGGCCACACCGGCCTTCAGGGGGCGGCCGTCGGCCTCGCCGGTGATGTCCATCAGGCCAGCCTCGGCCTGGATCATGAAATCATAGCCGGCCCGCTTTGGCTGCGGGCTTTCATGGCCGAAGCCGGTGATCGAGCACCAGACAAGGCCCGGATGCGCCGCCAGCATCTGCCTGTGCCCAAGGCCTGACCGGTCGAGGTCGCCGGCCTTGAAATTCTCGATCACGACATCGGCGCCCGCAATCAGGCGACGCACGATGTCAGCGCCCGCGCGGTGCTTCAGGTCGATGGCCAGGCTTTTCTTGTTGCGGTTGGCGGCAAAGAAATAGCTGGCATCGCCCTGCGCCCCATCCGGGGCGGTGGACCAGGGCGGCCCCCAGCTGCGGGTATCATCGCCCTTGCCGGGGCGCTCCACCTTCACGACATCCGCGCCGAGATCGGCAAGGATCTGGGCGGCATAGGGCCCGGCCAGCACGCGGGACAGATCGACGACCTTCAGCCCTTCGAGCGCCCGTGCGGTTGCGGTTGCGTCTGCACCTGTCCCGCCCATTGGCTCAGCCCTGCCTGAGCGCCGCCTGGGCGGCAGCCAGCCGGGCAATCGGCACGCGCCAGGGCGAGCAGCTGACATAATCGAGACGCTGCCCCTCGCAGAAGAGGATGCTTGCCGGGTCGCCGCCATGCTCGCCGCAGATGCCGAGCTTCAGGCCCGGGCGCGCCGCGCGGCCACGCTCGGCCCCGATCGCCACCAGTTCGCCGACGCCTTCGGCATCGATGCTGACAAAGGGGTCGCGCGGGTAGATTCCGGCCTCGACATAATCGCCGAGGAAACGGCCGGCATCGTCGCGGCTGATGCCAAGCGCCGTCTGGGTCATGTCGTTGGTGCCGAAACTGAAGAAACCGGCATGGGCCGCAATGTCGCCTGCCCTGAGGGCCGCGCGCGGCAGTTCGATCATCGTGCCTACCGTATAGGCGATGCGGCGGCCGCGCTCGGCAAAGACGGCCTCTGCCGTGCGATCGATCACGGCCTTCACCAGCTCCAGTTCGCGCGCCGTTGCAACAAGCGGAACCATGATTTCCGGCTCGACCCCTTGATCGACGTCGAGCGCTGCCTCGAAGATGGCGCGGGCCTGCATTTCCGGAATTTCCGGGTAGGAAATCAGCAGCCGGCAGCCACGGTGCCCGAGCATGGGGTTCGTCTCGTGCAGTTCGACCAGGCGGCGGCGAAGCGCCTGAACGGACAGCCCCGCACTTAGGGCCACTTCGGCAATTTCCGCTTCGCGGCTGGGCAGGAATTCGTGCAGCGGCGGATCGAGAAGGCGGATGGTGACGGGAAGCCCCGCCATGATGCGGAAGATCTCGGCGAAATCGGCCCGCTGCATCGGCAGAAGATGCGCCAGCGCCGCGCGCCGCGCGCCTTCGTCCCCCCCCAGGATCATCGCCCTGACATGGACGATCCGGTCAGCGCCGAAGAACATGTGCTCTGTGCGGGCAAGGCCTATGCCTTCCGCGCCGAAGCGGCGGGCGGTGGTGCAGTCCTCGGGTGTTTCGGCATTGGCGCGCACCTTCATGCGGCGCACGCCGTCGGCCCATTCCATCAGGCGGGCGAAATCGCCGGAAAGTTCGGGTTCGATGGTGGGGATATGGCCCTCCATCACTTCGCCGCTGGCGCCATCAAGGGTGATGATGCTGCCTTCCGGGAAGCTGTGCGACCCCACGCGCATCACGCGGGCGTCCATGTCGATGGAAATCTGCCCGGCGCCCGATACACAGGGTCGGCCCATGCCGCGCGCAACGAAGGCGGCGAGGCTCGGCCAGCCGACGAGCGCCGCCAATAAGCCGCGCGCAGCATGCATGCCGGCAATGTCCTCCGGGCTGGTCTCGACACGGACGAGGATCACGTCCTCGCCATGGGCTGCGCGTTCGGCTGCCGTCGCGCTGTCGAGGACGATCGCCCCCGAAGCCGCCCCCGGCGACGCCGGCAGCCCCACGGCGATGACCTGGCGCCTGGCGGCCGGGTCGAGCGTGGGGTGAAGCAACTGGTCGAGAACCGCAGGATCGACCCTGAGCACGGCTTCGTCCCGGCTGATCAGACCCTCGTCCACCATGTCGCCGGCCATACGCATGGCGGCCTTAGCCGTGCGCTTGCCGGAACGGGTCTGCAGCAGCCACAGCCGCCCTTCCTGCACGGTGAACTCGATGTCCTGGCAGTCGCGGTAATGACGCTCCAGAGTCTCGAACATGCCCGCCAGCTCGGCAAACACCGCCGGCATGGCTTCTTCCATGGAAAGATCGCGGGCAGACGCCTTCTCGCGTGCGGCGCGGGTCAGATATTGCGGCGTGCGGATTCCGGCGACCACATCCTCGCCCTGCGCGTTGATCAGATATTCGCCGAAGATCCGCTTCTCGCCGGTGGCCGGGTCGCGCGTGAAGGCGACACCGGTGGCCGATGTCTCGCCCATGTTGCCGAACACCATAGCCTGTACCGTGACAGCCGTGCCCCAGGATTCCGGAATGTCGTTCAGGCGGCGATAGACGCTTGCCCGGTCCGACCGCCAGCTGCCGAAGACGGCGCCGATCGCGCCTTCGAGCTGGGTCAGCGGCGCCTGCGGAAAGGGTTGCCCGGTCTCCTTCTCGATGATCGCCTGATAGTCGGCCACCAGCGCCTGCAGATCCTCTGCCGAAAGTTGGGTATCGAGGGTGACGCCACGATCATCCTTCATCAGTTCGAGGGCATCCTCGAACAGGTAATGATCAAGCCCGAGGACGACATCGCCATACATCTGCAGGAAGCGGCGATAGCTGTCCCAGGCGAAGCGCGGGTTGGCGGAGCGCCGCGCCAGCCCGGCAACCGTTTCGTCATTGAGGCCGAGATTGAGGACCGTGTCCATCATGCCCGGCATCGACACGCGCGCGCCCGAGCGGACGGACACGAGAAGCGGGTTTTCCGGATTTCCGAAGCCCATGCCCACCTCGCGCTCGATATGGGCGAGGCCGTCGGCAAGCGCCGCCAGAAGCGTATCCGGCAGGCGGCCGCCGGCCTCGTAATAGCGGGCGCACAACGTGGTGGGGATGATGAAGCCCGGCGGCACCGGCAGGCCGATGGCCGCCATTTCGGCGAGATTTGCGCCCTTGCCACCCAGGTGCTGCTTGCCGAGCTGATGGGCAGCCGGGGCCGACCCGCCGAAGGGAACAAGAAGACGCGCAACCATGGAACCTAACCTTCGATCTTCGAGAAATCCGCCACCAGATGCGCCGTTTCACGCAGCTTTGCCAGAAGCGACAGGCGGTTGGCCCTGAGCGCCGAATCCTCGGCGTTGACTGTCACGGTGTCAAAGAAACGGTCGACATGCGGCCGGAGCGTCGCCAGCGCCTGCATGGCGGCGGCGAAATCCTCGGCGGCAACGGCTGTTTCGACGGCGCCGGCCACATGGGTCAGCGCTGCGTCGAGGGCGCGTTCGGCATCGTCGGCCAGCTGGCCGGCATCGACCGCAGGCGCGAAGCGCGTGCCGTCCTTTTTCTCCTCGATGCGCAGGATATTGGCTGCGCGCTTGTAGCCGGCTAGCAGGTTTGCGCCATCATCGGTTTCGGTAAAGGCCTGCAGTGCCGCAACCCGCGCCAGCAGGCGGACGAGATCATCCTCTCCGCCCAGCGCGAAAACGGCGTCGATCAGGTCGTGGCGCACGCCCGCCTCGCGCTGCTGGACCTTGAGGCGATCGATGAGGAACTCGAGCAGTTCGCGCGAAGAGCTTTCGCCGATGACACCCCCGGCCTGCTGGCCGGCGGGCATGTCGGGCAGGCCCTGCCCTGCCTGTTCGAAGGCCGGAATCAGGGGCAGGCGGAGTCCGTTGCGCACCAGTATCTGGATGATCTGCAGGGCGGCCCGGCGCAGCGCGAAGGGATCCTTCGATCCTGTCGGCCGCATCCCGCGCGAGAAGAAGGCCGCAAGCGTATCGAACCGGTCGGCAAGCGACACGCAGACGGACAGGGGGACGGTGGGCGCGCCGGAATAGTGTTCGGAAATGGCTGCACAGAAATCCGCCGGCTCGCCTGCCGCGCGCGCCATGTGGCCGCCGATGATGCCCTGAAGCTCGGGAAATTCATTCACCGTGGCAGAAGCAAGGTCTGCCTTGGCCAGTTCCGCCGCGCGCCTGGCAAGCTGCGGGTCGAGATCGGGATGGAGACGCCTTGAAACATGGGCTGCCAGCCCGGCAATGCGATCCGCCTTGCTGCGCAAAGTGCCGAGGCCCTCGAAGAAAAGCCGATCTTCAAGCTTTGGCAGCAGGCTGGCAAGGGACGTAGCCCGGTCCTGCTCCCAGAAGAAGCGGGCGTCCGACAGGCGGGCGGACAGCACCCGTTCGTTGCCGGCAACGATCGTTCGGCCGCCATCGGGCGCCACAAGGTTCGAGACACAGACAAAGGCGGGCGCCAGCGCGCCGCCTGCATCCTCGACAGCGAAATATTTCTGGTTCGTCCGCATCGTCAGCTGGATGATTTCCGGCGGAACATCAAGGAAGGCCGGGTCGAACCGGCCAAGAAGCGGCACCGGCCATTCCGTCAGCCCGGCGTTTTCGGCCTCCAGCCCCTCGTCCGGGCGCAGCACCAGCCCTTCGGCTTCGGCGGCTGCCTGTGCGCCTTCCCGGATGCGCGCGCGGCGTTCCTCCATGGAAAGCACCACAAAGGCCGCTTCAAGCTGCGCTTCATAGCTTGACGGGCTGTCGATCGCGATCGGGTCCGCGCCGCCCATGAAACGGTGGCCGAAGGTCGTGCGGCCAGACGTCAGGCCGAGCGCCTCGAACGGCACCACATCCGCATCCAGAAGCGCCAGGATGCCGCGCAGCGGGCGCACCCAGCGCGGCGAGGCGGTGGACTGGCTGGCCGTGCCCCAGCGCTGGGACTTGGGCCACTGGAAACCGGCGATCATGCCGGGCAGCTTTTCGGCGAGGATGTCCGCCGTCGGGCGGCCCTCGCGCCGGATCACGGCAAAAAGGAAGACGCCCTTGCCGGTATCACGCTCTTCCAGCTGGTCGCGCGAAAGCCCGGTGGATTTCAGGAAGCCGTCGATCGCCTTTTCGGGCGCGTCGGCGCGCGGCCCGCGCCGCTCTTCGGCGGTGGCTTCGCTTGCAGCCGGCAGGCCGCGCGCGATCAGCGCCAGCCGCCGGGGCGTGGCGTGCGTCTCGATGCTTCCGGCTTCGAGGCCGGCTTCATCCAGCAGCGCCCGGAACCGTTCGGCCAGCTGGCTGGCGGCTGCCGGCTGCATCCGCGCCGGAATTTCCTCGGAAAAGAGTTCGAGCAGGAAATCAGCCACGGGCCGTCTCCTTCTCGACATGCAGATCGGCAACCGCCTTCACCAGATCCCTGACCCGGCCGATATAGGCCTGGCGCTCCGCCACCGAGATGACGCCGCGCGCGTTGAGCAGGTTGAAGATGTGGCTGGCCTTGATCGCCTGGTCATAGGCCGGAAGCGGCAGGCCGGCGGCGACCAGCGCCCGGCATTCCTCGCTCGTCTTGCGGAAGGCGTCGAACAGCATGTCGGTGTTGGCGGCCTCGAAATTATAGGCGGAAAACTGGCGCTCATTCTCGAGGAACACGTCGCCATAGCTCAGGCCGTCATTGTTGAACGGCAGGTCATAGACGTTCTCGACGCCCAGGATGTACATCGCCAGCCGTTCGAGCCCGTAGGTGATCTCCCCCGCGACGGGCGCGCAGTCATGCCCGCCCACCTGCTGGAAGTAGGTGAACTGGGTCACCTCCATGCCGTTGCACCACACTTCCCAGCCAAGCCCCCAGGCGCCCAGCGTCGGGCTTTCCCAGTCATCCTCCACGAAGCGGATGTCGTTCATCGCAAGGTCGATGCCGATAGCTTCGAGCGAACCGAGATACTGTTCCAGTATGTCGTCGGGCGAAGGCTTCAGAATGACCTGATACTGGTAATAGTGCTGCAACCTGTTGGGGTTGTCGCCATAGCGACCGTCGGACGGGCGGCGGCTTGGCTGCACATAGGCGGCCTTCCACGGCCGCGGCCCCAGCGCCCTGAGCGTCGTGGCCGGGTGGAAGGTGCCAGCCCCCATTTCCATGTCATAGGGTTGCAGGATGGCGCAGCCCCGTTCTGCCCAATAGGCGTGGAGGCGAAGGATGATGTCCTGGAAGCATGTCGGTTTCACGCCACGCCGCTTAGCGGCTGGCGCGCGGCAGGGAAAGGGGCATGGGCATTCCCGGGCACATTCCCGGGCACACCCCGTGACCGTTCGGCACTGCCTCAGGCGGCGGCAACCTCGACCGGCAGGGCCGTGAGCGCGGCATTGCCCGAAAGCGGGTCATAGCGTTTCCGGTCCGTCAGGTCGTTAGCAGAAACACCCGGCCGCGTTGCAGCGACGGACAGCTTCACCCCCTTGCGATCATGGCCCCAGCCGTGCGGCAGGCTCACGGTTCCGGGCATCACATCGTCGGTCACTTCGGCGGGCGCGGTGACGGAACCGACCCGGCTGCTGATGCTGACCGGCGCGCCGTTCCGGATACCACGCGCTGCAGCATCGTCCGGGTGGATCATCAGGGTGCAGCGGCCGGGGCCTTTCAGCAGCCGCTTCGAATTGTGCAGCCAGCTGTTGTTGGAGCGCACATGCCGGCGGCCGATCAGCAGCAGGCCTTCGCGCGGCCCGGCCATGCTGGTGGCAAAGCGGTCGAGATCGGCCAGAAGTTGCTCGGGCGCGCAGCGAATGCGCTTTTCCGGATGGTACAGCCGTTCGGGCAGGCGGTTGGGCTGCAGCGGGCCGAGGTCGATGCCGTGCGGGGCGGCTTCCACCTGCTCCAGCGTCAGGCCATGGCTCGAGGCGCGCAGCATGCCATCCAGCACTTCGCGCGGGGTGCGCAGATTGGGCGCCGGCTGGCCCTGGGCCTGCAGCATGGCGCGGCCCATTTCGGCGATGATCTGCCAGTCGGCCTTTTCGCCCTCGCCCATGGGCAGCAGCGCCGGGCTGTATTTGGCGTAGTTCCTGACCGCGATCGCGCCGAGCGACAGAGGGTAATGATCCTTCTGCAGCGGCCCGCAGGGCGGCAATATGTAATGTGCGTGGCGGCTGGTTTCCGTGACATACATGTCGATGGAAACCATCAGCTCGAGGCTTTCCAGCGCTTCATCGAGGGCGCGGCCATCCGGCGTGGACAGCACCGGGTTTCCGGCAATGGTCACCAGCGCCCGGATCTGGCCTTCGCCCGGCGTGAGGATTTCCTCGGCCAGCGTCACCACCGGCAGCTCCGACATTATCTCGTTGAGGCCCGAAACCCGGCTCTTCGTGCGGCCGTAGGCGCCCTTGCCCGACAGCGCCACCATGTCGACAGCGGGCGTGGAGAACATGACGCCGCCCACGCGGTCCATGTTGCCGGTGGCGATGTTCAGAAGCTGGATGAGCCAGTGGTTGAGGGTGCCGAACACCGCGACCGAAACACCCATCCGCCCATAGACACAGGCCGGCTCGCCATTGCCGAGGCGCGCGGCAATGGCGCGGATGTCTGCCTCGGCAACGCCGCAATGGGCGCTGAGCGCGGGAATGTCGAAGCGCCGGAGCGCCGCCAGCGCATCGTCGAAGCCTTCGAGCATCGGCTCGAGCCGCCCGGGCCTTATGGCGCCCGCTTCATCCAGCGCCAGGATGAGGGCAGACAGAAAAGCCGGGTCGGTTCCGGGCCGGATGAAGACATGGCTGTCCGCCATTTCGGCGGTTTCCGTGCGGCGCGGGTCCACCACGATCAGCTGCCCGCCCCGCGCCCTGAGCGCTGCAGCGCGCTGGCGGAATCCGGGCGCCGTCCACACCGATCCGTTGGACGCCATGGGGTTGGCGCCGATGATCAGCATCGTCTGCGTGCGGTCGATGTCGGCAATGGGGAAGAGGCTGTTGTGGCCAAACATCCACAGCTGGGCGAGCTGGTGCGGGATCTGGTCGACCGTGCCGGCGGAATAAACCGTGCGGCAGCCAAGCGCCTGCTTCACCACCGCAGTCTGGGTGCCGATGCCGTAATTATGGGCCGAAGGGTTGCCGATATAGAGCGCGCCTGCGCCACCGCCGGCGCGAATATGCGCCAGGCGCCGCGCGATGTCGGCGAATGCGTCTTCCCAGTTCACCTCCACCCACTCATCCCCCACGCGCTTCACCGGGCGGCGCAGCCTGTCCGGGTCCGTCTGGAGGTCGGCGATGGCGGTCGATTTCGGGCAGACATGGCCGTGACTCAGCACATCATCGGGATCGCCCTTGATGGAAACGACCCTGTCGCCATCCAGTTCGACCAGAATTCCGCAATTTGCCTCGCAGATATGGCAGGTGCGGGTATGAACTATGGCCATTGCCTCTCCCTTCCGCAGCACTTGCAGCCTATGTCCGCTTCAAAGCCTGCACTGGGGAGACAGCATGCATCCTTACATCCACGCCGCCAACATGCCGGAAAAGACAGCCATCATCATGGCGAATTCCGGCGAACGCCTCACCTACGCCCAGCTGGAGGAGCGCTCGAACAGGGCCGCCCAGCTTTACCGCAAGTGCGGCCTGAAGCGCGGCGACAATGTCGCCATCTTCATGGAAAACAGCATCGATTACCTGCCCCTGTGCTGGGGCGCCCAGCGCGCGGGCCTCATCTTCACCTGCATCTCCACCAAGCTGATGGAGGATGAAGCCGACTATATCGTCAAGGATTGCGGCGCGAAGCTGCTGGTGGCGAGCGTATCGCTCGGCAAGGAGATCGGAA
>CAYMZC010000051.1:0-14503 GCA_964394815.1 uncultured Sandaracinobacter sp. | reverse complement strand
CACCCCCACCTATGAGGTGATGCACAAATTCCCGCATGATTATAAGCTGATCTTCGTGGGCGATGCCTCGATGAGCCCCTATGAGATCAATCATCCCGGCGGCTCGGTCGAGCACTGGAACGAGGAATCCGGCGAAGTCTGGATCAGGCGCCTGACCGATGTCTATCACTCAGCCGTGTGGCTGAACCCGGTGCCGGAACAGCATTGGCAGTCGAGCCAGTCGATTCGCATGATCCAGCAGATCATGGAAAACCGCATGTACCCCCTCACGCTCGAAGGGCTGGACAGGGCGATGCGGGAATTGACCCGGAGCCGCTAGACAGGAACCGGGAATCGCCAGCGCACGCTTTCCGGCTTTTGCCCCTGCCGGCGGATCAGCGCTCGTCCATCAGGTCGAGATAGCGCCCGACCAACAGCAGATGGTCCTGCATGGCTTGGGCAGCCGCGGCCTCGTCCGATGCCTTGATGGCTTCCGTCAGGCGCAGGAGTTCGCCATCGTAATAGGGGATCGTCAGCCGCTCCTGATCGATGCGGATGGCCTCCTCGATCATGAAATCGGCTTCCTTCAGCAACTGGGCAACGCTCGCGCTGTAGAAGAGGCTGCCACTGGCTTCTGCCAGCAGGATCAGGAAACGGCGATAGGCATCGACACGCTCCGCATGGGTGCCCGTGCCGATCCTGCCCGAGAAACGCGCCTGCTCAACCGAAATGGCTTCAGCCTCTGTCGGGGTGGCGCGGCGGGCCGCAAGCCTGACCACGGCCATCAGAAGCGGCCTGACCCGCTTCAGTATATCGCGGCTGGCGCCGATGCGGTGCGAGCGGACGAGCCAGTGAGTCCCGGCGCGTTCCGTTTCCTCCATCGCCTCGAGAAGGGAGAGCGCTTCGGCCAGGCGCTCAGGCTCTTCATGCATGACGCTGGCCAGACGGTCCGGGCAGAGAACGGACGACGAGGGCAGATCGCCGCCGCGGATATGTTCCAGCAAGACCTGCGCGAGATCCGCCGCGCTTCTGACTTCCGACACCCTGCCCCCTTTCCAGACAACCCGCCCAGACTACCCGCCCAGGCAACCGTCACGCCCCCGCGCTGACATGTTAATCAGCATAATCCATTCCCGGGGTTCACGGCAACGGGGGCCGTATCTTTCGCGGATCAGGGCAAATTTTCAGCACAATGTTTCGTGGCGAGGAACACTTCCATTCCATGGCGGTTATCCGCGTGTATAATGTTGCTGCCAACAGGAGGAGAGCCGGCATGGGATTGTTCCAGACATTGAAGGACAGGATTTTCGGCAGCGACAGCGCCGCCGAACTTGAAGCCAGGGCACGCCCCGCCCCCGGTGCAGCCGCGCCTGCGCCGGCCCAGGCCCCTGCCGCTGCGCAAGCAGCTGCCCCGGCTCCAGCCGCCAAGCCCGTAGACCTGGAACAGGTGCTCACCCACATGGCGGAAAAGGCAGGACAGCCCCTCAACTGGCGCACATCTATCGTCGATCTCATGAAGCTCGTCGGGATGGACAGCTCGCTTTCTTCCCGCAAGGAACTGGCCCAGGATCTCGGCTACACCGGCGACATGAGCGACAGCGCCAGCATGAACATCTGGCTGCACAAGAAAGTCATGGAAAGGCTGGCAAAGGCTCAAGTCTGAACCCGCTCCAACGCCAGAGGGCCTGCTCCGGGACAGTCAGCGGCGAAATCAGCGGCTCAGAACGAACAGGGCGTGGTCGGCCAGCAGGTTCGGCCATGCCTTCACCCGGCGCTCTCCGCTGAGATAGGCTTCGCGCTCGATGCGCGCGCCCATCTCGCGGGCGAGCGCCTTGAAATCGTCAACCGTGCAGAAATGGATATTCTCGGTTTCGTACCAGCTCACGGGCAGCGTGCGGGTAACCGGCATGCGGCCGCGGAAGAGCAGATGGCCGCGCACCTGCCAGTAGCCGAAATTCGGAAAGGCCACGACCGCGCGACGGCCGATGCGCAGCAGTTCACCCAGCACATGGGCCGGCGCCTGCATTGCCTGCAGCGTTTCGGACAATATGGCCACATCGACCGACTTGTCCGGAAAGGCGGCGAGATCGCGCGTCGCATCGCCCTGCACGACCGACAGCCCGCGCGCCACGGCTGCTGCGACGCGCGCCGGGTTCAACTCGATGCCGCGCCCGTCAACGCCGCGATTGTCCCTGAGCCATGCCAGCAGCCGCCCGTCCGAACAGCCGACATCGAGAACGCTTGACCCTGCCGGTATCTGCTCGGCAACCTGCTGCAGGCGAACACCCAGCGTGATCATGCCAGCCCCTCCCCGGCTTTCAGGAACCCGTCCACCACCTCGGTGAGGCCGGGGGTATCGAGCAGGAAGGCATCATGGCCGAAGGGGCTCTTCAGATCGACGAAGCTGGCGTGACGGCCTGCTGCAACAAGGGCCTGCACGATGCGCCGCGATTCCGATGTCGGATATAACCAGTCGGTATCGAAGGAAATGACGCAGAAACGCGCTTCCGTTCCGGCGAACACCGGCGCCAGCTGCCCCCCGTGCTGGTCGGCCAGGTCGAAATAATCCATCGCCCGGGTGATATAGAGATAGCTGTTGGCGTCGAAGCGGCTGACAAAGCTCATGCCCTGGTGCCGCAGATAGCTTTCCACCTGGAAATCCGCGTCGAAGCCGAAGCTCTTGTCGGTGCGGCCTTGCAGTTCCCGCCCGAACTTCTCCGTCAGCCCCTCTTCCGACAGATAGGTGATGTGGGCTGCCATGCGGGCGACGGCCAGCCCCTTCACAGGGCCATCGCCGGGCACATAGGCGCCGCCCTGCCACTTCGGGTCGGCCATGATCGCCTGCCGGCCGACTTCGTGAAAGGCGATGTTCTGCGCGCTGTGCCGCGCTGCCGTTGCAATGGCGACAACGGAGCGCATCCGCTGCGGAAAGCTCGCCGCCCATTGCAGCGCCTGCATCCCCCCCATCGACCCGCCGACAACGGCGAGAAGCGTATTTATGCCCAGTATGTCGACAAGGGCTGCCTGCGCCCGCACCATGTCGGCGATTGTGAGCACGGGAAGCCGCAGGCCCCAGGGCCGCCCGTCTTCGGGGTGCGGGCTTGCCGGGCCTTCGCTGCCCATGCAACCGCCGATCACGTTGGAGCAGATGATGAAATGCCGTTCCGGGTCGATCGGCTTTCCCGGCCCGACCATGCGGGTCCACCAGCCGGGCTTGCCTGTCAGGGGGTGATCCGTTCCGACATATTGATCCCCCGTCAGCGCATGGCAGATGAGGATGGCGTTCGACCGGTCCTCGTTCAGGGTTCCCAGCGTTTCATAGGCGATCGCCGGCCGCGGCAGGATCTGGCCGGAATCGAGCGGCAGATCCTGCGGCAGGCGAATGTGGCGGTAGGGAGATGCTGCGTTCACGGTCGCATGCCGTTAGCAGGCAAGCCACGCTCTCGCAAAGGGAATGGCGTTGCGAAAGGCGGCATGCGGCAGCGCGGCCTGACCGAAGGACTTGCCCAGCCATGACCTCGCGGCCTAGGGGGCTTGGCATGACTGGCCCTGTTCCCAACCCCTGGATTTCCGCCATCCATGCCTATGTGCCCGGCTCTGCCGGTGGCACGGGCAAGCTGAAGCCCGTGAAACTCTCCTCCAACGAGAACCCCTGGGGCGCAAGCCCGGCGGCGATTGCGGCGCTGAAGGCGGTTGCCGATGGAGTCCACCGCTATCCAGACGGCGCCGCCCAGAGCCTGCGCGCCAGCATCGGCGCAGTCCATGGCCTGGACCCTGACCGCATCGTCTGCGGCACCGGTTCCGACGAACTGCTCCAGTTGCTGCCCATGATCTACTGCAAGCCGGGCGATACGGTGGTCCATGTGCGCCACGGCTTCATGGTCTACCCCATCGCGGCCCGCCGAGCCGGCGCCGAACCGCTCGCCGCGCCCGACAGCGCTTATACCGCCGATGTCGATGCCATTCTGGCGACCGTCGCCGACAATACGCGCATCGTCTTCCTGGCCAATCCGAACAACCCGACGGGCACGATGATTCCGGCTGCCGACGTCGCCCGCCTGCATGCCGGGCTCCGGCCGGATGTGCTGCTGGTCATGGATCAGGCCTATGCCGAATATCTGGACGAGATGGATCCTGACGGCGGCCTGGAGCTCGCCCGCACCATGCCCAATGTCGTCGCCACGCGCACCTTCTCCAAGATCTATGGCCTTGGCGGCCTGCGCGTGGGCTGGGCGACCGGCCCCGAAGCCATTGTCACGGAACTGAACCGCGTGCGTGCGCCCTTCCCCATTTCCGTGCCGGCGCTGGCCGCAGCGGAAGCGGCGCTCGGCGATCAGGCCTTTGTCGCGGATTGCCGCGCCCGCAACCGGGTGCAGCGCGCGCTGCTTTCCGATGCCATCGCCAGCCATGCCAGTCGCGGGCTGCAGGCCATTCCCTCGGAAGCGAATTTCGTTCTGATGACCTGCCCGGCCGAAGGCCCCCTTCGCGCCGAAGCGCTCTACAAGGGGCTGGCGGATGCCGGCTTCATCACCCGCTGGCTTCCCGGCCAGGGGCTGCCGGACGCGCTGCGGATTTCGGTTGGCACGGAATCGGAAACGGCAGGCGTCATCATGGCCCTGAACGCCCTCGTCGACGCCGCCTGATGCTGCCCTTCCGTCATGTTGCCATCATCGGCATGGGCCTCATCGGCTCTTCGCTGGCGCGCGCCGTGCGCGCCCGCATGCCGTCAGCCCGGCTCACTGTCACCGACGCCGACGCCGATGTCCGCGCCCGTGTCATCGAACTCGGGCTGGCGGACGATGTCGCCGACAATGCCGGCGCGGCAGTCACCGATGCCGATCTCGTCATCATCGCCGCACCGCTTGGCGCCTTTGCCGGCATTGGCGCCGAAATCGCCCCCGAACTCGCGCATGGCGCCGTGGTGTCGGATGTCGGCTCGGCCAAACAGTGCGTTTTCAACACGCTGTCGCCGCTGCTTCCCTCCGGCGTTCATCTCATCCCGGCGCACCCCGTGGCCGGCACCGAGCGTTCCGGCCCCGATGCCGGCTTCGCCACGCTCTTCGTCGACCGCTGGTGCATCCTTACCCCGCTGCCGGACGCCGATGAAACAGCCGTCGCGCAGCTGACGGACTTCTGGGCACGGCTCGGCTCGCGCGTCGAGACGATGGATGCCCACCACCATGATCTGGTGCTGGCCGTCACCAGCCACATCCCGCACCTGATCGCCTATTCGATCGTCGGCACCGCCGCCGATCTCGAAGGCGTGACCCAGAGCGAGGTAATCAAATATTCGGCCGGCGGCTTCCGCGATTTCACCCGCATCGCTGCATCCGACCCGACGATGTGGCGCGACATCTTCCTCACCAACCGCGAAGCCGTGCTCGAAGTGCTTGGCCGCGTGACGGAAGACCTTGTCGCCCTGCAGCGCGCGATCCGCTGGGAAGAAGGCGACCTGCTCTTCCAGCGCTTCAGCCAGTCCCGCGCCATCCGCCGCGCCATCATCGAAGCCGGGCAGGATACGGCCGAACCGGATTTCGGCCGCCACCACAGCGACGATCAGCCCTCGTCCGCCAGCCCATCGTCCGCCAGCGCCTCGGCCTCTTCCGGGGATTGAGCATCGAGGATGCGGCGGGCAAGGCCAGGCGCGTGCCCGGCACGTGCCATGGCTGCCATCTGCCGAGCCTTCGCCTTCTGATCATCGGCGGGTGGCCCATAGGGGCCGAGCCGTTTTCTCCGGGCGAAATCAAGCGCCGCGCGCAGCGGGTCGAGCTGGCCCAGCGCTTCCTCGGCGATGCTGTCCCCGATCCCGGCCGCCGAGAGCGCCGCGCGCACCCGCGCCGGGCCAAGCCCGCGCCGCTGCAGGCCGCGCGCCCGCGCATCGGCAAAGGCGCCGTCGTTGACATAGCCCAGAGACACCATGCGGCTGGCTATGGCTTCAAGGTCCGGCGCAGGGCCGTCCGGGTTCCATCCGCGCTGCCGCAGCTTCTGACGCAGGAGGCGCAAAAGCCTCTGGCGGGTTGTCTGGTAGCGTTCCACATAGCGCACGGCGATGGCCTGCAACGTCTCCGGATCGAGGGGCGGCAGCGGCTTTCGGGGCTGGCGTGATGCAGGGCCGTGGGGCATTGCCACCTTGCTGCCACAGTTCGGGCCTCTTTTGAACCATCATCGCTGGCATTTACCGGTCCGTGCAAATTGGCAGGTTTCCGTTTATGCTTCCCCTTTCGCGGGCTCATGGACGGAAACGCAAGAAGGGTAGCGCCAGAAATGACTGCAGCGACTGACGCCGCGAAAGAAGCCGTGACCAAGCCCTCCGCCCATACTGCGGACATGGCCGAACTGGGCACACCGCTTCTGTCGGGCATCCCCTTCAGCACCGGCCAGCACCTGACCCTGACCGACGCCCTCGACTATGCGGCGACCGGCGCGACCGGCTATAATTTCTTCGACGCGCGCGCCCGTCTGCTGCGCAGCTACCCCTATGCCGAGGTGGCGCGCGATGCCCGCCAGGGCGCCCTTCGGCTGATTGCCCATGGCGTGAAGCCGGGCGAACGGCTGGCGCTCATCGCTGAAACGGGGCCGGATTTCGCGGCAGCCTTCTTCGCCGCCCTCTATGCCGGTGTGCTTCCGGTGCCGCTGCCGCTGCCCACCTCCTTCGGCGGGCGCCAGGCCTATGTCGAGCAGATCCGTGTGCAGCTGCAAAGCTCCGACCCGGTTCTCATGCTCGGGCCGGACAGCCTGAAATCCATCTTCGACGAGGCAGCCGAAGGCCTGTGCGAGGCTATGGGCTGGGCCGAATTCGCCAGCCTGCCAGCCCCTGCGGCCGATCTGCCCAAGGCCGACCCTGAAGCCATCGCCTATCTGCAATATTCCAGCGGCTCCACCCGCTTTCCGCACGGCGTTGCCGTCAGCCACCGGGCGGTGATGGCCAATCTGTCGGGCCATGCCGTATCGATGGAAGTGGGCCATGGCGACCGCTGCGTTTCCTGGCTGCCCTGGTATCATGACATGGGCCTCGTCGGCACCTTCCTGTCTCCGATGGCGGCGCAGATTTCCGTTGATTACATCGCGACCGACGATTTCGCCCGGCGGCCGCTCAGCTGGCTCACGCTCATCAGCCGCAACCCTGGCGCCAGCCTCTCCTATTCGCCGACCTTCGGCTATGACATCTGCGCCCGGCGCGTCTCCACCCAGACCGATGTCGAGGGCCGCTTCGATCTCGCGCGCTGGCGGGTGGCGGGCAATGGGGCCGACATGATCCGCCCCGATATCTGCCAGGCCTTCGTCGACGCCTTCGCGCCGGCCGGATTCCGGGCGGAAGCCTTCACGCCGAGCTACGGCCTTGCCGAAGCAACGCTTGCCGTTTCCGTCTCGCCCATGGGCCAGGGGATCGTCTGCGACCTTGTCGATGAAAGGGCGCTGGCAGGTCAGGGGCTGGCCGATACGCCGGCCGATCCGGCAAGGCCGGTTCGCTATCGCGCCATTGTCGATTGCGGCGTGGCGCTGCCGGGCCTTACCATCCGCATCCTCGGCGAAAACGGGCAGGCCCTGCCCGACCGGCAGATCGGCCGGGTGCTGGTGAAGGGCGTGGGAATCATGGAAGGCTATTTCCGCGATCCGGAAGCAACCGCCGCCTGCCTGTCGGAAGACGGCTGGCTCGACACCGGGGACATGGGCTATCTTGTCGATGGCCATATCTTCATCGTCGGCCGTGCCAAGGACATGATCATCCTGAACGGCAAGAACCACTGGCCGCAGGATATCGAATGGGCCATCGAGCAACTCGAAGGCTTCAAGCAGGGAGACATTGCGGCCTTTTCCATCACCACCCCGCAGGGAGAGGAAGCGCCGGCCGTGCTGGTCCAGTGCCGCACCAGCGACCCGCAGGAACGCGCACGCCTGAAGGACGCCATCCGCACCAAGGTGCGGGCCATCACCGGCATGAACTGCGTGGTGGAACTGGTGCCGCCGCGCACCCTGCCGCGCACATCCTCGGGCAAGCTGAGCCGCGTGAAGGCGCGCCAGCTCTATCTTTCCGGCGAAATCGTGCCTTTCGACGTGGCGGCCTGAAGCCGGGCCTGATACCGGGCCTGATACCGGGCTTGAAACCGCCACGCGAACCGGCAATGCCCGGGCGATGACGGTAAAAGCCCACCCCCCACGCAACAGCCGTGCCGATTCCGCCGGCATGACGCCCGATGCCGTGCCCAGCTGGGTGGACCGGCTGCCGCCACGTGCCGCCCTTTATGCCCGGCTTGCCCGGTTCGACCGGCCGGCTGGAATCTGGCTGCTGTTCTGGCCATGCCTTGCCGGCGCCTTCCTGGCGGCCCCGGCCGGCTGGTGGCTGCTCTGGCTGCTGTTCCTGCCGGGCGCGATCGCCATGCGGGCGGCAGGCTGCGTCTATAATGACATCGTCGACCGGGATCTCGATGCAAAGGTGGCCCGCACTGCGGGCCGCCCGGTCGCCAGCGGCGCAATCGGCGTGCGGCCGGCGTGGGCCTTTCTGCTTGCCCTTTCCCTTGTCGGCCTTGGCGTGCTTCTGGCGCTCCCCCGGCTGGCGCAGATTGTCGCCATCGCTTCCATCCTGCTGGTGGCGGCCTACCCCTTCATGAAGCGCATCACCTGGTGGCCACAGGCCTGGCTCGGGCTTACCTTCAACTGGGGCCTTCCCGTCGGCTGGGCAGCAGCGGACCCGATGCTCAGGGCCGATGTCGGCGTCATGCTGCTTGCCTATGCCGCAACCTTCTTCTGGACGCTGGGCTATGACAGCATCTACGCCGCCCAGGACATGGAGGATGATGCGCTCGCCGGGGTCAAATCCTCGGCCCGGCGGCTGGGGCCACGACTGAAACAGGGGGTTGGCTTCTTTTATGCCGCCACCATCCTGCTGCTCGCGGCCGCCATCTGGCTGTGGACAAAAAGCCCGCTCGCGCTCGCCGGGCTTGCCCCCTTCGCGGCCCATCTCGGCTGGCAGGCCTTGCGCTTCCAGCCAGACAATACCGGCCTTGCGCTGCGGTTGTTCCGCTCGAACCAGCTTGCGGGCGCGCTCATGGTTCTTGCCATCCTGCTTGCCGCCTTGGCTTCGGCTTCCTAAGTCTCGGCAATGCTTTCCCCCGATACAGCGCTCGAGCGCCTCGACCATCTCCTCTCCCTCGCCCGCAAGGCCGGCGCCGATTCAGCCGATGCCGTCTATTTCGGCGAAGCCTCCACAGGAATCGGAGTCAGGCTCGGCAAGCTCGAAGATATCGGTCGCTCCGAAAGCGAGGAAATCGGCCTCAGGCTCTTCATCGGCAATCGTTCGGCGCAGGTGTCCATATCCGATCTGTCGCCGGCAGCTCTGGCCGAAGCGGCCGAACGCGCGCGCGCCATGGCCGCCGAAGCGCCGGAAGACCCCTATGCCGGCCTCGCCCCGGCGGAAATGCTGGCGCAGGGCCCCTTCGCCGATTTCGATCTTCACGACCCGGAAGCGGAAAATCTCGCACCGGCAAGGCTTCAGGCCATGGCCCTCGAAGCCGAGGATGCCGCCCGATCCATGCCGCATGTCAGCAACAGCGAGGGCGGCTCGGCCAGTTGCGGCGCTTCCGTTTCCGCACTTGCCACCTCGCACGGCTTCCGCGGGGCTGCGCGCTCAAGCTCGGTTTCCGTCTCGGCCGTTGTCGTGGCTGGCGAAGGCGCGCGGATGCAGCGCGATTATGACTGGCACACGACCCGCCATCTCGTCGATCTCGAAGCGTCCGGCCTGATAGGCCGCCGCGCCGGAGAGCGGGCGGCGGCCCGTCTCGACCCGGTGAAGGCGCCAACGGGCATCATGCCTGTCCTGCTCGATCCGCGCGTCTCGTCCAGCCTTGTCGGCCACCTGATGGCCGCCATCAGCGGAAGCGCAATCGCCCGCAAGATGAGCTTTCTTCTGGAACGCAATGGCGACCAGATCTTCGCACCCGGAATCACCGTGCGCGATGATCCGCACCGTCTGCGGGGCCTGCGCTCGCGCCCCTTCGATGGTGAAGGGCTGCCAACCGCCGCACGCGACATCATCGCCGACGGGCGGCTTACCGGCTGGCTGGTGGACAGCGCGAGCGGCCGCCAGCTTGGCCTGCCGCCAACAGGCCATGCAAGCCGGGGCAGTGCCGGCCCTCCCGGCGTCGCCCCCTCGAACCTCTGGATGGCAGCCGGAAGCCTGAGCCCCGAAGCGCTGATGGCCGATGTGAAGCTTGGCCTTTATGTCACCGAACTGATCGGCATGGGGGTCAACACGCTGACCGGCGATTACAGCCGTGGCGCAGGCGGCTTCCTCATCCGAGACGGAAAATTGGCGGAGCCGGTTTCCGAAGTGACCATCGCCGGCAATCTTCTCGACATGTTCGCAAGCCTGACACCCGCGAACGATCTCGAGTTCCGCCACGCCGCCAATGCGCCGACGATCCGCATCGAGGGGATGACGGTGGCGGGCCAATAGGCCCGTATCCTTACAGCCGCAGCTTTTCCGCCACGCGCGCCGCCACTGCATCCATGGCCTGGGGAACGGGGCCGACAGCGGGAGGCGCGCCCGCATCCGATGCCGCGACCAGCGCCGGGTCGAGCGGAAGCTCGGCCAGGCATTCGCCAAGCCCGTCCATATCGGCTGCCCGGCCGAAGGGGTGGAGCATGGCGCCATCGGGGCCGGGCATGGCCGCCATGTTGAGGATTGTGCCCAGAACCGGCACCTGAAGCTGCTCGAAGAAGGCGGTGGCGCGGCGGGCGTCGGCGCGCGCCAGTTTCTGCGGCGTCGTCACCACGATCGCGCCCGAAGGCTTCAGTTTCTGCGCCAGCGAAAGATGGATGTCTCCGGTGCCGGGGGGAAGATCGACCACCAGCACGTCGAGCGGCGCCCAGTCCCCCAGTTCGGCCATCTGCACGAGGGCGCCCGCGATCATCGGCCCGCGCCATGCAACGGCGCGGTCAGGATCCGCCATCACGCCCATGCCCAGCATTTTCAGCCCATGGGCATGAAAAGGGATCAGCCGCTTTTCGGGCGTAACCTTCGCCCGCTCGTGTATGCCAAGAAGAATATGGACGGAAGGGCCCTGGATATCGGCATCGAGGATCCCGACCGCGAGCCCGCGCCGCGCCAGCGCCAGCGCCAGATGCACGGCGATGGTGGACTTGCCGACACCGCCCTTCCCCGCCCCCACGCCGATGATGTGGCGCACACCCGGAAGCGGACTGATTGTCGCCTCGTCGCGCGGGGCAGCGCCGCGCTCGGCGGTCTGGATGATGCGCACCGAGGATATGCCCGGCAGCGCCCGCAGTTGCCGCCCGATCTCGATTTCGAGAGCCTGCGCTTCGGCGCGGGTCAGATCATCGACAGCCAGCACAAGGCCGACGCTGCCATCATCGCGCCCGACAACACCGGACACTCGCCCTGACGCGATCAGCGTGCCGGGGCGCTTCGGGTCGGGCATGGCCCCAAGCCGTTCAAGTGCGACATCCCGGACCGTCATGCTAATCCCTCGCTTTCTTGCAAACTCGCCCCTATATCCTTTCGTGACATGGCTGCAATCCGGCGCAATGCGCCGCCGGAGAAACAAGAGGGACGATAAGCCTACATGCCCTGGCAGAACAACGAGGACGGCGACGGCAAGAACCGCGGTGGCGATGGCGGCGGCCGCCGCAACCCATGGGGCGGACCCGGCAAGACATCTGGCAACGCAGCAGGAAACGGATCGGGGGGCGGGCAGGATGGCCCGCGCAACCCATGGGGCGAACCGCCCCGGCCGCGCGGCCCCGGCGATGACCGGCCGCGTGGCGGCGCCCCGGATTTCGATGATTTCATCCGCCGCAGCCAGGAAAAGCTGCGCGGTCTTGGCGGCGGCGGCGCAGGCGGCAGCGGCCCGGGCGGCGGTTCCGGCGGCGGCGCCGGCACCATGCCCAATCTGCCCTGGGGCCTCATCGGCGCCGGCGCAATCCTGCTCTTCCTGGCATCCACATCGGCCTATCGTGTCGATGCGGGCGAGCGGGCGGTCATTTCCCGCTTCGGCCAGTTCAGCGGCACCTACGGGCCCGGCTTCCATTTCAAGCTCCCAAGCCCGATCGATGATGTGACGAAGGTGAAGTTCGAGGACATCCGCACCACACTCATCGGCGCGACCGAGGGCGACAGCGAGAATCTGATGATCACCGGTGACGGCAACGTCATCAACATCGCCTATGCGGTGCGCTGGCGCCTGAAGAACGCCGAAGACTTCCTCTATCATGTGGCCGAACCCGACGCGACGGTTCGCGATGCAACCGAATCCGCCATGCGCGAGATGATCGCGCGCGCAACACTCAACAACGCCATCGGCCCCGAGCGGGCGGCCATTGCCGAGCAGGTCCGCGAGCGGGTTCAGGAAATCCTCGACAGCTATGGCGCCGGCATTCTGGTCCAGGGCATCGACATCAACAGGGCCGACCCGCCTGCCGCCGTGGACGAAGCGTTCAAGGACGTTTCCGCGGCCCAGCAGGATGCGGAACAGTTCCTGAACCAGGCCCGGGCCTATGCCCAGCAGGTGTCCGCCCAGGCAGATGGCGCCACCGCCGCCTTCGACAAGGTCTACGAACAGTATCGACTGGCGCCGGAAGTGACACGAAAGCGCATGTATCTGGAAACCATGGAAGCCGTGCTCGGCAAGGTTGACAAGACGATCATCGAGGCGCCGGGTGTGCAGACCTATCTGCCGCTTTCCGAAGTTCAACGCCGGGCGCAGGCCAATGCCCCCGCCCAGGCCGGAGGTGGCCAGTGAACCAGCGCAACATCATGATCGCGGTCATTGCCCTGGCAATCGGCCTTTTCATTCTTTCCATGTCCGTCCTGCGCGTGCCGGAAGACCGGCAGGCCATCATCCTGCAGCTTGGCCGCCCCGTGGCCACCGTCAACACCTACAAGCCCAACCAGCTGTTCGGTGAAACCGGCGCCGGCCTCGTCCTCAAGACACCGTTCGTCCAGAATGCGGTCTTCGTGGACAAGCGGATCCGGTCGCTGGACATCTCTCCGCAGACCGTGCTCTCGACCGACCAGCTGCGCCTTGTGGTGGACGCCTATGCACGCTTCCGCATCGTCAACCCGCTGAAGATGTACCAGACCGTGCGCAGCGAAGAGCGCGTGGCCGAGGAGCTTTCGCGGATCCTGTCGTCGCGCCTCAGGAACGAGCTCGGCAAGCAGCGTTTCGACGCCCTGCTCTCTCCCGAGCGGGGCCAGCTGATGGATTCGATCCAGAATGCGGTGAACCGTTCGGCCAACGCCTATGGCGCCGAAATCATCGATGTCCGCATCAAGCGCGCCGATCTGCCGCCGGGCACCCCGCTCGAAGCCGCCTTCGAGCGGATGCGGACCGCCCGCCAGCAGGAAGCCCTGACCATCCGCGCCCAGGGCGCGAAGAATGCGCAGATCATCCGCGCCGAAGCCGATGCCCAGGCAGCGCGCGTCTATGCCGAAAGCTTCGGCAAGGATCCGCAATTCTACGCTTTCTATCGCTCCATGCAGGCCTACCGGACCAGCTTCAACGAAGGAAACAGCGCGATGGTGCTGAGCCCGGACATTGAATTCCTTCAGGAACTCAGGGGCCGGCGCTAAGCGTGGCCGAAGGAGGGAAATGCGCCCCGACGCGACTTTCCCTCCATTCAGCGCCTATTCAATCGGCCATGGAAAAGAAGCGCCATGAACAGAAGAACGGGAGAGCATCCGGTGTCCGATACCCCAAGCCCTGAAAAGTCCCGCATCCCGACCAGCACCAGCAGGACCAGCATCCTTGCCCTTGGCGTATCGGCAGGGGTTGCTGCTATCGTTGCCACGACGCTTCCGGTACTTGCCCAGACAGCGACACAACCGGTAGCTGCGCCCGCTGCGGCGGCACAGCCTGCCGCCAGCCTTCCTGCGCAGGCTCCACGCGGCGCGCCGATGAGCTTCGCCGACCTCACGGCCAGGCTGCAACCGGCCGTTGTCAACATCTCCACGACCCAGCGGGTCGAGGTGCGCAGCTTCCCGCGCTTCGGCCCCGGCATGAACCTTGAGGATCTGTTCCGCCGCTTCCAGGAACAGCAGACGGAAGACGGCCAGCCCGTCACCCGCGAGGCGACCTCTCTCGGCTCGGGCTTCGTGATTTCCCCCGATGGCTATATTGTCACCAACAATCATGTGATTTCCGGTCGCGACGGGCAGAAGCTCGTCGACACCATCACCGTGACCCTGTCCGACCGGCGCGAATTCACCGCCCGCGTGATCGGCCGCGACCCGCTGTCGGATCTCGCCCTGCTGAAGATCAACGGCGCGGACCTGCCCTATGTGCAGTTCGGCAACAGCCAGGGCGCCCGCGTGGGTGACTGGGCGATCGCCATCGGCAACCCCTTCGGGCTGGGCGGCACCGTGACGGCCGGCATCGTGTCGGCACTGCATCGTGGCATCCAGGGCGGCGGCGCCTATGACCGCTACATCCAGACAGATGCCTCGATCAACCAGGGCAATTCCGGCGGCCCGCTGTTCGATCTCAATGGCAATGTCATCGGCGTGAAC
>CAYMZC010000050.1:0-14514 GCA_964394815.1 uncultured Sandaracinobacter sp. | reverse complement strand
GATGCCGTCCGCGCCGTTCTGCTGCGCGGCGCGGGCAAGTCCTTCTGCTCAGGCCGCGACACGCGCGTGCTCGGCCACCGCGCCCGCGACGAAAGCGACTATCATTTCGTGCTGCGCCACCAGCAGGGCCGGCTGAAGGTGATGGACAGCCCCAAGCCCTTCATAGCGGCGCTGAACGGCGCGGTGATCGGCGGCGGCTGCGAGCTGGCGCTTTCCTGCGACATCCGCGTCGCATCCACCGATCTGCGCATGGCTCTGCCGGAAATCCACTATGGAATCCTGCCCGATACCGGCGGCACCCAGGTCATGACCACGCTGATCGGGCCGTCGCGCACCAAATATATGGTGATGACAGGCGAGCGCATCGATGCCGCCACCGCGCTGGACTGGGGGGCCGTCGACTTCGTCGTCCCGCCCGAAGAACTGGACGCGCGCGCCATGGCGATTGCCCGCAGCATCGCGGCAAAGCCGCCCATCTGCCTCGCCATGGCCAAGACCATGATCGACCAGGCCCATGCCGGGGCGGTGCGCAACGGCATCGCCCAGGAACTTCTGGCCCAGACCGCACTCTTCAAGACCGAGGATTATGCCGAGGCGCGGGCCGCCATCCGGGAAAAACGCACACCCGTCTATCGTGGCCGCTAGGCCGCAAACCCGAGGGAAGACACAATGACAGATGACTATAAGGGGCTGCGCCGCGCCCCGGCGGCCGGAACCCGCATGCTGCCCGAAGGCACGTTCGCCAATGATGTCGCCATTATCACCGGCGGCGGCTCGGGCATCGGCAAGGGCATCGCCGCCGAATTCGGCCGTCTGGGCGGCGCCGTCGCCATCGCCAGCCGCGACCCAGACAAGCGCGCCCGCGGCGTCGCTGCCGTCGAGGAAGCCGGCGGCCGCGCCATCGGCGTCCAGCTCGACGTGCGCGACCCCGAAGCGGTGAAAGCCTGTTTCGACGAAGTGGAGGAGGCGCTCGGCCCGGTCACGCAGCTGGTGAACAATGCCGCCGGCAACCTCGCCGGCGCATCGGAGGATTTCAGCCTGAACGCCTGGCGCGCCGTGACGGGCATCGTGCTCGACGGCACCTGGCTGTGCTCCACCGAATTCGCGCGCCGCCGCATCGCCGACGGTCTCGGCGGCGCAATCCTCAACATCGGCGCCACCTATGCCTGGACCGGTGGGCCGGGCACCAGCCCCTCGGCTGCCGCCAAGGCCGCCGTCACCAACCTCACCCAGACGCTCGCGGTCGAGTGGGCGCCCCATGACATCCGCGTCAACTGCATCGCGCCGGGGCTGTTCCCGCACAAGGACCGCGCCGCCCACCTGCGCTTCGCCGATGGCAATGACCTGTCGAACCGCCAGCCGGCGCTGCGCACCGGAGAGGTGCACGAACTCGGCTGGGCGGCCGCCTATCTCTGTTCGGATTATGCCGCCTTCTGCTCGGGCCACAGCTTCGTGCTCGATGGCGCGAACTGGCTGCGGCGCAGCTTGCGGATGCCGGTGTTCGAACCGGTCCGCACCTGGCTTCCCAAGCGGGAGAAATAGGGCTCAGGCAATCACCTTCTTCGCGCGGAAATCGGCGATTTCCGCGTCGGAGAAGCCCATCTCGCGCATGATTTCATCGGTATGCTGGCCGATCTCGGGGCATGGCCTGCGGAAAACCAGCGGCACATCGCCAAAGCACCAGAAGGCGCCCGGCTGCTCCATGGTGCCATAGACCGGCTGCTCCAGCACCGACACGAGGTTCAGGTCGCGGTGCAGCGGGGTGTCGAAGAAGCGGTTGGCCGCATCCTCGAAGGTCACATGGTCGGCAGGAACGCCCGCCGCGTCCAGCGCCGCCAAGAGATCGTCGGCGGTGCGGGTGGCGGCGGCGGCTTCGAAGCCGGCCTCGTCCGTGCCCAGCACGTCGCGCAGCGCCGCACGCCGCGCCGCGCCATGGGCGGCAACGGCCACCCAGCGGCCATCCGCGCACTGGAAGATGCGGTGCCAGGGTGAAAAGCCGGTCTGGTCGCTTGTCAGATGATAGGTTTCGGCCAGCGCGCCATCGGCCAGGATCAGCGTTTCCCCTTGCGTGAAGGCCGAAATGCCCAGAAGCGATGTCTGGGTGGTGAAGCCGCCCTTGCCGGCCCGCAGCGCATAGAGGGAAGCCATCGTCTCGACGAGGGCGCTCTGGGCCGAACTCACGTCCATCGTGCCGGGGCGGTTGAAGACCGGCCTGTTGCCTTCGCCGGCATTCTCGAATTCCCAGCCGGCTATGGCGTTGAAGATGGAATCATAACCGGGCCAGTTGCCGCGCTCGCCCTTCTGGCCATAGGCGCTGACATAGTTGAAGGCGACATCGGGATTGTGCTGCCGGATGCCCTCTTCCGAAAGGCCGAGCTTCGCCGCGCCCTTGAAGCGCATGTTGTGGTGGACGACTTCCGCCCATTTCACCAGCCGCGCGAGGATCGGCCCGGCCTCGGGCCGGGTCAGGTCGAGCGCGATCGAACGCTTGGACCGGGCGGCGGCCTGGAAATAGCGGTGCATGAAGCGCAGCCGGTCGCCGCTCAGCGCTTCCACCTTGATCACATTGGCGCCCATGTCCCCCATCATCGACGGGCCCATCGGCCCGGCGAGGAACATGCCGAGGTCCAGCACCCGGGTCCCGGCCAGCATTTCGGCCGGCTGGCCATTGCTGCCGACGTCTGCCGGCTGGTCATTGCTGCCGACGTCTGCCGGCTGGTCATTGCTGCCGGCTTCAGCCGGCTGGCCATTGCTGCCGGCTTCCGCCGGCGGGGGCGCCCAGTCCTTTTCGCCGCCTTCGCCCGGCCGGGGGGCGGGGCGCACCGGCGGCAGGGCCGCATCACTGTGGAATGGCACGTTCGGCTGGATGGTGCGGCCGAGGTCCGGGTCATCCACCTCCACCGCATAGGCATTGGCGCGCACCTCGGGGTGCTTCAGCATTTCGCCCATCGGCCAGGCCGGCTCGGCCGCGATGTCGGCGTCCCGCAGATCGGCAAGCCAGCGGTCTAGCGGGCGGCGGCGGAAGGCCTCCACCTTGCCTTCCTCGCTGTCGATGTCGACGCCTTCGGCCATTACCTCCCACATGGTGGGCATGCTGGCGTAATCGAACTGGCGGGTAGGATCCATGATCTGCAACCACTCGCCGCCTTCGCATTCGTAAAGCTGCATCGCCATCGCCCGCGGGCCCGGCGGATAGGGCGGGTTGTTGGGCATCGGCCCGCGGCTGTTCCGCGCCCAGATGAGCGGCAGCATCGCCATATGGCCCTGGAAGAGGGATGTGTGCGCAGCCCCGCCGCGCCCGGATTGCAGCCGGGCCGTCAGCCGGGCGAGAATGCCGGCCGCCGCCAGATGCGCCGCCGACCAGCTGCCCGCGTTGAAACGCCAGACGATCGGGCCGGCGCGGTAGCCGTCATTCTCGTAAAGCGCCCCGAAGCGCGCAGCGACGAGAAGCTCGTCGTCCGAACGCTCGACATCGGGATGATTGAAGGGGCTTCCGGTGATTCCGCTGATGACAAGGCGCGGATAGTTCGCGCCAAGCGCCGCGTCATCCAGCCCCAGCGCCGTGGCGCGCGAAGGCCGGAACTGGTGCAGGAGGACATCCGCGCCGGAAAGCCGCCGGTGCAGTTCGGCGAGGCCTTCGGGGGTGTCGAGATCGAGGATCAGGCTGCGCTTGCCGCGATTCCAGTTGGCAAAGCGCGCCTGCCCGCGCGCCGGGTCGCCGCCCGGCCGCTCGATCTTGAGAACATCGGCGCCAAGGGCCGCCAGCATCAGCCCGGCCACCTGCACGGCCTGGCCCTCGCCGATTTCCACGATCCTCAGGTCAGCCAGCATCACGCCCTCCCCTGCGTTTGTCTGCGGTCAGGTCAGGCTCAGTCGGCCTTGCGGAAATTGGGCAGCACCCAGCCGTCCTGGATGTCCGTCCATTCCACCGTCACCTTCATGCCGATGCGCACATCCTCGGCGTTGCAGCCGGTGACATTGGCGTTGAGCCGCGCACCCGGCGCGCCGTCGAGGTCGACCACGACGGGCACATAGACATAAGGCTCGCCATTCTTCGGGTTCCGGTTGCACACGACATAGCTGAAGACCGTGCCGGTGCCCGGCAGCGTCGGCCAGGCCTTCTCGTTGCTGGAACATTCCGGGCAATAGGGCGTCGGCGGCATGCGGAAATGACCGCATTTCGCGCACTGGCACGCCGTCAGCCGATGCTCCTTCGCCGCCTGCCAGAAGGGCTCGGTGTCCGGGTTGGTGGAAATGCGGAGCTGGTCGCCCGGCAGCAGCAGCGCGGGACCGTATTTGATGGGCTCGCTCATCTCAGGCGCTCCTCAGGATCAGGCTGGAAACGGGAAGGGATGCCGGGCCACCCGAGACAAGGGCGAATTCCGCATCCTTGACCTGGTTGATGGCGGTGCCGCGCACCTGCTCGACGCCTTCGACAATGTGGGTCATGCCGATGATATAGGCTTCGTTGAGGTTGCCGCCGTGGGTGTTCACCGGCACGCCACCATTCACGCCCCGCCCGGTCGCCGGATCATAACGGACCTTGCCGGCGAGCACATAATCATTGCCCTCGCCCTTCTCGCAGAATCCGTAATCCTCCAGCTGCATCAAGACCATGGGGCTGAAATGGTCATAGATGAGGGCGACATCCATGTCCTGCGCCGAAAGGCCGGATTGCGCCCAGATCCGATCGGCCGTGAACTTGTGGCCGGAGCTTGCGAAATGCGGATCGGGCATGCCCATCCAGGCAAAGGCCCTGCCCCATTCGCGCTGGCCGCCATGGGCGCAGGCATGCACCACCGCCGGCTTGTGGCGGCAATCCTTCGCGCGGTCCATGGTGGTGGTGATGACGGCGACGGCACCATCCGTCTCCAGACAGAAATCCAGCCGGCGCAGCGGGTCCGCCAGCATGGGGGAGGATTCATACTCCTCCTTGCTCAGCGCCGCCTTGCGCACCGCCTTGGGGCGGTTGTGCGTGTTGGCACGCGTGGCCATGACGATCTCGCCGAAGGCATCCTGCGTTGTGCCGTAAAGATGCATGTGGCGCCGTGTCAGCATCGACATCAGATGCCCCGGGCCGACAAGGCCGGAAGGCTGGAGGAAGCTGCTTTCAGGGCTGGGGGCGCCAGCGCCGAACACCACGCCAAGCCGGTGCTGCGGCAGCTGCTGCAGCGCCATGACGGTGACGGCATATCTGCAGTCCTCGTTCATGAGGCCCGCGGTCGCCAGGCCGATCGCGCCGGGGCACCCGCCGCCGCCCGAAGTCAGCGTCGCCGAGAAGGAGACATTGGGCATGCCCAGCGTTTCCATCAGCGCGGCCGTGTCGAACTTGTCGAGATAGCCGGCGCCCGCCGTGGAATAATAGGAAAAGCCGTCGAGGTCCCGGATCGAGATGCCCGCATCGGCGCAGGCCTTCAGGATCGCTTCGCCCGCCATGTCATTGATCGTGCGGGGCCAGCTCTTGCCACGGACATAATAGTCCGTCGCGCCGACCCCGACGATTGCAGTCTTGTCCTGATGTGCCCAGGCCACAGTCGCCTCCCGTCCAAGTTATATAACCAGGTTCAATAGGAGGGGGCTGGGCGCTTGTCCAGTGCCTCTGCGATTCGTCTCCACCCGCACCCGCTGCTCAGGCGAAATGCAGGCGGCGATACTTTCCGCGGAAATAGAGCAGCGGATCGCGGCGCGGCTCGAACTGCGCGCGCAGCACTTCGCCCACCAGGATGAAATGGTCGCCCCCCTCATGCACCGCATGACGCCGGCACTCGAACGAGACGAGGGAGCCATCCAGCAGCGGAACCTGCGATTCCCCTGGCCCCCAGGGGGTCGCGCCGAAACGGTCCTCCCCCTTGCCGGCAAAGCGGTTCGATGTCTGTTGCTGGCCGATCTGCAGCACGTTCACGCCGAAATGCTCCGCCGTCTGCAGCACCGGCGCCGATCCTGCCCCATTGGCGATGCACACCAGAAGCAGCGGCGGATCGAGCGAGACCGAGGTGAAGCTGTTGGCCGTAAGCCCAACCGGCGCGCCATCAGGGCCGATCGCCGTGACGATGGTGATGCCCGTGGCGAAACAGCCCATCGCATCGCGCAGGGTGCGCGCATCGGAACCCGCCCTGAACTCGCTGGCGGCGCGCGGCTGCTTGCGGTCGAGAAAATCGAGCAGCAGGCCGAGGAAGGCCTCCGTCCGGTCGGTCACGACCAGCAGGTCGGCATCCTCCACCGTTTCCACTTCGGCATTGGGCAGGGCGGCATCGAAGGCGGCGCTCTGGGCGGACTGCCGCATCCAGGAAATCCCGCCGCGCACCACCAGCGTCGGCAGGGCAAGGCCCGGGGCTGCCTCCATCAGAAGCTCGGTCATGCCCTCCAGCGGAAAGGCGCCCAGTGTCCGCTCGTCCCAGGTCTCGCGGCCTTCGGCACGCCGCTGGCGCAGCCGCCCGGCAATCTCGCCGGCAAGGTCCGGGTCGGCCTTTACCGGCATGTCCACCAGCACCAGCGCCGCGGCGAGATTGGCGGCATCGCGCGCCAGCGCCGCCGTGGCGATCCAGCCCCCCATCGTCGCCGCGACAACCACCGGCCGGGATCCCATCTGGGCAAGGACTGCCCGCATATCCTCGACATGCGCCTCGAGATCGTAGCGCCCGTCGGATGGCCATTCGCTGCCGCCATGGCCGCGCAGGTCGAGGTTCACGACCCGCCGCCCGGACTGCACCAGCGCTTCCGCCACATCCTGCCAAACGGCGCGCGTCTGCCCGGCGCCATGCACGAGCAGGATGGCGGGGTCATGGGAATCGCCCGAAATCTCGGCTTCCAGCCGGATGCCGCCAAACCCTCTGAAATTGACGATAGCCATCATTTCCCCCGCATAGCGTCCTTGATCCAGTCCGCCAGCGCATCGCTGCGACGGCGCATCATCAGCCGGGCCACCTCCGCATCCCCGTCGAGGATGGCGTCGCACAGCCCGCGCAGCAGCTTGCGTGCCTGGGCACGCTGCTCCGGGTCCCTGTAGAGGCCCATGCCCTGTTCTTCCATGCCGAAAGAAAAGCCGATCGCCATCACCAGTTCGATGGCCGGGTTGCCGCTCATCCGCGAGACAAGCCGCGCCATCTCATCCTCGGCCGCGATCAGGGCAGCCGGCGTGTCGGCATCGTCGAGCCCGGCGGTGAAGCGGGCAAGCGCAAGACGCAAGCTCTCGTCCGTGCTGCCACAGGCCAGCGTTGCCGCCTCTTCCGAGACGCGCCGGCTCACCACCATGATGTCGGCAAGGGTTGCGCCCTTCAGCCGCAGGTAGCGTGCCAGCGTGCGGATGGCGTCCTCGGCATCCGGGCGGCTGGCATAGAAACCGCCGCGGATGCCGCGGCGAACGGTCAGCAGCCGGTCATTCTCGACGATCTTGGCAGCCTGCCGCAGCGTCGGGCGGCTGACCCCGAGGCGGCCGAGGAGATCATCCTCCGCCCCCAGGAAGGCGCCATCCTCATGCTCGAGGCTGAGCCGTGACAGGGCGCGCGCCGTGCGCGCCACCAGTGTCTCGCTCCGCCCTGTCTGCCGGATGCCTGTCTGCTGCATATCCGTATGTTGCATGGCACCCTTCTAACAGATAGCTGTTTGCGTGCAAACTTGTCGCGGACATCGTGCGGGCCACTGCCTGCCTCTTGTGATGACCTATATAACTAGGTATTCTTTTGCGGCAATTCCGAATCGGGAGAGAATCTATGAAACCGTTCATCTTCAGCGCTGACAGCCACATCATGGAGCCGCCGTCCATCTTCCTCGACGGGCTGCCCGCCAGCCTGAAGAAGCATGCCATCCATGCCCGCAAGGAAGGCGAGTATCTGATCACCGGAACCGAGGACAAGATCATCTATCGCCTGCGCGTCGGCCAGCATCGCGAAAAGGCGCTGGGCGACAACGAGCGCCGCGGCATCCGTGAAATCCCCGGCCGCCTCGAGGACATGGAACTGGAAGGCATCGACTCCGAGATCTGCTTCCCCAGCCTCGGCCTGTGGCTCTACGCGCTCGACGATGCCGAAGCCGAAGCTGCCTCGGCCCGCCTCTACAATGACTGGAACGACCAGTTCCTCGGCAGCCACCCCAAGCGCTTCGTCCGCTGCGGCATGCTTCCGGTGCTGGATTTCTCCAACACCATCGCCGAGCTGGAATATCTCGCCGGCAAGGGCTTCACCGCCGCCATGCTCCCGGCCGTGACCCCGCCCAACCTGCCGAAATACAACAGCGAAAAGTGGGACCCGGTCTTCGCCAAGGGCGCGGAACTCGGCATCGTCTTCGTGATGCACACCGGCACCGGCCTCGAAACCGTGGTGATCGAGCGCGGACCGGGCGCCGGCATCATCAACTACACCAACCAGATGACCGACGCGCAGCAGAGCGTGATGTATCTGGTGGCTGGCGGCGTGCTCGACCGCAATCCCGGCGCGCGGGTTGCCTTCATCGAAAGCGGCGCAAGCTGGCTGGTGGCGCTTGCCGAGCGTATGGACGAAGTGGCCGAAGCGCATGCGAACTTCGTCTTCCCCAAGCTGTCGCGCAGCTGCAGCCAGATCATCGACGACCAGGTCTGGGCCAGCTTCCAGCACGACCGTGCCTGCATCGCGGCCGCCAATGCCGGGCTGCCGGGCGCGAAGAACGTGATGTGGGGCTCGGATTATCCGCATGCCGAAGGCACCTTCCCGATCAGCCGCCGCGTCGTGGACGAACTGTTCGAGGGCCTCGATGTCAGCGAGGAAACCCGGCGCAACGTGCTGGGCCTGAACGCCGCGCGCCTCTTCCGCATCGAGCCGGAAGTGCACACGAGCGCCAGCCTCGCGGCCTGACCCTCTCCCCCGGGCGGCATGACGCGCCCTCCGGCTGCGATGGAATGAAGGCTGTCGATCATGGTTCAACTGCATCTGGCATCCGAACAGCAGGCCATGATCGACAGCGTCTCCGGCGCGCTCTCCTCCAGGGGAGAGCGGCAGGCGGAGGACGTTCTCGCCGGGCTTGGCGTCGATACGCTGCTGGAGGAAGGCGGCAGCCTTCTCGATGCGGCGCTCGTCGCCGAGGCGGCGGGCCGGGAAGGCGTCATCGCCTTCCGGGATGAGCGCATCCTTGTCGCTGCGGCCTGCATCGGCATGGCCCGGCGCGCGCTCGACGATGCCGCCGCCTATGCCTGCGAACGGGTCGTCTTCGGGCGGCCCATCGGCGAATATCAGGGCATTGCCCACATGCTCGCCAACGCCGTGACCGAGGTTGATGGCACAGGGCTTCTGATCTGGCGCGCGATTTCCGCCCGAGCCGAAGGCTTGCCGGATGCCGGCGCACTCGAAGCGCAGGCGGTCTGGTGGGCCGCGCGCGCCTGCATTCCCGCGATCCGCGCCGCCATGCGCACCTTCGGCGGCTACGGGGTCAGCGAGGATTCCAGCCTGCCCGCCCTCTACAGGACGGCGCGCGCCGCCCTTCTTGACATGGGCGACTCTGACCTTGCCCTGACCGCCCCGGCGCCGCAGCCGGCCCCCACCGGGCCCGTCTCCATCTCCTTCACGCAGGATGGCGAGGCCGATGAATGGGAGACGCGCACCCGCCATTTCCTTGCGGAGAATTTCACGGGCCAGCACAGGCGCGCCTTCGCCGCTTCGCTCGACAATCATATCCCCGATCTCCACCGCAAGCTGGCGGCAGCGGGCCTTCTCTTTCCCGACTGGCCGGTGGAATGGGGCGGCTCCGGCGCGAGCGCCATGGCGACCTCGGCAGTCCACCGGGAGCTGGGCAAGGCCGGCTGGCCGATTTCCGTGCTCGTCGTTTCCGATTCCATCGGCAAGCTGCTGATGCAGTTCGGGACCGAAGCGGCAAAGGCCGAGATCCTGCCGCGCCTGGCCCGTGGCGAGGCGCTGGCCTGCCTCGGCCTTTCGGAACCGTCAGGCGGTTCGGATGTCTTCGGCGCGAAAACCCGCGCCACGCATGATGGCGCGCGCTGGGTGGCGAACGGGCAGAAGCTGTTCACCACCAGCGCCCACATCGCCGATTATGTCCTGCTGCTGACCAAGGCCGAAGGCGGGCTGACCCTGTTCGTCGCGCCGCTGGGCGACGGTTTCGACCTCGCCCCGGTCGAGACCTTCGCCGGCGAGCGGACGAACATCACCTATTATTCCGATTTCGCCATCGAAGACCGCTATCTGCTGGGCGAAGCCGGCAAGGGCGCCAAGGTTCTCGCCGCGACCATGGCGCTGGAGCACAACCAGGGCGACTATTATCTGGGCGCCATGTGGGGCGTGCAGGAAGCGCTGAAGGCCTACCTTCCGCGCATCATGGCCCTGCCCGGCATGGCCGCAAACGAACCAGCGATCCGCCTGTCGCTCGCCCGCTTCGATGCCCATGTCGCTTTGCTGGAATGCCTTTCGCTGCGCGCCATATGGGCGGGCGAGGCGGGCGTTTCGCAGCGCTGGTTCGGGCCGATGTGCAAGCTGTTCGGCACGGAAAGCTGGGCAAGCTGCAACGCCGAACTCGTCGAGCGCTTCGCCCCGCACAGCCTCGGCAGCGATATCGAGGCCCTGGCCCTCATCGAGAGCGAGGCGCGCAAGGGACTGCAGGCAACCATCTACGGCGGCACCAGCGAGGTGCAGCGCAGCGTCATCGCCGAAACGCTCCTCAGCCTGCCGCGAAGCCGGTAGAGATAACTCTAACGCAGAGTTTCCACCTCAATACTGCTGTTTTTGATTCTGGTCAAACAATAGAGATAGCTTTTTATGCATTCTTCTCTCCATGGCCTGCACGACTCGCAGGCTTCGGGAGAGAGGAAGCCATGACCGACAACAAGCGCCCCTTCGTGTTCAGTTGCGATGCCCATGTCGCCGAGCCGCCGGATCTCTTCCTGAAAGCCATGCCGGCGCATCTGAAGCCTTACGTCATCCACAGCGAAGCCGATGGCGATGTGCGCATCACCCGCATCGGCGAACAGGTCGTGCTGAAGATCAACACCAATTTCCACCAGCACAAGACCGGCACCGGCGACGCGGAGTTCAACGCCCAGTCGAACACAGGCGCATCCGAAGACCGCGCCTGCACCGACGCGAAGGAGAATTTCGTCTCCGACTGCGCGGTGGACACCAAGCGCCGCGGCGCGCGTGACCTCGACCTGCGGCTGGCTGACATGGACCGCGACGGGGTCGATGCCGAGCTGGTCTTTCCCTCGCTCGGGCTGATGCTTCCCCGCATCGCTGACCGCGAAGGCCAGCGCGAAGCCTGCCGCATCTACAATGACTGGGTGTGGGATTATACCGCCCCCGTCCGCGACCGGCTGATCCCGGCGGCGATGATCCCCTGCATCGATTTCGAGGACGCGCTGGCGGAATGCAGGCGCGCCGCCGGAAAGGGCTTTGCCGCCTTCTGCCTGTGGGAAGGCCTCAACAATTACAATGACCCGCGCTGGGATCCGATCTTCGCCTTCGCGGGCGAGATGGGCATCCCCCTCGTCTTTCACACAGGCGTCGGCGACATCAACATCCGGGCGCTGAAAGGCCCGGGCGGCGCGCTCTATAACTACACCCGCCAGATGAACGATGCGGTGGACGTGATCACCCAACTCGTGGCCGGCGGCGTTCTCGACCGCAACCCCAATGCGCACATCCTCTTTGCCGAACACAGCGCCGGCTGGCTCTGGGGCCTCGCCGAGCGGATGGACGAAGTCTACAACGGCCATGCGCCCTCGATCAGCCCGAAGCTCTCGCGGCTGCCGAGCCAGATCGTGCGCGATCAGGTGCATTGCGCCCTGCAGAATGACGGCAATTCCTCGATGGCGATCCGCAAGGGCGTCGGCATCGGCGCGCTGCTCTTCGCCACCGATTACCCCCATGCGGAAGGCACCTTCCCCTTCTCGCGGCAAGTGGTCGACAGGATGAAGGCAGACAACCCGGACGTCACCACCGATGAAATGGTGGCGGTTCTCGGGGGCAATGCCGCCCGCCTGTTCAGCCGCGCCAACCTCGGGCCCAAGGTCGAGGCCCGCCGCTCGGAATTGATGGCCGCAGCCTGACGCAACCCCCGCTTTCTCCCGCACTGCCCCGCCGGTCTTCCCCCCCGGCGGGGCGGTTTTTTTCAGCCGTTCCTGCTCAGCCCTTTTCCGGCAGCGGCCTGGCGGTGCGCCCGGCCATGATGGCCGCCACCGCCCCGATCAGCAGCGCGAAGGAAACGGTGGCCAGCGCCGGCTGGAGGGAATTGCTGCCGTGGCTGGCCGCGAACATCTGGCTCAGGAAGCCGGCGATGGTGCCGCCAAGCCCGACGCCTGCGAGGCTCATGATCATGGTGATGCTGGCCGACATGGTCGCCCGCATCGTCACCGGCACCTGCGAGAAGCAAAGGTTCATGATCGGCCCGAGATGCAGGGTCATCATGAACTTGACGACGACGAAACAGGCCAGCGCCACATAAGGGTCTGGCGAAAGCGCGAAACCCAGGCCGAAGGGAAAGGCAGCAAGCAGCCCCAGCCCGGCAAACCAGCCGTTGAAACGCGGGTTCGCCTTGCCGTAGCGGTCGCTCACCCAGCCGGCCAGAAGATTGCCGATCACGAGGCCGGCCGCCATGGCGCCACCCAGCCAGAAACCGGTTTCCGCCTTGCTCATTCCATGCACGCGCTGGAAGAAGGATGCCCCCCAGAGGATCAGGGCAAAGCCGGTAAGCGGCACGGTGGAGAGCATCAGCGCCACCCAGCGCAGCGACACATTGCCCGCCATGGTCCTGAGCGCCTCCCCCATGGGGACGGGCGTCGCGGCCGGCACGGCCCCGCCAGGGCCGGAGCCGCGCGCGCGGCGCGGCTCGGCGATGACCAGCCAGACGATGACGCCCAGCGCGATCCCCGGCACGCCGAGGATCAGGAACACCTGCCGCCAGTCAAAGAACTGCGAAAGCCAGCCGCCGAGTGCAAGGCCGGCCGAAAGACCGACGGCATTGGCGGCCAGCATGGTGGAAATCACCATGGTGCGCCGCTCGACGGGGAAGATTTCCGTCAGCAGCGAATTGGAAGCAGGCCCCGCCCCGGCCTCGCCCGATGCAAGGCCGATGCGGGCCAGCACCATCTGCCAGAAATTCTGCGCCAGCCCGCAAAGCGCCGTCGCCGCGCTCCAGACAATGACGCAGACGGCAATCGTCAGGCGCCTGTCACCCCGGTCGGCGTAGCGGGCGATGGGGAAGGCCGCGAAGGTGTAGAAAAGGGCAAAGGACATGCCCGTCAGCAGCCCGAGCTGCCCGTCCGTCAGGCCAAGCTCGGCCTTGATGTCATCCTGGAACAGCGTGAAGATCTGCCGGTCGATGTAGCTGACGACGGCAACCAGCGCCAGAAGTCCAAGCGTCAGATTGCGCCGCGCCTGTGTCACCATGCCCATGTCATCCCTCCCTCAAGAAAGAAGGGGGAAGGCCTCGCGGCCTCCCCCCCTCCATTTCATCCGCCACCCATGGGCCGGGTTCTTCTTGCCCCTGCGGGGCGTCCGGCATCAGGCAATCGCATCACTCAGAACTTCGCCGAAACGGTCAGGCCGTAGGTCGCCGGATCGTTCCATGCGGAACCCACATAGTTCAGTCCGCCGACATAGAGGCTCATCAGCGGACGCCGCGTGTCGAGGATGTTCCGGCCCCAGACTGCGATTTCGTAATTCTCGTCCGGCCCGAAGGCCAGCGCGAGGCGGGCGTTGGCAATGCCGTGGGCCTTGACGGTCGTGGCCTTCAGCAGTGCCTCTGCCTGCGCCTGGGTGAAACCGCCACCGCCGACTTCGGTCCGCGGACGCGTGTAGCGTTCAAGCGTGTTGTAGTCCTGGTCGATGTCACCCTGCCAGGCATAGCTGGCGTTCAGCTTCACCGTGCCGAAACCGACGTAGCCGGTATAGTTGGCGCCAACCACGAACTGTTCCTTGGCGATGCTGACGAAGCGGGCGTCCCGCTTGTCGTCGGGCACCAGCACGCCACCGATGACGCCAAAGCCGTCATATTTGGTGTAGTTCATGTCGATCAGCGAGCCGCTGGCGAACAGGTCGAGGCCCGGGGCAACACGGATGTTGAGGTCCGCTTCCACGCCCCAGTTTTCGGCGTCGGCATTTTCCAGCACGGTCTGGCTTGTGCCGCCCACGGCCAGGATGACCGAACGCTGCGCGTCCTTCACCTTGTTGTGGAAGCCGGCGATGTTGAAGCGGACCTTGTTGTTCCACAGGCTGGTCTTCAGGCCGATTTCCTGCTCGTTCACGATCTCGGGCGCGGCCGGTGCCGTGTCGTTCAGCGTGAGGGAGCGAAGCTGCTGGGCGCCGGCGCGATAGCCGCGGCTCTGCTTGGCATAGACCATCACATCCTCGCTGATCTTGTAGTCGAGGCCGATGGTGTAGGAGAGGTTGTTCCAGCTGTCCTTGCGGCTGCGGGCGCAGTCGTTGGCCACCGAAACGCTTGCCGGGGTGCAGGAAACGAGCGGGCCATCATAGCCCATCACATTGCCGTTGAAGACGGTAATGGCCTTGTCGTCGATGGAATAGCGCAGGCCACCCGTCACCC
>CAYMZC010000049.1:0-14753 GCA_964394815.1 uncultured Sandaracinobacter sp. | reverse complement strand
CCGGGTGAGCCTGTTCGCGCTGATCTTCTCGATCGGCATCCTGGTGGATGACGCGATCGTGATGATTGAGAACATCGCCCGCCACTGGGCGATGAACGATGGCCGGTCGAAGGTGGAGGCCGCGATCGACGGTGTCGCCGAAGTCGGCAACCCGACGATTGTCGCGACGCTGACCGTCGTTGCCGCCCTGCTGCCCATGCTATTCGTGTCCGGGCTGATGGGCCCCTACATGGCGCCCATCCCGATCAATGCGTCGGCGGCGATGATCTTCTCCTTCTTCGTGGCGGTCATCATCGCCCCCTGGCTGATGATCCGCTTCGCGCGCATCGCGCTGTTCGGAAGTGGCGGCCATGCCGATGACGCCCATGGCGGCAAGCTTGGCGCCCTGTACGACCGTTTCGCGCGGCCGCTGATCGAAACGCGCTCCAGGGCGCGCAACTTCCTCATTGCCGTGGGCATCGCCACGCTGGTCGCCGGCTCGATGTTCTACTTCAAGGCTGTCACGGTGAAGCTGCTGCCCTTCGACAACAAGTCGGAACTGCAGCTGGTGCTCGACATGCCGCAGGGCGCAAGCCTCGAGGATACGCAGCGCACGCTTCTCTCGCTAGCCGAGGTCACGCGGGGCCTGCCCGAGGTGACGGCGATGGACGTGCATGCCGGAACCGCTGCGCCCTTCAACTTCAACGGGCTGGTGCGCCATTATTTCCTGCGCCGCGACCCGTCGATGGGCGACGTGATGGTGACGCTGAAGCACAAGTCCGAGCGGGACCGGTCAAGCCACGAGGTGGCGCTGGCCCTGCGAACGGCGCTCAAGGCCGTGCCGCTGCCCGAAGGCGCGACGCTCCAGGTGGTTGAAACGCCGCCCGGCCCGCCGGTGATGGCAACCCTTCTCGCCGAGATCTACGGCCCTGATGCGGAGACCCGCCGCAGGACGGCCGAGCAGGTGGAAAAGCTGTTCCGCGAGGTGCCCTTCATCGTCGATGTGCACAACAGCGTCCTGACCCCTGCGCCCGAGCTTCGGCTGCTGCCTGACCGGGCGACGATCGACCAGCTCGGCCTGTCCGAGCGGCAGATCCTCGACAGTGTCGGCGCGCTCATGGGCCGCCAGCTTCTGGGCTATGCCCCGCGCGACGGCGACCAGTCCCCGCTGCCGATCGAGTTCTCGATCGACCAGCAGGACCGGGTATGGAACCAGACCATGAAGGCAACACCCGTCGCCATGGCGCAGACGGCCGCCGGCCCTCGCCTCGTGGAACTGGGCGAAGTGGTGACGGCTGAAACCGGCAGCGGCAGCCACATGCTGTTCCGCCGCAATGGCCGCTCGGCCGACATGGTGATGGCCGAGCTTGCCGGCGCGCAGGAAGCGCCCATCTACGGCATGCTGGCCGTGCATGACGCCATCGACGGCTTCGACTGGGAGGCCGCCGGCCTCGTGAAACCGGTGGTGCGGCTGAACGGCCAGCCGGAAGATGAAAGCGTGCCCACCCTGTTGTGGGATGGCGAGTGGGAAATCACCTGGGTGACGTTCCGCGACATGGGCGGCGCCTTCATCGTGGCGCTGCTGGGCATCTATGTGCTCGTGGTCGCCCAGTTCCGCAACTTCAAGGTGCCTCTGGTGATCCTGACCCCGATCCCGCTGACCCTTGTGGGCATCGTGATCGGCCATATGCTCTTCCGCGCGCCCTTCACGGCCACCTCGATGATCGGCTTCATCGCGCTGGCCGGGATCATCGTGCGGAACTCGATCCTGCTGGTCGATTTCATCAACCATGCCAAGGCGCCCGGAAAGCCGCTTCGCGATGTGCTGCTGGAGGCCGGCCGCATCCGCTTCAAGCCGATCATGTTGACTGCGCTTGCCGCCATGATAGGGGCTGCCGTCATCCTGACCGACCCCATTTTCCAGGGGCTCGCCATCAGCCTCCTGTTCGGCCTTGCGTCCTCGACCCTGCTGACCGTGCTCGTGATCCCGGCAATCTATGTCGTGCTTCGCGATGACGGTCTGCCGGCGACCGGCCCGGGCATGGCGGCGAGCCATAACATGACCGAAGGAGTGCCTGCGCCATGATGCAGGAAAAGATCGCAGCCGGCGAACTGGCCCCTCTTGGCCGGGATGCCGATTCCATGGCCCGGGTGCTGCGCATCCTCGCCAACCCCGATCGCCTGAAGATGCTGTGCCGCATGGGCATGGCGGACGAAGGCGACGCGCCCCACCCCACGGTGAGCGAGATGGTGGCCCTGACGGGCCTGTCGCAATCCCGCGTCTCCCAGCATCTCGCACTGCTGCGGGAAGCCGGGGTGGTCGCGCCGGAGCGCGAGGGCCAGGCCGTGCGCTACAGCCTGATCGACCGGCGGATCCGGGCCGTGATGGATGCCCTGTGCGACCTGTGCGAGACCGGCCTGCCCCCAACCAACCTCGAAACGGCAGCCTGAGCGGAGCCGTTGGAACGGAGGGTGAAATGACCGAGGGCAAAATGACCGGCGCCGCGATGATCCCCTGCCCTGCCTGCGGAGCCGTGAATCGCGTGCCACAGGCCCGCATGACCGATGCGCCAAGGTGCGGCCGCTGCAAGGCGGCGCTCTTCACCGGCCAGCCACTGGCGCTCGATGCCGCCGGCTTCGAGCATCACCTCACGCGCGGTAGCCTGCCGCTTCTCGTCGATTTCTGGGCGCAATGGTGCGGGCCGTGCCGCGCCATGGCCCCTGCCTATGCCGAGGCTGCCGCCGCACTGGAGCCGCATGTGCGTGTCGCCAAGCTCGACATCGATGCAGCACCCGCCATTGCCGCGCGCTTCGGCATACAATCGGTGCCCACCATGGTTCTGTTCCGCGGCGGGCGCGAAGCCGGGCGCGTTTCCGGTGCGCTTCCGGCAAGCCGGATCATCGCCTTTGCACGCCAGCATGGCGGCTGAACCCGTGGATGGCGCCCCTGTGCTGCTGCTGCATGGCGGCGCCGGCGTCACCCCCGGCCGGGATTATTCCGAAGTCGAAGCGCATCTCGTCGATGTCGCGACCGGCGGGCGGGTGCGGCTGGAGGCCGGCGCGTCGGCGCTCGACGTTGTGGAATGGGCCGTGGCGCAACTGGAGGCTTCCGGCCTTTATGTCGCCGGGCGCGGCGCCTGCCCCAACCGTGCGGGCTGGTATGAATTCGATGCCTGCATCATGGATGGCGCCGCCCCGCGCGCCGGCGCCGTTGCCGCCATCCGCGATGTCGAAAGCCCGGTGGCGGCAGCGCGCGCGGTGCTGGACCATACGCCGCATGTGCTTCTGGCCGGTGAAGGCGCAACCCTGTTCGCCCGCGAACGGGGCCTGCCCGCCATCACCTCACCGGAACAGTGGTTCCGCCTGCCCGTCGGCGTGACGGCGGCTGAAATGCTGGCCGAAGGGGATGCGCTGTCCCATGGAACGGTGGGGGCGGTCGCCCTCGATCTGCGCGGGCGGCTGGCGGCGGCCACCTCCACCGGGGGTGTTTTCGGCAAGCGGGCCGGCCGCGTGGGGGACACGCCGATCCCCGGTGCCGGCACCTGGGCCGACGGCACGGTGGCCGCCAGCTGCACCGGCATCGGCGAACATTTCATCCTGGCGGGCGGCACCGCCGAGGTGGCCGCGCGCATGCGCCTTCTGGGCGAGGATGTGGAAAGCGCCTCTTCGGCCCTCCTCGACAGGGTGAAGGCGCTGGGCGGCAATGGCGGAATCATCGCCCTCGATCACCGGGGCCGTGCTGCCATCCGCTGGAACTCGGGCGGCATGAAACATGCCATCGCGCGGGCTGGACGCGATGTATTTTCAGGGATTGGCGCCTGAAATCATCACTTGGTGACTTGCCAAGTCTCACGGCCTGTTCCACTAATCGCTCATGAGCAGTGCTCAGTGTTGCGTATTGGGGTTCAAGTGTCTGATATGACAATGTACGTCAGAGTTCATGCTCGCCTCCGCAATTGCGAGGCAATAGCCACCCCATGGTGAATAAGGGTGACAAGCTCCGGGCTGGCGGCAAAGGAAATTCCGGACAGAACAGAGGGGCTGCCGGAGGCCATGAGTCCCGGCCTCCGCAGGAAGATGCCAACCCGCTTCTTCCACCAGACCCGACACGCACGGGCAAGGGCGAACTGGCCAAAAGCGGGCGCACGCGCAGGCGCATTCTGGAAGCCGGAATCGCCGTTCTGGACACGGAGGGTTACAGCGGCTTTTCAACAAGCCTCGTGGCCGAAAAAGCCGGAATCACCCGCCCGGCCATGCTCTACCATTTCCGTTCCCGCTTCGATCTGCTCGCCGCGCTGACACAATATTGCGTGCGCCGGCGGCTGGAAATGTTCGAGGTCGCCATGGCGGCTCTGCCGCCGATGATGGATGGCACGGGTGATTATTACCGGGCCAGGGCCACCGAAATCGCGTGGGACCATCTCGACCTTCCGGAATACAGGGCCTTTGTCGAACTGACGCTTGCAGCCCGGACAGATCCGGAGCTGAAGGCCATCGTCGATCCGATCATGCTGGCCTTCGATCTGGCACGCCTGAACCTTACGGAACGCACGCTGCCGCCCGAGGTGTTCGATCTGTCCGCCTATTCCCTTGCCCGGGATGTGGTTCGCTTCCTTTCGGAAGGGGTGATGATGCAGGACGCTATCCTGCACAGGAAGCAGGAGCGCATCATGGCGCTGCGGCACTTCCTGTTCATGCTCACCTCCACCGAGGCCGGAAAGCGCTTCCAGGATGCGATCGCCACCGACCTGCGCGAACGCATGCGCGCCGTGGACGCAACGGACCAGGACGCGATGCCGGAGGACGGCCCCGCCGGGGAAAAGGCAGGGGCCAGGCCGGGCGCCGGCGCCTGAACCGTCAGCCCGGCTTCACGGCTGGCGGCTGATGCGGATCAGCCGGCCGGAAGCGGAATCGGTTGCCAGCCAGATGGCGCCATCCGGTGCGACGGCCACGTCGCGGATTCGCTCGCCCAGATCGGCGAAAAGGCTTTCCTGCCCGAGCACCCGCCCCTCGGCCGACAAATGCACCCGGCGCACCTCCCGGTCGACCAGTGCGCCGACCAGAAGATCACCCTGCCATTCCGGGAACATCGCGCCGCGATAGACCGCAAGGCCGGACGGCGCGATCGAGGGAGTCCAGTGCAGGAGCGGCGCCTCCGTCCCGCGGTATCGGCTGTAGGGGCTGATGGTAGCGCCACTGTAATCGCGCCCGAAGGTCGCAACCGGCCAGCCATAGTTGCGGCCTGCCAGCAGCAGGTTCACTTCGTCCCCGCCGCGCGGCCCATGCTCATGCTGGAAGACGACGCCGCGCACCGGGTCATGCGCCAGGCCCTGGGGGTTGCGGTGGCCCAGCGTCCACACTGCGCCCAGTGCATCCGTCCGCCCGGCGAAGGGGTTGTCGGCCGGAATCCGGCCGTCGATGGTGAAGCGCAGCGTCTTGCCGAGGGCGCTTGCCTTGCGCTGCGCCTCCTCGCGCAGGTCGAAGCCGTCGCCAGTCGTCAGCAGCAGCGTGCCATCGGGCAGAAAGGCCATGCGACCGCCGAAATGGGCCGGGCCGCGCTTCATCGGGCTGGCGGTAAAGATTGTCGTCACCGATTCGAGCCGGTTCCCCACCAGCCGCGCCCGCGCCACGCGGGTGGCGTTGGCACGCGCCGTTCCATGCGCATAGGACAGGAAGATCAGGCCATTGGCCTCGAACCCGGGATGGATCCGCACATCGAACAGGCCGGCCTGCCCTTCGGCAAAGGGCCTGGGCACGCCGGAAATCGCCGTGACCTTGCCATTGAGGATGTGTTTCAGCCGGCCGGGCCGCTCGGTGACGAGCGCGCTGCCATCGGGCAGGAAGGCGATGCTCCAGGGGTGATCGAGGCCCGTCGCCACCACCTCCACCCGTGTCGGTGGGCCTGAGGACGCAGCCGGCAGGCTGGTGGCGGGCAATGCCGCCACGATCAGCAGCATCAAGGCCTTGAGCATGTGCATGAACCCCTCCCGCAATGTGAATTTCGCCGCTAGGCTAGCCGCAACTGCCTGAAGGGGACAAGCAGATGAGACGGATCGGGATGTGGCTTGGCAGCCTGCTGCTTGCAGCGCTTCTGACAACGGCACTGGCGAGCCTGGCGCATAGCCTGTTCGTGCAGGCGGAACTGGCAGCCCTTGGCACGGATCTGCCAGCGACAGTGCGTGCCGGGGCGATCCTGCGCGATTTCACCGGCCTGCTGCCGACACTGGGCGGGGTGCTGCTGGCGGTTCTTCTCGTCGCCTTTCTCGTGGCTGCCTGGCTGCGGCCGCGTGCCGGGCGGATTGCATCGCTGGCCTATCCGCTGGCGGGCTGGGCGGGGGTCGCGCTTGCGCTCCTCGCCATGAAGCTGGCCTTCGGCTTCTCGCCGCTGGCCGGCGCGCGGACGACAGCCGGTTTCCTCATGATGAGCCTGTCCGGCCTTGCAGGCGGGCTTTTCCATGGCTGGATGCTGCGCGGCCGCCGCTGAGCGATTCCCGGCTTCAGCCGGGAAGGCCGGCAACCACCTGTTGATATTCCTCCATGATGTCGTCCAGAATCGCCTTCACGGGCCGCACGTCATCGATTCGACCGGCCACCTGGCCTGAAAGCGCGATCGCTGCCTCCATGTCGCCGCCGAAATAGAGGTCCATGGCGCGCCCGAACTCGGCCATGATGGCGGGGCTTCCCTCCCGGTCCAGCCGGGTCGTGCGTTCGGTGCGCAGCGCGCGAAGGGCCGGCCCCGGGCCATGCCGGTTGAGGAACAGCGTGTCCGTTTCGGCCGCTTCGACGATGGCCTGCTTCCAGTTGTCGTGAACGGGCGATTCCGCCGCGCTCACCATGCGGGTTCCCAGCTGGATGCCATCGGCGCCCAGCGCGAAGGCCGCCGCCATGGTGCGCCCGCACAGCATTCCCCCGGCGGCGATGATCGGCTTGTCCGTATGCGCGCGGACCAGCGGTAGCAGCACCATGGAGGACACATCGCGCGCATTCTTGAAGCCGCCGCCCTCGCCGCCTTCCACCACCAGCCCGTCAACGCCCGCTTCCAGCGCCTTGAGTGCCCCGGCAAGGTTCGGCACCACATGAAAGACCGTAAGCCCCGCCGCCTTCAGCGCCGGGCAGAAGCGGTTCGGGTCTCCGGCCGATGTCGTCACGAAGCGCACGCCCTCGTCGATGATGAACTGCACGATGCCGGGATCCCGCACGAAGGCCTGGGCGATGTTCACGCCGAAGGGCCTGTCCGTCAGGCCGCGCATCGCCAGGATTTCCGCGCGGATCGTGTCGAGCTCGCCCGAGCTGGTTTCGATGATGCCCAGCCCCCCGGCGTTGCAGACGGCCGATGCCAGCCGGGACCGGGCGATCCAGCCCATGGGCGCCTGCACGATCGGCCGCTCGATTCCCAGCATCTGGCACAGGCGGTTGCCTTTCATCTTCATGCTCCCCAATTTCAGTCCAGTTCGATGAAAGACGCTTCCGAAACGGATTCCAGCACTTTGCGCCACCTCGGCATTTTCGGAAGACGCCCCATTGTGTGACATTAAAGACACACTACATCGGTCTGAAAGGAGTGACAGCGGGCATGAACATCGAGAAATTCACCGATCGGGCCAAGGGATTCCTTCAGGCAGCCCAGACCATCGCGCTTCGAGAAACGCACCAGCGGGTGACATCCGCGCATCTGCTGAAGGCGCTGCTGGATGATGAACAGGGCATGGCGGCCGGCCTCATCCGGGCGTCAGGCGGCGATCCGGCGCGCGCCCTGAGCGGCGCCGACGCGGCGCTGGCCCGCCTTCCGAAGGTGACCGGCGGCGGCCAGATGAGCTGGGATCAGGATGTCGCCCGTATTCTCGATCAGGCCGAACAGGTCGCGACAAAGGCCGGTGACAGCTTCGTGACCGTGGAACGGCTGCTGCTGACCATCGTGCTTGCCCCCGAGACCGAAGCCGGCAGGATCCTGGCCGACGCGGGCGTGAAGCCGCAGGCGCTCAATGCAGCCATCGAACAGCTTCGCAAGGGCCGCGCGGCCCATTCCGCATCCGCCGAGGAAAGCTATGACGCGCTGAAGAAATATGGCCGCGACCTTACCGAGGTGGCGCGGGCCGGAAAGCTCGACCCGGTGATCGGCCGCGACGAGGAAATCCGCCGCACCATCCAGGTGCTGGCGCGGCGCACAAAGAACAACCCCGTGCTGATCGGCGAGCCGGGCGTCGGCAAGACCGCGATCGCCGAAGGGCTGGCGCTGCGCATCGTCAATGGTGACGTGCCCGACGGTCTGAAGGAAAAGTCGCTCTTCGCGCTCGACATGGGTTCGCTGATCGCGGGCGCCAAATATCGCGGCGAATTCGAGGAGCGGCTGAAAGCCGTGATCGACGAGATCAAGGCCGCCGAAGGGCAGATCATCCTCTTCATAGACGAGATGCACACGCTTGTCGGCGCCGGAAAGTCCGAAGGGGCAATGGATGCCTCCAACCTGCTGAAGCCGGCATTGGCGCGGGGCGAGATGCATGTCATCGGCGCGACGACCCTCGATGAATATCGCAAGCATGTCGAAAAGGATGCAGCGCTCGAGCGCCGCTTCCAGCCTGTCTTCGTGGGCGAGCCAAGCGTCGAGGACACCATCTCCATCCTGCGTGGCCTGAAGGAGAAATATGAGCTGCACCATGGCGTGCGGATCACCGACAGCGCCCTCGTTTCGGCGGCAACCCTTTCCAACCGTTATATTTCCGACCGATTCCTGCCCGACAAGGCAATCGACCTCATGGACGAGGCGGCCTCCCGCCTCAGGATGGAGGTGGAATCCAAGCCCGAGGAAATCGAGGCGCTGGACCGCCGCATCATCCAGATGAAGATCGAGCGGGAAGCGCTGAAGAAGGAAAGCGACGCCGCCTCGCGCGACCGGCTGGCCGTGCTGGAAGAGGAGCTGGCCCGGCTGGAAGCCGAGGCCGACGAGCTTGGCACGCGCTGGGCGATGGAGAAGGAAAAGCTTGCCGGCTCCACCCGCATCAAGGAAGCGCTGGACCAGGCCCGTGTCGAGGTGGAACAGGCCCAGCGCCGGGGCGATTATGCCCGCGCGGGCGAACTGACCTATGGCGTCATCCCCGAGCTTGAAGCCAAGCTGGCAGAAGCCGAGCAGGCAACCGGCGAAGCCATGGTACGCGAGGAAGTGACGGCCGAGGATATCGCCGCCGTCGTTTCCCGCTGGACCGGCATTCCGGTTGCCCGAATGCTGGAAGGAGAGCGTGAAAAACTGCTCCACATGGAAGATGAGCTTGGCCGGCGCGTGATTGGCCAGCAGGATGCCGTGGTGGCCGTTTCAAAGGCGGTGCGCCGTTCGCGCGCCGGCCTGCAGGAACCAGGCAAGCCGCTGGGCAGCTTCCTGTTCCTCGGGCCGACGGGCGTGGGCAAGACGGAGCTGACCAAGGCGCTGGCCGACTTCCTGTTCGACAGTTCGGACGCGATGGTTCGCATCGACATGTCTGAGTTCATGGAAAAGCATTCGGTTGCACGGCTGATCGGCGCGCCTCCGGGCTATGTCGGCTATGATGAAGGCGGGGTGCTGACCGAGGCCGTGCGCCGCCGGCCTTATCAGGTGGTCCTGTTCGACGAAGTGGAAAAGGCCCATGCGGATGTCTTCAACGTGCTGTTGCAGGTGCTGGATGATGGCCGCCTGACGGACGGACAGGGCCGCACGGTCGATTTCTCCAACACCCTCATCATCCTGACATCCAACCTCGGCAGCCAGCATATCGCCGCACTGCCCGATGGTGCGGATGTGAAGCAGGCCGAGCCGCAGGTGATGGAAGCCGTTCGCGCCCATTTCAGGCCTGAATTCCTGAACCGGCTGGACGAAATCATCCTGTTCCACCGGCTGGCGCCCGAGCATATGGGCGCGATCGTCGAGATCCAGGTCAATCATGTGAAGGGCCTGCTGAAGGACCGCAAGATCACGCTGGAGCTGAACGAAGGTGCCAGGCAGTGGCTGGCACGGGTCGGCTACGACCCTGTCTATGGCGCCCGGCCGCTGAAGCGCGCGGTCTCGAAGCACCTCGTGGACCCGCTGGCGGAGCTTCTGCTGTCTGGCGAGGTGCCGGATGGCTCGACTGTGAGGGTGACGGATGGCGACGGCCGGCTGATGCTGGAGCCTGTTGCCTGAACCGGCCCAAGGGCGGTTAAAACGGAAAAGCCCCGGCGCAGACCTTGCGCCGGGGCTTTTTCATGTCTGGCACAGGACAATCCGGCCAGCCGGATTGTCTTCCCGCTTCTGCAGCAGTTTACTGGCCCTGGATCGAGGCGATCCGACCTGCCTCGACAATGTCGGTGGCCTGCTTGTTGCCGGCATCCGCCAGTCGGTTCCATTCGGCGTTGGTCTTGCAGACCTTGCTGGCACGCACCCGGCTTCCTGTTTCCGTGATGCGCACGCAACGCACGCGGTCAGGGTCGACATTGGCGGCCGTGCGCGAAACATCACTTTTGGGCGCCTCGTCATTGGCAAGGGCCGGGCTGGCAAAGGCCAGGGCTGCGAACAGCATCAGGCTGCTTTTCATGGGAACTCTCCTTTGCGGCAATGATAACCGCGATTGCCGCCGCGCTCAATCCTGCTGCAGCGCACAAAAAGAAAGGGGGGCAAAAGCCCCCCTTTCCCGTTCCGATGGTCAAGCCAGCACTAGAAGCGCAGGCGGACACCAGCCTGGAAGCGACGGCCCAGCGGGTCGTAGGTCGACGGATAGACGTTACCGCTGTTGTAGGCGGTGGAGCCGATATCCGAACCGACAACCTTCGGCAGCTTGTCGAACATGTTGAGCATGGCGAGGTTGACCGTGAGGTTCTCGTTCACCTCGAAGCGGGCCGACAGGTCGAAGTAGCTGGCCGCACCGATCTTGGTGAACTCGTCGAGCGGCGCACCGCCGGCATCGAGGTCAGCCTGATACTGCAGCGGCTCATACTTCACGCTGCTGATGTAACGCCACAGCAGCGAGAGGGTGATGCCCGAGTCGAAGTTGAGCGAGGTGCGCTGGTTGAACGAGAACTCCGGCTGGATGGAGCCGCAGTTGATCGAGTAGAAACCGACGCATTCGCGGTTGATCGAACCCGGCGACGCCTTGAACCGCGAACGGTTCGTCCAGTTGCCGTCGAAGCTCAGACCCAGGTTGGCGAAGCCGATGTCACCGTTCCAGCGGGCCGACAGGTCGATACCGTCGGTCTGCAGGCGACCCTGGTTGGAGGTGAGCAGCGGAACGCCCGGGGTGTCAGCCGCGGAGCCGTCCAGCGCCCCGGTGAAGGGGTTCCGGCGGATCGAAAGGCACTCGGCCGAGGCCGGGTCGCGGTTGAACACGAAGCAGCCATCAAGCACGTCACCAACGGTCGGAGCCGTGATCGCGTCGTTCACGATGATGTTGTAATAATCAAGCGTGACGGTCAGCGACGGAACGGCAGCCGGCTGGATGACAACGCCGACAGTCCAGGTGTCGGACGTTTCCGTATCCAGATCCGGGTTGCCACCGTAGGTGATGTTGATCTGGCCGGCGGCGGGCGGGTTGATCGCACCGATCTGCGCGGCAGGTGCACCCTGCGCGATGCAGATGGCGGTCAGCGTCGCATCACCGACGGGCTCGTCGTTCTGGCAGGGGTCGAACGCCAGGTTGTCGAGGCCGACCAGCTGGGGCTGGAACAGCTCGCCGATGTTCGGGGCGCGCGAACCACGCTGGTAGTTACCACGGAAGCGGAGCGATTCGACCGGAGCCCACTGGGCGCCGAGCTTCCAGGTGAACACCGTGCCAGCCGTCGAGTAATCGGAGTAGCGGGCACCGGCTTCGAGCGTCAGGTCGTGGAAGAACGGACGATCCTGCACGAGCGGCACGATCAGTTCGCCGAACACTTCCTTGACATTGTAGGTACCGTAGACGTTCGGATCGGCGCCGCCGGCACCGAGCACTTCGCCCGGGATCTGGCTGAGCGAGTCCGCGACCTGACGGGCGGTGTATTCGCGATATTCACCACCAAGGGCGAAACCAACGCCATCGCGCGCGGCCGGAATGGTGAAGAGTTCACCCGAAACCGCGCCCGAAACGGTGGCCAGGGTCACCTGCTGGATGCCGCCGCTGTCGTTCTTCTGGACGAAGCCAAGCATGTCCGGCGTGATGGAACCGGCCGGGCCGAACAGGTTGATCGGAACGCAACCGTTGCTGGTGTCGTGGCAGGCATCGGCGCTGGAAGCGCGCAGGGCCTGCTGCAGGAGGCTGTTCTGGCCCCAGCCCAGGTTGTTGTTGCGCTTGTCGCTCTCACCGTAGCTGCCATAAACGTCGAAGGTCAGGCTGTCGGTGATGTTGCCGCGCACGCCAGCCTTCATGTTGAACATGGTGGTGGCATATTCGGTGTCACGCGTTCCGGCTTCGACGAAGCGACGACGGACCTGCGAACGGACTTCGGTGTAGTTGGGATCATCCGGACCGGCGGCGAGGGAAGCCGCGACGCAGGAGGCGGCATCGATGCCGGCGCCAGCGCAGAAGGCGTCACGCACGGCGACGGGCAGATAGGGGTTCGACAGCGGGATCAGGTAGCTGTTGGTGAAGCTGCCGCCCGGGGCGATGATGGTCGCAACCGTGTTCTTCGAGAACAGCGCCTCGGTGTAGACCTCGACATTGTCCGTCACTTCATAGCGCGCGGCACCGTAGATGTTGAAGCGCTTGAAGGGCGTCTGGAAGATGTTGGTCGGGTTGAAGTTGTAGGGCTCGTAGAATGGCGCCAGGCCACCATCGTTGGTGAGCTGGAGCAGCGGCCCGCCGTAACCGGCGATGACCGAAGGCACGGCCGTGGACGAACCGCCGGCGAGACCCGAGTAGCTGCTGATGTTTTCCTGCGAGAAGTCGCGGTCGCCCTGATAGACCGGCTTGGTGTTCTGGAAGCCGATCGAGAGCACCGCGTTACCGCGGCCGTCATCGAAGTTGGCACCAACGGTGGCTTCGACACGGAAGTTGTGACCATCGCCACGGCCGGTGATGCCGTTGGAGACGTTGAGATCGACACCGGCGAAGTCGCGCTTCGTCACGAAGTTCACGACGCCGGCAACTGCGTCCGCACCATAGGTGGTGGTGGCGCCGCCGGTCAGCACGTCGGTGCGCTCGATCACGGCGAGCGGGATGACGTTGAGGTCGACCCGGGCCGCAAGGTCGGTCGGGACGATACGGACGCCGTTCAGCAGCACCAGGTTCCGGTTGGAGCCAAGGCCGCGCAGGTTGACGTAGGACGAACCACCGTTGCCGTTGTTCACGGCCGAACCGATGGACGGCACAGCGCCGGGCAGTTCGCGCAGGAACTGTTCGGCGTTGGTTGCAGCGCGAAGCTCGACTTCCTCGGCGCCGACGACCGAGACCGGGCTCGAGCTGTCGACGTTCGGGCGGGCGATGCGCGAACCGGTGACGATGATGGTTTCAGCGGGGGCGGCCCCAGCCGTTTCCTGCGCCAGGGCGACAGGGCCCTGCAGCATGGCAACGGTGAGAGCGAACGTCGCGGCGGAGCCTTTCAGCATCGCGCGCGTTTGCCAGTTAAGATTGGTCACGGTGATCAGTCCTTCCGTTCTCGGGCTTCATGAGGACCGGCCAGTTGTCCGGCATCCCCCCGCATGAAGCCACTTCGGTTTTCCGCCTCGCTGCCGGATTCCCTTCCATGCCGGTGGCATGACGAACGGAAGACGCACTGCGGGCGGGGGCCTTGTGGCTTGCCTGAAACCTTCATCAAAAAGACATGAGACTGTAAAGCGAAGGTTCAGCCTCGGCGCTATGTTGTCGGCACATGTTGCATTGGCGCCACAGTCAGCGGCTGCAACAGCAACGCCGGGTCGACAGGCACCGCCCGCACCGCCCCATCCTCATCGCCTTCGCACCAACCGTCTGCAGGAAGAAGGCGCAGGACCTCCCAGTGAAGGTGCGGACCCGTCGAGCGGCCGGTGGAGCCGACCGTGCCGATCGCATCACCCTGCCGCACCTTCTGCCCCGGCTCTGCGGCAAGGGTATCGAGATGCATCAGGCCGGAAACCAGCCCCGCGCCATGATCGAGAAGGATCATCCGCCCTTCTATCAGGAACGGGCCCTCGGCCAGCCGGACCACGCCATCGGCCGGCGCCAGCACGGGAGTGCCGCGCCGGGCAGCGATGTCGATGCCCCTGTGCGGGGGCTGGGGCACGCCGCCAAAGCTGCGCCCGACGCCAAAGCTGGCGGTCTGCCTTCCCTCCACAGGGCGGCGGAAGTGCTGGACATAGCCCGATGCCTCGGCTGGCGCGGCAAGCGCCACTTCCAGTGCCGCGCTGATGGCGGCCTCCTCGGTCGCGCGGCGCGCCGTCCAGGCAGGCGCGGGATCGGCGCTGGTGCCAAGGGCCGGCAGCGCCTGCATGGCATAGTTGCGATCAGGCACTTCCAGCCGCAGGCTTGCAAGCGGGCCGGCAAGCGGACCAGGGGGCGCCAGAACATCGAGAAAGAGCGGGCCGGACTGGTCGCGCCCGATGGCAATGAGAAAGCGGCCGTCAGGCGCGGGCGCCAGCGCTTCGCCATTCACCAGAAGGCCGGACGCGCCATCCGGAAGGCTGACATGCAGAAGCCCGCCTGGCCGGACGGTGCCAAGCACGGCGATCGCGGCATCTGCCGGAGGGGTCGGGTTTGAAAGGGGCGCGGCGGGCCTGGCCGGCAAGGGCATGGCTGCCGCAAGCACAAGCATGGCGACGGCCTGCCCCATGGATTTCCTGACAGGCTTTGGGGATCGACTGGAAACGGGCACCCTCTACAACAGGC
>CAYMZC010000048.1:10250-15928 GCA_964394815.1 uncultured Sandaracinobacter sp. | reverse complement strand
GACACCGGGGAAACGGTTGCGCGCCACATAGTCCCGCAAGGAGACGAGCATGGCGTGGTAGATTTCCTCGTCCTGCACATCGGGCGTGGCGAGGGTGGCGCGCGCAAAGCCTGCGGACCGGCTCCAGCGGAGCGTTTCGACGGCGGAATCCCAGTCGGGCAGGCGGGCCATCAGCGCACCATCGGCGTTGATGGCGAAGCTGCCGCCATCGAAGACCAGCTCGTCCTGGCCACCACAACGGTTCACATAGAAAAGCGCCAGCCCCGTTTCGGCCGCGCGGGCGCGGGCGAGGGCCAGCCTGCGCTCTTCCTTGCCCAGCTCATAAGGGGAGCCGTTCGGCACCAGCAGAAGATCGGCGCCGCGCGCCTTCAGATGCGCCGAGACCGCCGGCGTCCACATGTCCTCGCAGACCGGGATGCCCAGACGCACGCCGTGGAAATCGAGCGGTTCCGGCAGGGGGCCGGGCGCGAACAGGCGTTTTTCATCAAAGACGCCATAATTGGGCAGGTCGTGCTTCAGGGTGATTGCGCGCACGACTCCATCGGCCAGCAGCGCCATGGCGTTGTGCAGCCCCGTTTCGGTGCGGTGCGTGGTGCCCACCAGCAGCGCCGGGCCGCCATCGGCGGTGGCAGCGGCCAGCCGGCCCAGCTGCGACTCGGCGGCTGACACCAGCGCCGGTTTAAGCACCAGATCTTCCGGCGGATAGCCGATGAGCGACAGCTCCGGCGTGAGCAGCAGGTCGGCGCCGGGCGCGGCGGCGCGGGCCGCCAGGATCGCATCGGCGTTGGCGGCAAGATCGCCCATGGCCGGGTTCAGCTGGGCAGCGGCGATCGAAAGCGTATCAGCCATGCCCTGCCACTAGGGGATGGAAAGGCCGGGGGGAAGCCGGGTTTGCGCCCTGTGGCCGCCTGCCCCTCCCTTTTCCGCGCATGGCGCTTTTTCCGCCCTTGGCAAGAGTGAGGGGCGACAGGCATGGCTTGCGGGCGCATGAGAATACGCAACATTGGATCGAAAGGAGCACAAGATGGGCGAAGCCTATATCGTCAAGGCGCGGCGCACGGCCGGGGGCCGCAAGGGTGGCCGCCTTCGGGACTGGCATCCGGCGGACCTCGCCGCGCAGGTGCTGAACGACCTGGTCGGCGACCATGACCCGGCGCTCGTCGAAGACGTGATCATGGGCTGCGTGAACCAGTTCGCGCAACAGGCCACCAACATCGCGCGCAACGCCGTCATGGCCTCGAAGCTGCCCGAATCGGTTCCGGGCACCTCGGTCGACCGCCAGTGCGGCAGCTCGCAGCAGGCGCTGCACTTCGCCGCCGCCACCGTGATGTCGGGCCAGATGGACATCGTGATCGCCGCCGGCGTCGAAAGCATGACCCGCGTGCCGATGCAGCTGCCGTTCAAGGCCGCCATGGATGCGGGCGCCGGCAACTACATCAGCCCGAACATCCAGAAGCGCTACCCGGGCGTGATGTTCAGCCAGTTCGCGGGCGCCGAGATGATCGCAAAGAAATACGACATCTCGAAGGACGCGATGGACGAATTCGGCTTCGAGAGCCAGAAGCGCGGCGCTGCCGCCACCAAGGCCGGCGCCTTCGCCAACGAAATCATTCCGGTCCAGGGCGTGGACAGCGAAGGAAACCCCGTCGAGCATGTGGCCGATGAAGGCATCCGCTACGAAGCGACGCTGGAAGCCACCAAGGCCGTCAAGCTGCTTTCCGAAGACGGTCGCATCACCGCCGCCACCTCCTCGCAGATCTGCGACGGCGCCTCGGGCGTGCTGGTGGTCAACGAAGCCGGGCTGAAGAAGCTGGGCCTCGACCCGATCGCCCGCGTCCATCACATGACCGTGATCGGCGAAGACCCGGTGGTGATGCTGGAAGCCCCCATCAACGCCACCCGGCGCGCCCTGCAGAAGGCCGGCATGAAGATCGACGACATCGATCTTTACGAAGTGAACGAAGCCTTCGCCTCCGTTCCCATGGCCTGGCTGAAGGAACTGGGTGCGGACCATGCCCGCCTCAACGTCAATGGCGGCGCGATCGCCCTGGGCCACCCGCTGGGCGCTTCGGGCACCAAGCTGATGGCGACCCTGATCCACGCGCTGCATGCACGTGGCAAGCGCTACGGCCTGCAGACGATGTGCGAAGGCGGCGGCCTCGCCAACGTCACCATCGTCGAAGCGCTGTAAGGGGCGACCATGGAACGCAAGGAAACAATCCTTGAGATCGAGGATGGCATCGCCATCCTCACCCTCAACCGGCCTGAGAAGCTGAACGCCTATACCGGCACGATGATGCAGGAAATCATCGCCGCCTTCGACGAGACCGACGCGAACGACGATGTGCGCGCCGTGATCGTGACGGGTGCGGGCCGCGCCTTCTGCGCCGGCGCGGACCTTTCGGCGGGCGCCAAGACGTTCGACTATGAAAGCCGCGAAGACGCCGGCAGCACCAAGGCCGGCCTTGGCAACCCGGTGCGCGCCGACGGCAGCATCGACTATTCGCACGAAGCAGTGCGCGATGGCGGTGGCCGCACCACCCTTCGCATCTTCGAAAGCCTGAAGCCCGTGATCGGCGCCATCAACGGCGCCGCCGTGGGAATCGGCGTGACGATGCAGCTGCCGATGGACATCCGCATCGCGTCGGATAACGCGCGCTTCGGCTTCGTCTTCGCGCGGCGGGGCATCGTGCCCGAGGCTGCGTCCAGCTGGTTCCTGCCGCGGCTCGTGGGCATTTCGCAGGCGATGGAATGGTGCACCACCGGCCGCGTCTTCGATGCGCAGGAAGCACTGGCGGGCGGCCTCGTCAGCCGCGTGGTGAAGCCCGAGGATCTGCTTTCGACCGCCAAGGCGCTGGCACGGGAAATCGCGGACAACACCGCACCCGTTTCCATCGCCCTGACCCGGCAGATGCTGTGGCGCATGCTGGGGGCCGACCATCCGATGGAAGCCCACAAGATCGACAGCCGCGCAGTCTATGCCCGTGGCCGCACGGCCGACGCCAAGGAAGGCGTGATGAGCTTCCTCGAGAAGCGCGCGCCCAACTACCCCGACAAGGTGTCGAAGGACATGCCGGACTTCTACCCCTGGTGGTCGGAAAGGCCCTATGCGTAAGGCATGAGCGTGACCGATGGCCTGATGCACGACAAGGGGGCGGACAAGGGGGCGGCGGAACTCGACCGGATGGACGAGCCCCTGCCGCCCCCCACGGGCGACAATGACCCGGCCCTTTTCTCGCCGCTTGCCCCATGGGGCGGGACGGCTCCGCCGGCGCCGGCCTGGTTCGAAGAGGCGATTTCCGCACCGCACAGCCGGAACAGGGTGACGGTGAACGGCGCCGCGATCGAATGGCTTTCCTGGGGCGATCCCGGCCGGCCGGGTCTCATGCTGTTCCACGGCAATGGCGCCAATGCCGACTGGTGGCGCTTCACCGCGCCCCTTCTGGCCCGCACCCATCATGTCGTCGCACCAAGCTGGTCGGGCATGGGCAACAGCGATCACCGGCCCGCCTATTCCATTTCCACCTTCGTGGCCGAAGCCATGGCCGTTGCCGATGCCGCGGGTTTCACTGCGCCCTTCACGGTTGCAGGCCACAGTTTCGGCGGTTTCCCAGCCCTTGGCCTGGGGGCGCGGCACGCTGACCGGATCGCGCAGGTCATCGTCATCGACAGCCCGCTGGGCGCGCTCGACGGCCCGCCCCGCACCGAGCGCAAGCCGCACCGCATCTACCCGACGCTGGCGGCCGCCCTCGCACGGTTCCGCTGGTCGCCGGTGCAGCCCTCGCCCAACCCATGGGCCACGGATTTCATCGCCCGCTCCGCCCTGAAGCCGGTGGACGGCGGCTGGACCTGGAAGTTCGACCCCTTCATCTGGGCGCATTTCGACCATTCCGAACATGCCGACCATGAAGGCCTGATCCGGCAGGTCCGCCCGCCCATCGCCTATATGTGGGGGGAAAGGTCCGCACTGGTGCAATCGGGCGACCTAGAGCGCATCCGGCGAATCCTGCCGGGCGGCACGCGCCTCGTGGGCATAGCCGAAGCCCATCATCATGTGATGGCCGACCAGCCGCTGGCGCTTGTGGCGGCCATCAGGGGCCTTCTGGCCTGAAAACCCATCACGTCACGAGAGGTAAGTGGCCATGAACCCCGAAACCGGCATACCCGAAGGCTTCCGCCGCATTTCCGACCTGGTGGCAAGCCACGGCCGCGAGCGCCCGGACGCCCCCGCCGTGACGGTGGAGGGCCAGACACTGCGCTGGGGCGCCCTTGCCGCCCGCGCCGCCCGCGTTGCCGCCAGCCTGCAGCGCGATGGCGTGCCCGTCGGCGGGGCGATCGCGATCATCGCCTTTTCCAGCGTCGATTATGTCGCGCTCTACATGGGGGCGCTGATGGCGGGCGTCGCGGTAGCGCCCATGCCGCCCTCGGCCACGCCCGAACAGCTGGCCGCCATGGTGAGCGACAGCGGCGCGCCGCTGCTTTTCCTTGATGCCGCCAATGCCGAAGCGCTTTCGGGAACCGCCATGCCGGCCCGCATCCAGCGGATCGAGGCGCTGGATTCCTGGCTGGCGGATGGCCCGCCCGCCCCGCTCGACCTGACGGACGAAGCGCTGCTGCCGCTGCCCTTCAACATCATCTATTCCAGCGGCACGACGGGCGTGCCCAAGGGCATTGTCCACAGCTGGCGGATGCGCTGGGCCCATATCGCGGGCGGTCTGCCCGTTGGCTATGGCCCGGATGCAGTGACGCTGCTGGCCACGCCGCTCTATTCCAACACCACGCTGGTTTCCGCCCTGCCCTGCCTCGCCTGGGGCGGGCACCTCGTGCTGATGGCGAAATTCGATACCCGCGGCTTTCTGGAACTGGCCCAGAAGATGCGTGCCACCCACAGCATGCTGGTGCCCGTGCAGTATCGGCGCATCATGGACCTGCCCGATTTCGACCGTTACGACCTCTCGTCCTTTGTCATGAAATTCTGCACTTCGGCACCCTTCGATGCCGCGCTGAAGGCCGATGTGCTGAAGCGCTGGCCGGGCGGCCTGATCGAATATTATGGCATGACGGAAGGCGGCGGCGGCACGGTGCTGATCGCCCACAACCACCCCGAAAAGCTGCACACGGTGGGCCACCCCATCCCCGGCCACGAAATCCTTCTGGTGAAGGCCGATGGAACCGAAGCGGCGCCGGGCGAAGTGGGCGAACTGGTCGGCTTCTCGGGCGCAATGATGTCCGGCTATGCCAACAGGCCCGAAGCGACGAAGGCGACCCAGTGGGTGCATCCGGACGGGCGCATCTTCATCCGCACGGGCGACCTCGCCCGGCGCGACGAGGACGGCTTCATCGAACTGGTCGGCCGCGCCAAGGACATGATCATCTCCGGCGGGTTCAACATCTACCCGATCGACATCGAGCAGGTGCTGGCAGAGCATCCGGCGGTGAAGGATGTGGCGGTGGTGGGCATCCCGTCGCGGGCATGGGGCGAAAGCCCTGTCGCCTTCGTGGTGGCCGAAGGCGTGACGCCGGAGGAACTGCGCGAATGGGCCAATGCAAGGCTGGGCAAGGTGCAGCGCCTTGCCGCGGTGGAGCTGTTGCAGGAATTGCCCCGTAGTGTGATCGGCAAGGTGCTGAAGCGCGAACTGCGCGAAGGCTGGGGCGGCCAGATACCCTGAATCAGCCAG
>CAYMZC010000048.1:0-10150 GCA_964394815.1 uncultured Sandaracinobacter sp. | reverse complement strand
GCTGAAGCGCGAACTGCGCGAAGGCTGGGGCGGCCAGATACCCTGAATCAGCCAGATACCCTGAAACACATGTGGCCCGGATGGCAAGAACCACCCGGGCCACAGGCTTTTCGGAACGGCCGGATCAGCCCAGGCGGTGCAGGGCGCAGATCTTGTTGCCGGACGGATCACGCAGATAGGCAAGGTAAAGACCCGAGCCCTTCCGCTCGCCCGGCGGATCCTCGCAGGCCGTGCCGCCATTTTCGAGACCGGCCTTGTGCCAGGCATCGGCGGCAGCGGTGCTGGCTGCGGCGAAGCCGAGGGTCGATCCATTGGCGCAGCTGGCAGGCTGGCCGTTGATCGGCTTCGACACGGCGAAAATGCCCGTCGGCGTCATGTAGAACAGGCGGCCGTTGGGATCGAGGATGCCTGGCCCGTGGCCCAGCGCGCCAAGCGTTGCATCATAGAATTTCTTTGCGGCGTCGATATCGTCAGCGCCGACCATCACGTGACTGAACATGTGGTCCTCCCTAGGTTCGAGGATGCGGAAATCCGCGTCCGGTCATGGACATGCCGCAGCCGATGGCGGCTGTCGATGCGGAAAGCTGACAGGGCGCTGTCAGGGCGCTGACAGGGAACTGGCGGGGCGCCGAAAGGGCGCAGTTGCCGGGAGTGCCGGGTTCGCGCTAGCGCTTGCGCATGGCAGACACAGACCCTCAGGCAGAACCGCGTCTTTCGGCCCTTGCCCATGGCGGCGGTTGCGGCTGCAAGCTGGCGCCCGCCGTCCTGCGCGACATCCTGTCGGGCATGCCGGCCGCCGCCCCCTTCGCCGACCTGATCGTCGGCACCGAAACTTCGGACGATGCCGCCGTCTGGCGCCTGAACGACAGCCAGATGCTGGTGGCGACCACCGATTTCTTCATGCCCATGGTGGATGACCCGCATGCCTTCGGGCGCATCGCCGCCGCGAACGCCCTGTCTGACATCTATGCCATGGGGGCCAGCCCCATCTTCGCGCTGGCGATCCTGGGCATGCCGGTCAACAGCCTGCCGGTCGAAACCATCCGCGCCATCGTTGCGGGCGGGGCGTCGATCTGCGCGGAAGCCGGCATTCCGGTCGCCGGCGGCCATTCGATCGACAGCGTCGAGCCGATCTATGGCCTTGTCGCCCTCGGCCTTGCCCACCCGGACAAGATCCGCACCAACAGGGGCGCAAGGGCCGGGGACCAGCTGATCCTGACCAAGGGCCTTGGGGTTGGCATATTGAGCGCTGCCTTCAAGCAGGACCGGCTGGCGCCAGAAGGCTATGACGCCTTCATCCGTTCCACCACCCACCTCAACCGGATCGGGGCCGATTTCGCCGCCCTCCCGGCCGTCCACGCCATGACCGACGTGACCGGCTTCGGCCTTCTGGGCCATGCGCTGGAAATGGCGCGCGGGGCCGGCCTCACCGTCGAGATCGACGCCGCAGCCCCCGCCATCCTGCCGTGGGCCGAAGCGCTTGCCCGTGATGGCGTGCGCACCGGCGCATCCGGCCGCAACTGGGCCAGCTATGGCCATGAAGTGATGCTGCCGGAAGGTCTGCCCCAGTGGCGGGTCGACCTGCTGACGGACCCGCAGACGAGCGGCGGCCTGCTGGTATCCGCTGCCCCCGACGAAGCCGCCGCCCTGCTGGAGATGGCCAGGGCTCAGGGCTTCGACCATGCGCGGATCGTCGGGCGCGTGGTTGCCGGGCCGCCCGGCGTGCGCGTGCTGGCCGGATGATCCGCCGCACACAGGACCTGTCGGCAGCGGCGCGGGCCGGCTTCGACGCCATCATCGACGTGCGCAGCCCATCGGAATATGCCGTCGATCATCTGCCGGGCGCGATCAACCTGCCCGTGCTCGACGATGCCGAACGCGCCGAGATCGGCACCCTTTATGTCCAGACGTCGCGCTTCCTCGCCCGGCGGCTGGGCGCGGCGAAAATCTCGCGCAACATCGCCGCCCATCTCGAAGGGCCGATGGCGGGCTGGGGCAAGGAAATACGCGCCCTCGTCTATTGCTGGCGCGGCGGCCAGCGTTCGGGCGCCATGGCGCTGGTGATGGACCAGGTGGGCTGGGACGTGACCCTGGTGGACGGCGGCTACAAGCGCTGGCGGCGGCAGGTGGTGGCGAGCCTGCATGCGGGCGAGGAAGGCTTGGCCATGCCAGGTTTCCTGCTGCTCGAAGGGCCGACCGGCACGGGCAAGACAGTGCTTCTCGACCGGCTGCGCGCCATCGGGGTCCAGACGCTCGACCTCGAGGCGCTGGCGCGCCACCGGGGCTCGCTGTTCGGCGCCATGCCGGGAGGCCAGCCGTCGCAGAAGCAGTTCGAAACACGCATCTATGAAGCGCTGGAGCGGCTGGACCCCGCCCGCCCTGTGATCGCCGAGGCGGAATCAAGCCGGATCGGCGATCTCTCCATTCCGGCGCGCCTGTGGGAGGCGCTCGAAGCCGCCGGGCGAATCGCCGTCATCGCCCCCATGGCGGCGCGGGTGAAGCACATCCTTGCCCATTATGCGGACATCGCAGGCGACCGTACGGCGCTTGACGTGGCGATCGACCGCCTGCCCAGCCACCACAGCCGCGAGACCGTCGACCGCTGGCGCGCGCTGGCAGCGGCAGGCGATATCGGCACCCTCGCACGCGAACTGATGGAAGCCCATTATGACCCGGCCTATGCCCGCTGGTCTTCCAGACGCCGGCGGCCGCTGGCGGGCCAGGTGGAAAGCGACCTGACGGAGATCGGCCTGATGGCGGCAGCGCAGCGCATCGCCGTGCTGGCAGAGCAAGTCTGAGCGGAACCCGCTTTCGGGATCCTGCTATCCAGCGTCAGGCTGGCATCAGGCCGGAAGCGGCCCGTTGATGCGCAGCGCCTCCCCCGCCAGATGCAGGGAGCCGCAGATCATCACCCGCGCCGGGCCGTTCACGCCGGCAATGGCCGCAGAAAGGTCACCCGCTTCATCGGCCACCATTCCGCAAGCCGTCGCCGCCCTTGCCAGCTCTGCCGGCGGCACGCTGGCGTGGCCGGGGATCGGCAGCGCGGTCATGCGGGTGCCGCGGGGAAAGGCCTTGAGAAAGCCGTCATGATCCTTGGTGGGCAGCATGCCGCACAGAAGGTGGAGCGGAAGGCCGGGCTCCCGCTCGGCGAGAAAGGCCGCAACCGCCTTTCCGGCAGCCGGGTTGTGGCCGCCATCCAGCCACAGCTCCGACCCGGCCGGGAGCGCATCGGCGAGCGGGCCTGACGGCAGGCGCTGCAGCCGCGCCGGCCATTGCGCCCAGCCCATGGCGCTGCGCAGGGCGCTGTCGGGCAGCACAAGCTGATCCTGCGCCTTCAGCATGGCGATGGCCAGTGCGGCGTTGTCGGCCTGGTGGGCGCCGGGAAGCTTGGGCAGCGGCAGGCGCAGCGGCTCGTCCGCGCCAAAGCCGCGGAACAGGAGCTGCCCCTCATAAATGCCCGCATCCCAGGCTTCGCCGCGCGGCAGCAGCTTCGCACCGCGCACGGCGGCCACTTCGGCGACGCTGGAATGTATGGCGGGCGGGTATTTCTGGATGACAAGGGGCACGCCGCGCTTGCCGATGCCAGCCTTTTCGGCGGCAATATGGCGAAGCGTCGGCCCCAGGATCGCCACATGATCAAGCGCCAGCTGGGCGATGCCGCAGACGGCGGGCTTTGGCACCACATTGGTGGAATCGAGCCGCCCGCCCAGACCCACTTCGAGGATGACGGCATCGGCCGGCGTTGCAGCGAACAGCAGGAAGGCCGCGGCCGTGATCGCCTCGAAGAAGGACAGCGGCTGGCCGGCGTTGAAGTTCAGCACTTCGACCAGCGCCTCGGCGAACTCGTCGTCGCTCACCAATGTTCCGGCAAGGCGGATGCGCTCGTTCACGCGCACGAGATGCGGCGACGTGAAGACATGGACGCGCTTGCCGCCAGCCTCCATCGCCGCGCGCAGCATGGCACAGACACTGCCCTTGCCGTTGGTGCCGGCCACGTGAAACACCGGCGGCAGCTTCAGGTGCGGGCTGGCCATGCGGGTGAGCAGCCGCTCGATCCGGTCGAGCGACAGGTCGACGCCCGCCACGCGCTGCTGGCCGGCCGCCCTCAGCAGACGGTCGAGCACAGGGTTGTCGGAGCGGGCGAAATCGGCTGGCTGCAGGCTCATGCGGCCTTCGGCATCAACAGACCGATCAGGCGGCCGAGGGTTTCCGCCATGTCATGCCGCTTCACCACCATGTCCACCATGCCATGGTCGAGCAGATATTCGGCGCGCTGGAAGCCTTCGGGGAGCTTTTCGCGGATGGTCGATTCGATCACCCGCGCCCCGGCAAAGCCGATCAGCGCCTTGGGTTCGGCAATGTGGATGTCCCCCAGCATGGCGTAGCTGGCCGTGACCCCGCCGGTCGTCGGGTCGGTCAGCACCACGATATAGGGCAGGCGCGCTTCCTTCATCTCCTGGATGGCGACCGTGGTGGCCGGCATCTGCATGAGCGACAGAATGCCTTCCTGCATCCGCGCGCCGCCGGCAGCGGTGAACATGATGAAAGGCATGCGCCCGGCAATGGCGGCGCGCGCGCCGGCGACAAAGGCCGCGCCCACGCCGATTCCCATGGAACCGCCCATGAAGGCGAAATCCTGGACACCGACCACGGCGGGGTGGGCCTTGATCGCGCCCTTCGCCAGCAGCAGGGCGTCCTGCTCGCCCGTTGCCGCGCGCGCGGTCTTGATCCGCGCGGGATAGGGCTTGGAATCGCGGAATTTCAGCGGGTCGTCCGGCGGGCTTTCCACCGCGATGCGCTCGAACGCGCCATCATCGAACAGCATGGCGAAACGCGCTCTGGCGCCGACGCGCTCATGATGGCCGCATTCGGGGCAGACAGAGAGGTTCGCCTCGAAATCGCGCGTATAGAGCATGGCGCCGCAGCCGCGGCACTTGGTCCACAGGTCATCCGGCGTCTCGCGGCGCTGGATGAAATTGGTCAGGCTCTGGCGGGAACGGGTGATCCAGCTCATGCGGGCATCTCCTTCCGGGCATCGCGGACGGCGGCCGAAAGCCCGGCCACGAAGCGCTCGACCTCGCCGGGAATGTCGTTTGACTGGCGCGCATGCGCTGCCCCGATGAGGTCGACGATGGCCGACCCGACGACCACGGCATCCGCATGCATGGCAATGTCCCGCGCCTGTTCGGGCGTCCGCACGCCGAAGCCGACGGCGACGGGAAGATCGGTCGCGGCCTTCAGGCGGCTGACGGCGGCGGCGATGTCGGACGCCTCGGCGCTCTTCTGCCCGGTGATCCCGGCGACGGCGACATAATAGAGGAAGCCCGATGCGCCATCGAGCACGGCCGGAAGCCGGGCGGAATCGGTAGTGGGGGTGGCAAGCCTGACAAGATGCAGCCCGGCCGCCTTCAGTTCCGGCAGCATCTCGCCGGCTTCCTCGGGCGGCAGGTCGACCAGGATCACGCCGTCAAGCCCGGCTTCGCGTGCATCACTGGCGAAGGCCTCGGCGCCATAGGAAAGCACCGGGTTCAGATAGCCCATCATCACCAGCGGCGTGCGCTGGTCACGCTCGCGGAATTCGCGAACGATCCGCAGCAGCTTGCGCAGGCTCATGCCCGCCCCAAGCGCCCGGATGTTGCCGGCCTGGATCGCCGGGCCATCGGCCATCGGGTCGGTGAAGGGCATGCCGATCTCGATGATGTCGGCGCCGCCGGCCACCAGCGCATGCAGGACGGAAGGGGCCAGTTCGGGTGTCGGGTCGCCGCCGCAGATGAAGGTGACGAGGGCGGCGCGCCCGCGCGTTTCCGCGAACCGGCGGGCGATGCGGTCAGGCAGGCTCACAGCTTCACTCCGAGGGCTTCGGCAACGGTGAAGATGTCCTTGTCACCCCGGCCGCACAGGTTCACCAGCATGATCTGGTCGGCGCGCATCTGCGGCGCCCGCTTCTTCACATAGGCAAGGGCGTGCGACGGTTCGAGGGCCGGAATGATCCCTTCCACCCGTGACAGCAGCTGGAAGGCATCGAGCGCCTCGGCATCGGTCACGCTTTCATAGCGCACGCGGCCGATCGAATGGAGCCAGGCATGTTCCGGCCCGATGCCCGGATAATCGAGCCCGGCCGAAATGCTGTGGGCATCGAGGATCTGGCCGTCTTCGTCCTGCAGCAGGAAGGTCTTGTTGCCGTGCAGCACGCCCGGCCGCCCGCCGGTGAGCGAGGCGGCATGTTCATGCGTTTCGACACCATGGCCGCCGGCCTCGATCCCGACCAGTTCGACAGGATCGTCGAGGAAGGGGTGGAACAGGCCGATGGCGTTGGAGCCGCCGCCGACGGCGGCCACCGCCACATCGGGCAGCCGCCCTTCGGCTGCTTCGAGCTGGGCCTTGGCCTCGATCCCGATCACGCTCTGGAAGTCGCGCACCAGCTCCGGATAGGGGTGCGGGCCGGCGGCGGTTCCGATGATGTAGAAGGTGTCGTGAACGTTGGTCACCCAGTCCCGCAGGGCCTCGTTCATCGCGTCCTTCAGCGTCTGCGAACCGGAGGTGACGGGCCGCACTTCCGCGCCCAGCAGCTTCATGCGGAAGACATTTGGCGCCTGGCGCTCGATGTCGCGCGCGCCCATGAAGATGGTGCAGGGCAGGCCAAAGCGCGCGGCAACGGTGGCCGTGGCCACGCCGTGCTGGCCGGCGCCCGTTTCGGCGATGATACGCGTCTTGCCCATGCGGCGGGCAAGCAGGATCTGCCCGATGCAGTTGTTGATCTTGTGCGCGCCGGTGTGGTTCAGCTCGTCACGCTTCAGATAGACCCTGGCGCCGCCGAGGCTGGCGGTCAGCATCTCCGCGAAATAGAGCGGGCTCGGCCTGCCGACATAATGGTTCAGCAGATGGTCGAGTTCCGCCCGGAAGGCAGGATCGGCCTTGGCGGCGATATATTCCTGCTCCAGCTGGAGGATGAGGGGCATCAGCGTTTCGGCGACATAGCGCCCCCCGAAGGGGCCGAAATGGCCGCGTCCGTCCGGGCCGCTGCGCAGCGATTGGGTGGGTGTTTGAATGTCAGGCACGTCGAGCCGCTTCCACGAAAGCCGCGATCTTTGCAAGATTCTTGACGCCGGGTGCGTCCTCGACTCCCGAGGACACATCGACCAGTGGCGCTCCCGCAAGCCGGATCGCATCGGCCACGGTTTCGGGTGAAAGGCCGCCGGCAAGGCCCCAGGCCATGGCGGGCCGGCCCGCTTCCAGGAGCCGCCAGTCGAACCGGAGGCCATTGCCACCGGGCAGCACGGCCCCTTCCGGCGCCTTCGCGTCGAGAAGCAGGAGATCGGCCCCGGAAAAGTCGCGCGTCGCGGCCCGGATATCCTCGGCGGTGCGCACGCCCACGGCCCGCCAGACGGGAATGCCGAAGCGCTGCCTGATGGCCGCGACACGCGCTGGGCCCTCGTTGCCCTGGAGCTGGATGGCGCCCAGCCGGCCACCGGCTACTGCGGCATCGAGGAGCGCATCGTCAGGATCGACGAAGACACCCACCTTCAGCAGGTGAGGCGCCCGGGCGGCCAGCGCGCCGGCGTGTTCCGGGTCGATCGCGCGGGGGCTGGGCGGATAAAAGACGAACCCGGCCGCATCGGCGCCCGCCGAAAGCGCAGCGACCAGCGCCTCAGGCGTCGTGATGCCGCAGATCTTGACCTTCGTGCGCACGCCCCCTTCCTCAGAGGCTTGCGGCAATGGCGGCGGCAGCAGCAGCCGGATCAGCGGCGGCAGTAACGGGCCGGCCGACCACCAGCGCCGTGGCGCCCGCGGCCAGCGCCTCGGCCGGGGTCATGACCCGCTTCTGGTCATCGGCAGCCGTGCCCGCCGGGCGGACACCTGGCACAACCATGAAGCCCTCCGGCCAGCGCGCCCGCGCAGCGGCCACTTCATGCGGGGAACAGACCATGCCATCGGCCCCGGCAGCAGCCGCCAGGCCAGCCAGCCGCGCCACCTGCGCGGCGGGCGTCACATCAAGGCCGATTCCGGCGAGATCGGCGGCATCGAGGCTGGTGAGCACGGTGACGGCGATGATGCGCATGCCCGGCCCGCCGGCCTTGAGCGCAGCTTCCTTGGCGGCAGCGATCATCGCCGCCCCGCCGGACGCATGGATGGTGAGAAGCGCCGGCTGCATGCGCGCGGCGCTTTCCACCGCTTTCGCCACGGTGTTGGGGATGTCATGCAGCTTCAGGTCGAGGAAGAGCGGCAGGCCGGTGCCCGCCATCACCTCTTCCACGCCGCGCGGGCCGTTGGCGACAAAAAATTCAAGTCCCAGCTTGACCCCTCCCAGCCAGGGGGCGGTGGCGGCGACGAGGGCGCGTGCACGGGCAATGTCTGGCGTATCGACCGCCAGCCAGATGCTTGAAGCCATGATCAGGTTCCCGGCGGCGGCGCAGGGCGCGGCATTGTGTGCGGCTGCTGGGCCTGAGGTTGCTGGGCATGAGGTTGCTGGACCTGAACCGGCGTTACGAGGGATTCCGGGGCCTCTGGCCCGGTATCCGATGTCCGGGGCGCCTCGGGCCGGACGGCCGGCGGGCGCAGAAGCTCCACCCGGGCCTGGGCGAGGTCGGTTTCAGCCTGGGCAAGGGCCGCTTCCAGTTTCGACACCTTGCGCCTGAGGATGAGGCGATCGGCCGCAAGCCGCAGCCAGACAGGCAGGAGGCCGAGCAGAAAGGCGGCAAGCACCAGAAGGGGCAGCCACACCTGCAGCGCGATGAAGCCGAGATCGATCGGAACGAAGCTGTTGTTGGCGACTGAGAAAAGCGTCAATCCGGCCACCAGCAGGGCCAGAAGCAAGGCTCGGATCGTGCTCATATCTCACCCTCCTGCGATTCGATCCCCTCGGCCGCGAGTGCTGCCTTCAAAGCCTCGATCGCGGCATCGAGCCGGGATTCGTCAACCGAGCGGAGGACGAAATTGGCCCCGCCCTTGCCTTCCCGCCAGAAGGGATAGCTGCCGACCTGAACGCCTTCATGCGCCTTCTGGATGCTGCCCAGAAGGTCGGCGACACGGCTTTCCTGCGTCCATGCGCCGATGGCGCGGGCGATCACCGGCCGGCCACCGGCCAGCTTGCCATCCAGTCCGCGCAGCATCCCCTGCGTGATCTTGGGAACGCCGGCCATGATGAAAAGCCGGCCGCAGCGGATTCCAGGCGCGCCCGTCTCCGGGTTTTCGATCAGGTCCGAGCCTTCGGGCACGCGGGCCATCCTGAGCCGCGCCTCGGTGATCCGGTCGCCATAATAGCGTGTCAGCACCTCGACGGCTTCGGGGTGATGCACGACGGGCCGGCCAAGGGCGGCCGCTACCGCATCCACGGTGATGTCATCGTGCGTGGGGCCGATGCCGCCTGTCGTGAACACATAATCATGGGCGGCAAGGCAGGCGTTCACCGCCTCGCCGATCGCCTGCATGTCGTCGGAGACGACGCGGGCTTCCTTCAGCCTGATGCCCTGGATGTTCAGCCAGCGCGCAAGATAGGCGAGGTTGGCATCCTGCGTGCGGCCCGAGAGGATCTCGTCCCCGATGATGACAAGGGCCGCGGTCCAGACCTTGTCGGCATCGCCCGAAGGTGTTTCGCCCGCATTCGCGGCACCAGCGGGTGTTTCGCCCGCATTCGCGGCGCCAGCGGGCGTTTCGCCCGCGCTGTTTCCATTTGCGGCCCCGGCCGCGCTTCCGCTCTGCATCTCTGCCATGCCATTGCCCTAGCCGACCCCCGGCCTTAAATCCATCACCAAGGAAAGAAGGCAGATGACAGATATCGATCTCGACGAGCACAGCATCGTCATTCACGACGCCGAAGGTTTCGCCGGCATGCGGGCAGCCGGCCGCCTGGCGGCCGAGGTGCTTGACATGCTCGTCCCCCATGTCCGGCCCGGCGTGACCACCCAGGCCATAGACGACCTCGTGCGCGCGCATGTGCAGGCCGCTGGCGCGGTGCCGGCCACCATCTTCTACCGCGGCTATTCCCATTCCGTCTGCACCAGCATCAACCATGTGATCTGCCACGGCATACCCGGCCCGAAGCCGCTGCAGGACGGGGACATCGTGAACATCGACGTGACCGTGGTGCTGAACGGCTGGCACGGCGACACCAGCCGCATGTATCTCGTGGGGGAACCGCCGCTGAAGGCAC
>CAYMZC010000047.1:0-16058 GCA_964394815.1 uncultured Sandaracinobacter sp. | reverse complement strand
AAGGCCGGACAACCGGGCATTGGCCTTTGCCTGCTCCACGGCCTTGCGGCTTGCATCCACATGCACCACCCGCGCGCCGGCCGCCGCCGCCACGAGGGAGGCAACGCCGGTATAGCCGAAGAGGTTGAGCACATCGGCATCCGGCGAGACTTCGGCCAGCGCCTGCCAGTGGGGCGCCATGTCGGGAAAGAAGCCAAGGTGCCGGAAGGGCGTGCACTGGGCGTGGAGGGAAACGCCTGCCTGGCTGATGGGCCAGGCCTGGGGAACTTTGGGTGAAAGCCGCCAGCGCCCGCCGCCCTCCTCGTCGGAACCGCCGACGAATTCGCCATCCGCCTCCCAGTCCATATTCTCCGGCGCCCACATGGCCTGCGGCTCCGGGCGGATGAAGCGATAGGGGCCGCAGCGTTCCAGCTTGCGGCCGTGCCCGCTGTCGATGAGCGCGAAATCGGATGTCGGCTCGGCGACGAGCGTTTCAAGCTGCGGCGTGGCGTTGGCTGCGGACATCAGGCTGAAAGCTTCCCCGCGCCCGGCCCCACGGCCGCCAGCGCCAGCGGGCCGGACAGCAGCCGGGCGCCAGCCATGCGCACATCATCAAGCGATGCCGCGTCGAGCGCGGCAATGGCTTCGGCGGGGGCAAGTATGCGCCCATGGGTCAGAAGGCTCCGCCCCATCCATTCGGCCTGCCCGAAACAGCCTTCCAGCCCCATCAGCAGCCCGGCCTTGATCTGTGCACGGGCGCGCGCAAGCTCTTCCGGGGTAAGGCCTGCGGCCGTATCCGCGGCCACCTTGCGGGCCAGTTCAAGCGCTGCCGGCGCATCCTTGGGCCGCGTGGCGCAATAGAGGCTGAAAACGCCCGTGTCGGCATGCGGCACATGGAAAGCCGAGACGGAATAGGCAAGGCCGCGTTCTTCACGAAGTTCCTGGAACAGCCGGGAGGACATGCCGCCACCCAGGGCCGTCGCGAAGAGCTGGGCGGCATGATAGCCTGGCGCCAGCACGGGTGGTCCTTCGAACCCGAGGGCAAGGTGCAGCTGCTCGCCGCGCTTGCCATCCCCGCGCACCCCGCCGTGCCAGCGGGCAGGAGGGTGGCTTTCCGCGCGCCTGGCCGGAAGCGTTCCGAAGAGAGCCTCCGCCTGCCGGACGAGGCGGTCATGATCCACCTTGCCGGCGGCTGACAGCACCAGCCCCTCGCCGCGATACTGCCGGTCCCGCCAGTCGACGAGGGCCGTGCAATCCAGCCGCGCAAGGCTTTCGGGCGTGCCGAGGATGGGCAGGCCGAGTGCCTGGCCCGGATAGGCGATGGCCTGGAGATGGTCGAAGACGAGATCGTCGGGCGTATCGAGCGCTTCCCCGATTTCCGACAGGACCACCTCGCGTTCCTTCACCAGATCCTCGGCATCGAAGCGCGGGTTCATCAGAAGGTCGGCGAGAAGCTCGACAGCCAGCGGCAGGTCACCGGCCAGCACGCGGGCGTGGAACACGGTCGAATCGCGGGACGTCCAGGCATTGAGGCTGCCGCCGACATCCTCGATATGTTCGGCGATGGCGCGCGCCGAACGGTTGTGCGTGCCCTTGAACACCATATGCTCGAACAGGTGGGCGAGCCCGTTCTCGTCTTCGCGCTCGTGCCGCGCGCCGACATCGGCGTTGAGCGCCACCGCGGCTGTTTCCAGCCCCGGCATGGCAAGGGTCGCGATCCTCAGTCCATTGGAAAGCCGGCTGATTTCCGGCGTCATGTCCGCTCCCGGATATAGGCCTTGAGCGCTTCGGCATCGGCCGCGAGGTGATCGTAGCGTTCTTCACGGTCGAACAGGTGCTGCACGCGGCGCGGCAGGGGCGGGCGGATGCCGCACGCCCGCTCGACGGCATCGGGGAATTTTGCCGGATGCGCCGTGGCAAGGGTGACGATGGGGCCTTGCAGATCCTGTTCGCGCGCGCGTGCTGCGCCGAGGCCGATGGCGGTGTGCGGGTCGATCACCTCGCCGCATTCCGAATGGGCCCAGGCAAGGGTCTGCATCATCCGGGTCTCGTCCACCCGTTCGGCAAGGAAAAGCGATGCGGCTTCCGCGCGCTGTGCATCGCTCAGCGCCATGCGGCCCGTTTCCTCGAAATGGCGCATGGTGGCGGCCAGCGCCGCGCCGTCGCGGCCGTGCAGATCGAACAGAAGCCGTTCGAAATTGCTGGAAACCTGGATGTCCATCGAGGGGGTTGCCGTCGGCGTGACGCTGCCGACACTGTAGTCGCCGGCATTCAGGGCGCGGGCGAGGATGTCGTTGACGTTTGTGGCGACGAGCAGCCGGCCCACCGGCAGCCCCATGCGGGCGGCGGCATAGCCGGCGAACACATCGCCGAAATTGCCGGTGGGCACCGAGAAGCTGACCTTGCGGTGCGGTGCGCCAAGCCGGGCGCCGGCATGGAAATAATAGACGATCTGGGCAAGCAGGCGCGCCCAGTTGATCGAGTTGACCGCCGACAGCGACTGTTCGGCACGGAAGGGCGCATCATTGAACAGCCGCTTCACCAGCGCCTGGCAGTCATCGAAGCTGCCGTCGACGGCGATGTTGTGCACATTGCCGGCCAGCACGGTGGTCATCTGCCGGCGCTGCACATCCGAAACCCGGCCGGCGGGATGGAGCATGAAGATGGTGATGCCCGGCCGCCCGGCGACCGCCTCGATCGCGGCCGATCCGGTATCACCGCTGGTCGCGCCGACTATGGTGATCCGCTCGTCCTTGCCGAGGAAATGGCCGAACAGCCCGCCCAGAAGCTGGAGCGCGACATCTTTGAACGCAAGCGTCGGCCCGTGGAACAGTTCCAGCAGCCAGTGCCGGCTGTCGAGCTGGACCAGCGGCGTGACGGCGGCATGGCCGAAATCGCCATAGGCGTCATCGATCAGCCGGTGCAGGGCCTCGTCGCTCAGGCAGCCCTCGACGAACGGGCGCATCACGCGGAAGGCGGTTTCGGCGTAGCTGGTGTCGGCCATCGCCTCGATGTCGGCCGGGGAGAAGCGCGGCCAGGAACGCGGGACATAAAGCCCCCCGTCGGATGCGAGGCCGGCCAGGGTGACACCCCGGAAGTCGAGTGTGGGCGCAGTGCCCCTTGTGCTCAGATAATCCATGACGGCCTGCCGACTAGACCTGCCCATCCCCCGGCGCAAGCCGTGCGCGCCCGGCCTGTCGCCAGCGGCGCAGGTAGAGGAGGTAGATGGTGGCGAGAATCGCGGCGAAGCTGAACCACTGGATCGCGTAGGACAGATGGTTGTTGGGCAGCGTTTCCGTTGTCGGCGGTGCGCTTGGCTTCAGCGGTGGGGGCGCGTCGCGCGTGACCAGGGTCCATTGCGGGCCGCTGCCCCCGGCCTCGACAAGCACGCCTTCCACGGGGATTGCGCCGGCTTCGGGGCCGGGAAGGCGCGCGTCCTTCCAGCTGTCGCTGCGCGGGCCCCAGCCGATGTTGAGCCGGATGGGCGTGTCAGCTGCCGCGCAATCGAGAAAGACCGAATAGCCGCTTTGCCCCCCGGTGTTGCGACCGGCCTTCACCAGCGGCTGCTGTTCCGCGCAACGAACGCCCATGCGGACGCTGCGGAACTGGAAATCATCCGGGATGCGGCCATCCGCAATCGCCACGACGGGCGCTTCGGCATTGCGGCGGAGATCGTCGAGCAGCGCTTCCTTCCAGGCCTTTCGTTCCAGCTGCCAGAAGCCGAAGCTGAAGAGCAGCGGCAGCGCCAGAAGAACCATCAGGGTAGGCACAAGCGGAAAGCCCCGGCGCTTTCGCACCGGGGCTTTCATCGCGAGCCTCTTGTCAGTCTCAGTGCCCAACCACGGCAGCCCCGAAATTGGAGCCCCAGATGTAGATGGACAGGAACAGGAACAGCCAGACCACGTCCACGAAGTGCCAGTACCAGGCGGCAGCCTCGAAGCCGAAATGCTGCTTGGGCGTGAAATCGCCGAGATAGGCGCGCCACAGGCAGACGGCGAGGAAGATGGTGCCGACGATCACGTGAAAGCCGTGGAAGCCGGTGGCCATGTAGAAGGTGGCGCCATAGATGTTGCCCGAGAAGCCGAAGGTGGCGTGGCTGTATTCATAGGCCTGCAGCAGGCTGAACAGCACGCCGAGGATCACCGTGACCCACAGGCCGTTCTTGAACCCCTTGCGGTCACCATGGATCAGCGCGTGGTGCGCCCAGGTGATGGTGGTGCCTGAAAGCAGCAGGATCAGGGTGTTGAGAAGCGGATAGACGAAGGGGTCGAGTGGTTCGATGCCCTGCGGCGGCCAGACGCCGCCAACCGCTTCCGCACCGCTGGGATAGAGCGCGGCTGCGAAATAGGCCCAGAACCAGGCAACGAAGAACATCACTTCGGAAGCGATGAACAGGATCATGCCATAGCGGTGGTGCAGCTGCACCACGGGGGTGTGGTCCCCGGCATTGGCTTCGTCGCGGATGTCGGAGAACCAGAAGAAGAAGGTCGCCAGCACACCGATAAGGCCGAGCGCCGAGACCCATTTGCCCCAGGCTGCATCATGCCACCAGAAGACTGCGCCGCCGAGCATCACCATGGCGGTGACGGCCCCCATGAGTGGCCAGGGGCTGGGTGGCAGGATGTGAAAGTCGTGGGTTTTCCCTGAAGCCATGGTCTCACCTGTTTCTTGTTTGTGAACGCCCTAACCCGCACATGCGGGCCGGGCAAGCTGTCATGCCCCGCGTGCAGGAATTTCGGCTTTCCCCGTTGCATAGATTCCGGGCGCGCGCGTCGGCGCCTCGACGGGGAAGAAGGTGTAGGAAAGGGTGATTTCCTTGATGTTGCGGGCATCCGGATCATCGAGAATCGCCGGGTCCACGAAATAGACCACCGGCATTTCCACTTCCTGCCCCGGCTGCAGCGTCTGCTCGTTGAAGCAGAAGCACTGGATCTTGTTGAAATAGGCCCCTGCCGCAGCCGGGCTCACATTGAAGGTCGCGGTTCCCGTGACCGGCACATCCGACAGGTTCTTGGCGCGATAATAGGCGAGGTTCTGCTCGCCGATCTTGACCTGCACGGTGCGGGTCGTCGGCGCGAATTCCCAGGAAATGCCGCGGACATTGCCGTCGAATCGCACCTCGACCATCTTGCCGCCCAGCGCCGCCACCTGTTCGGCGCTCGGCACGGCGGCTTCGTCCGCCTTCATCGTGGTGCCGCCAAAACCGGTCACCTGGCAGAAGATGCGGTAGAGCGGCACGGAAGCATAGGCGAGCCCGCCCATGCCTGCCGCAATGGAAAGCGCGAGCAGGGCAGTGCGCAGATGATTCCGTGGATTGCCGGCGACTGTGGACATCACATCATCCTCGAGACGGTTATGCCATAGAAAAGTGCCGCGAAGGCCGCGAGCACGATCCCGATCACGATGTTCCGCCTGCGACGGCGCGCGACATAGGCGGCCTCTTCCTCTGGGGTCCAGTTCATGCCGGGATCATCCTGTCTGCGACCAGCGCCGCGAAGACCAGCGCAAGGTAAAGGAGGGAGAATTTGAACAGCGCCTTTTCGGGCCCCATGCCTTCGGGGGCTTCGGCCCGGTTGCGGAACACGCGCACCGAAAGGGCAATGAAGATGACGCCAAGCGCGGTGACCGGCAGGCCATAGACCGGCCCGACGAGGCCAAGCGCCCAGGGTGCGACCGAAACGGCGGCGAGGATCAGCGCATAGACGAGAATCTGGCGCCGCGTTTCCCTGACGCCATGGGTGACCGGAAGCATGGGTATGCCGGCGCGCTCATAATCCATCCGCACGAAGAGGGCGAGGGCCCAGAAGTGCGGCGGCGTCCAGGCGAAGACGGTCGCGAACAGCAGCAGTGGAAGCGCGCTGACATCGCCCGTGACCGCAGCCCAGCCGATGATGGGCGGGAAGGCGCCGGCCGCACCGCCGATGACGATGTTCTGCGGCGTGCGCGGCTTCAGCCAGATGGTGTAGATGACAGCATAGAAGAAGATGGAGAAGAGCAGCCAGCCAGCCGCCATCCAGTTGGTTGCGAAGCCCATGGTGATGACGGATGCAACCGACAGGATGATCGCGAAGCCGAGCGCCTCGTCCCGGCCGAGCCGGCCGGCGGGCAGCGGGCGGGCGGCCGTCCGCTTCATCACGGCGTCGATGTCCGCCTCCCACCACTGGTTGAAGGCGGCCGCGGCACCCGCGCCGACAGCGATGCACAGGATCGCGACAAAGCCGAGGAAGGGCGAAATGCTTCCCGGAGCCGCCAGAAGCCCGCAGAGCCCGGTAAAGACGACAAGGGTCATCACCCGGGGCTTGAGAAGCGCCCAATAGTCCCGCCATTCCGCGGTCGAAAGGGCGGAAGGCGGCAGGCGGCCGCCTTCGTCCCCTCCCAATGGCGGAAGGGCGCCCGATGGCGCCCTCCCTTCAACGGTTTCGATGGGATGGTTCGCCATCAGGCCCTCAATGGGCGCCCTTGACGTTCCGGAGATCCGGAATCGTCTCGAACTGGTGGAAGGGCGGCGGAGAGGACAGGGTCCACTCCAGCGTGGTCGCGCCTTCGCCCCACGGGTTTGCCGCAGCCTTGCGGCCGGCGAACGCCGAGATGAGGACGTTCAGGAAGAATACCGCCATGCCGGCAAGCATGATCAGATAGCCCCAGGACGCGATGTTGTTCCAGTAGGCATAGGCTTCCGGATAATCCGGAATGCGGCGCGGCATGCCGTCCTGCCCCAGGAAGTGCATGGGGAAGAAGACCACGTTCGTGCCGATGAAGAACAGCCAGAAGTGCAGCTTGCCGAGAAGTTCGTTGTACTCGCGGCCGAACATCTTGCCGTACCAGTAGTAGAAGCCGGCGAAGAGGCCGAAGGTGGCGCCCAGCGACAGCACGTAATGGAAGTGGGCAACAACATAGTAGGTGTCGTGCATGTAGGTGTCGAGGCCGCCGTTCGAGAGAACGACACCGGTGACGCCACCGACCGTGAACATGAAGATGAAGCCCAGCGCCCAGAGCATCGGGGTGGGGAAGGTCATCCGGCCGCCCCACATGGTGGCGATCCACGAGAAGATCTTGATGCCGGTCGGCACTGCGATGATCATCGTGGCGGCGGTGAAGTACATCTTGGTGTTCACGCTGAGGCCGGCGGTGAACATGTGGTGGGCCCACACGATGAAGCCGACGAAGCCGATGGCGACCATGGCATAGGCCATGCCCAGATAGCCGAAGACGGGCTTGCGGCTGAAGGTGGAGATGATGTGGCTGACGATGCCGAAGGCCGGCAGGATCATGATGTACACTTCGGGGTGACCGAAGAACCAGAAGAGGTGCTGGTAGAGAACCGGGTCACCCCCGCCGGCGGGGTCGAAGAAGGTGGTGCCGAAGTTGCGGTCCGTCAGCAGCATGGTGAGGGCGCCGGCCAGGACAGGCAGAGACAGCAGCAGCAGGAAGGCGGTGACGAGGATCGACCACACGAACAGCGGCATCTTGTGGAGCGTCATGCCCGGAGCGCGCATGTTGAAGATGGTCGTGATGAAGTTGATCGCCCCGAGGATCGACGAAGCACCGGCGAGGTGCAGCGAGAAGATCGCGAGATCGACTGCCGGCCCGGGGTGGCCCGAGGTGGACAGCGGCGGATAGACCGTCCAGCCGGTGCCGGCGCCATCGAAGCCGGGCGCGCCGGGAACGAACATCGACAGCACCAGCAGCACGAAGGCCGTGGTGGTGAGCCAGAGGCTGATGTTGTTGAGGCGCGGGAAGGCCATGTCGGGCGCGCCGATCATGATCGGCACGAACCAGTTGCCGAAGCCGCCGATGAGGGCGGGCATCACCATGAAGAAGACCATGATCATGCCATGGCCGGTGATGAAGACGTTCCACAGGTGGTAGGCGGCGTCGATGTTGCCGTCGGTGAACCAGGGCAGGACCTGCATGCCGGGGTTCGCAAGTTCCCAGCGCATGAAGCCGGAAAGCGCGCCACCGATGATCCCCGCGAAGATCGCGAAGATCAGGTACATCGTGCCGATGTCCTTGTGGTTGGTGGACAGGAACCAGCGCGCGAAGAAACCGGGGACATGATCATGGTCGTCGTGACCATGGGCCTCGGCGTGCGGCTGGAGGTGGGCTGTGTCGGCGGAGGATGCCATAGGGTCTATCCTTTTCAGGCAGCCTGCGCGGCAGCTTCGGCTGCCGGCGCTTCGGAGGAGGGGGTCACGGCAGCGGCTTCGGCGGCTGCCTCGACGACGGCCGGCGCAATGCCCGGGCCGGTCGGCTCGATGCCGTCGGCGGCCTGCTTCATGCGGACCCAGCGCCGGAAATCTTCCTCGGGGAGGACTTCGACGGCGATGGGCATGAAGCCATGCTTGGTGCCGCACAGTTCGGAGCACTGGCCATAGTAGACGCCGGGGCGGTCGACCTTGAACCAGGTTTCGTTGATCCGGCCGGGGACGGCATCCATCTTCACCCAGAAGCTGGGCACGGCGAAGCTGTGGATCACGTCGGCGGCGGTGATCAGGACCTTCACGGTCTTGCCGGCGGGCACGACCAGGCGGTTGTCGACATCGAGCAGATAGGGCACGCCTTCCGCCTCGGCATCTTCCTTGCTCAGCGGCAGGGAATCGAAGCTGATGTCGCCATAGTCGGGATATTCATAGCCCCAGTACCACTGGTAGCCCGTCACCTTGACCGTAAGGTCCGCCTTGGGCGGGTTGTACTGGTTCGCCAGCAGCCGGAAGCTGGGGAAGGCGATGACCAGAAGGATGAGCGCCGGGATCAGCGTCCATACGACTTCCAGGCCGAAGTGGTGGGTCGTCGTGGAGGGGACCGGGTTGGCGGCCGCCCGGTAGCGCAGGATCACCCAGATGAGGAGACCCAGCACGAAGACCGAGATGATGCCGATGACCGGGTTCAGAATGCCTTCGAGCAGCGCCTTTGCCTCGAGGCCGATCGGGGTGACCTGCTCCTGGATGGCAATGCCTTCGGGCACCGGCTGACCGACGCCGTCTGTGGGCTTCATGCGGGTGTAGCCCGCATCGGCCGGAAGGGCCGCATCCGCCACGGCGGATGCCACGGCGACATCCTGCGGCGCCGGTGGCGCTTCAGGCGTGATGGCGGGTGCGGCCGCAGGAGCCGCCGTTTCAGCGGCTGTTGCCGCTTCCTGCGCGATGCCGGCGCCAGCCAGAGACAGGGCGGCCGCGACCGCGATGCCCTTCAGGCCTGACGCCAAACCCATTTTTATTCCCATTGCTCTGATCCCGGGATTCGCGTGAATTTGATGGGGCCATAACGGAGGGTGGCCCGGTGGACAAGCGTTTGACGCACTCTGCGACACAGGGGACGCCAAAGCGCCGGTCCTTGGAGGCCATTCCGTCAGGGCAGGCAACCGGCCCCTTTGTGATTGATGGTGCTCATGATTTGGCCTTTTTGCCTTGGCGTTGACAATGGCCTTTGCCGACGTGCACTGACGTCCGGCAAAAAACACCGCCGTTCAGGCCAGGGTTCTGGCCCCCATCCAGGCCGTGGTTCGGGCCGACGTTCAGGGCGCCAGGTCGCCATAGCTGGCCTGCCCCTTGTTCAGCTGGGCCGCGATGGCGCGGCTGCTGTCCTCGCCCTGCAGCATGCCGGCATTCCAGACCGCAACATAGTCGAGGCCCTGGGCGATGGTCATGTCCCGCCCGGCGTTCAGCACCTGCTTGATGCCGGTAATGACAAGCGGGCTTTTCGCGGCGATTTCGCGTGCCAGGGCAAGTCCCGCCGCCACGGCGTCCTCATGGGTGTCGTGCAGCTGGTTCAGGAAGCCTTGCGCCAGCGCTTCCTTCGCGGCCCAGCGGCGACCGGTGTAGGCGAGCTCCCGCACCAGCCCCTGTGGCAAAAGATAGGGAAGGCGCTGCAGCGTGCCCACATCGGCGACGATGCCGACATTGACTTCCTGTATGGTGAAAAAGCAGTCGGCGGTGCCCACCCTCAGGTCACAGGCGCTGACGAGATCGAGTCCGCCGCCGATGCAGCCGCCCTGAATGGCCGCGATCACGGGCACCCGGCACTGGTCGATGGCTTCGAAACACTGCTGCATGTCCTTGACATGGCGGCGGAAGCTTTCGCGCGCCCGGCCGGGATCGGCGTGCGCCCTGCCCTGGCTTTCGGCGGCCCACTTCAGGTCGAGGCCGGCAGAGAAATGCCGCCCTGTCGAAGAGATGAGGACGGCGCGAACGCGCATGTCGGCTGCGATTTCGTCGAAGGCTGCGGGGAATTCCGCCCAGAAGGCGCCGTTCATGGTGTTGAACGCAGCCGGCCGGTTCAGCCGGATGTGGGCGATGCCGTCTTCCACGTCGTAGGTGAATGTTGTCCGGTCCATGTGTCGCGCTTCCCTCTGTTGCCGCAAACGTCTATCCGCATGGCATGACCCGCTTCACCGTCAACGGCAACCCGACAGACTATCAGCTCGCGCCCGACACGCCCCTTCTGTGGGCCCTGCGCGAGGCCTCCAACCTCACGGGCACCAAGTTCGGCTGTGGCGCCGGGCTGTGCGGCGCCTGTACGGTTCATCTTGATGGCGCGCCCGTGCGGTCCTGCCAGGTGCCGATCGGCGACATCGAGGGCACGTTCGTCACCACCATCGAGGGGCTTTCGGACGACAGGTCGCACCCCCTGCAGCAGGCCTGGATCGAATTGCAGGTGCCCCAGTGCGGCTTCTGCCAGTCCGGCATGATCATGGCGGCAGCCGCCCTGCTGAAGGACAGGCCTTCGCCCAGCCGGGAGGATATCCGCACGGCCATCGGCAACATCTGCCGCTGCGGCACCTATATCCGGGTGGAGGCCGCCATCCTGCGCGCGGCCGAAATTGCCCGCGGCGGCTGACGGGCACGGCCGCCCGGCCGGCCAGCTTCTGCGCATCCTCGGGCTGGGCTTCGGCCTCGCCACTGTTGCCGGCGGCGTCATCGGCGCCGGCATCCTGCGCCAGCCGGGGGTCGTGGCCGGCGCCGCCATCGATCCTGTCCTCATCATCAGCATCTGGGTCGCAGGCGGCATCATGGCCGCCGTCAATGCCTTCACGGTGGTGGAGCTGGGCGCCAGCCTGCCACGCGCCGGCGGGCCCTATGCTCTGGTCAGCCACGGGCTCGGCCCGCGCGCCGGCGCGCTCGTCGGCTGGGCCGACTGGTTCAACGGCATGTCCACACTTGCCTTCCTGTCGGTCGCCTTTGCCGAATTTCTGCAGCGGGCGGGTTTTTTCACCGACAGGCCGCTGGGCCTGCTTGCCGTGGCGCTGGTGCTGGCGGCCTTCATCCTGAACTGGTCGGGCGCGCGCGTGAACGGCGTTTCGCAGACCCTGTTCTGCGGCCTGAAGGGGCTGGCGCTGGCTGCGATCCTTTTCGTCCTGCTGCTGGCGCCGGCCGCTCCGCCAGAGCCGCAGCAGGGCGCACCGGGCCTTGCCATGGGCCTTGCGGCCATGGCGATCGCCATGCGGGCCGTCCACAACAGCTATACCGGCTACCAGACGCCCATCTATGTCGGGGAGGAGATGGAGCGGCCCGAGCGCAATGTCGCGCGCTCGGTGTTCGGGGGGCTTGCCATTGTCACGGCGCTCTATGTCCTCATCAACATCGCGCTGCTGCGCGTGCTGGGGGTGGAGGAGATGGCGGCTTCGCCCATTCCGCTGGCCGAAGGCGCCGGCAAGCTGCTGGGGGACAATGGCGGTATCGCGGTTGCCCTGTTCGGGGTGCTTTCCGTCGCGGCGAGCGTCAATCTCAGGCTGATGACCCACAGCCGCGGGGTTTTCGCCATGGCCCGCGATGGCGCCCTGCCGGCAGCGCTGGCGCGGGTTTCCCCATCGGGCAGCCCGCGCCTTGCCCTGCTGCTGACGGCGGCCGGCGCGGTGGGGCTGGCGGCATCGGGGGCCTATCTGGCGCTCGTCGCCCTCAACACCCCGCTGCGTATCCTGATCGAGATTTCCCTCATCCTCACCCTTGTCAGGCTGCGGCGGACAGCGCCCGACATGAAGCGCCCGTTCCGCATGCCCCTCTACCCGCTGCCGGCGGTGGTGGCGCTCATCGGCAATACGCTGTTGCTTGCGGCGGTGGCGTGGGAAGACCCGGCCAACAGCTTGCTGAGCCTGGGGGCGGTGGGGGTCATCGCACTGATCCTGATGGCGGGAAGGCGTAGCCAGGCTGGCGTATGAGCCATGCCTATTGATGTTTCAGGCATCAATTGTTATGATGTGAACATGATTACAGCAGCACAGATGCGCGCCGCGCGCGCACTTCTTGGCGTCGAGCAGCGGCAGCTGGCCGAGCTTTCGGGCATTTCGCTCGCCACCATCCAGCGCATGGAGGCCTCGGACGGGCAGGTGCGCGGGCAGGTGGACAGCCTGATGAAGGTAGTGGAAGCCCTGGAGCGCGCGGGGGTGGAACTGATCGGCGAGGGCGCGCCCAGCATGGGCGCAGGGCGCGGCGTGCGGCTGAAAGGGCCGGAGCAGGGGCAGCCGGCATGACCGGACAGGACCATGGCGGGCAGGACAATTCGCTGAAGGCGCTCTTCACGCCCAAGCTCGTGACCGTGCTGCGCGAGGGCTATGGCCTGGCGGAACTGCGGCGCGACGCAATTGCCGGGCTGACTGTCGCCATCGTCGCGCTGCCGCTGTCCATGGCGATCGCGATCGCCTCGGGCCTGCCGCCTTCCCATGGCCTGTTCGCCGCCATGGTGGGCGGGTTCATCGTTTCGGCGCTGGGGGGCAGCCGCTTCCAGATCGGCGGGCCGGCCGGCGCCTTCATCGTGCTGGTCGCGACGACGGTTGCAACCCATGGGCCGGGCGGCATGCTGCTGGCAACCGCCATGGCGGGCGTGATCCTGCTGGTGGGCGGCTTCCTGCGGCTGGGCACCTATATCCGCTTCATTCCCTATCCCGTCACCGTCGGCTTCACGGCTGGCATCGCATTGCTGATCGCAGCCAGCCAGATGAAGGACATGCTGGGCCTGGCGATGCCCGGCGGGGATCCGCCAGCCCTGCTGCCCAAGCTGCAAGCCCTCTGGGCGGCTGCCCCCGGCCTCAACCCGCTGGCCGTGGCGGTCGCCCTTGCAGTCATCATCCTGATTGCCGGAATGAAGAAGCTGCGGCCGAACTGGCCGCATTATCTGATCGCGCTGGTGCTGGTTTCCGCGCTTGTCCAACTGGCGGGATTTCAGGTCGAGACGATCGAAAGCCGGTTCGGCGGCGTTCCGGCGGCTCTTCCGTCCTTCAGCATGCCGCCTGTCACCCTGGCGCTGGTGCTGGACCTGCTGCCCACCGCCTTCACCTTTGCGCTTCTGGGGGCCATCGAATCCCTGCTGTCGGCCGTGGTGGCGGACGGGATGACCGGGCGCCGACACCGGTCCAACAGCGAACTGGTGGCGCAAGGGGTCGCCAACATCGGTTCCGCCTTTACCGGCGGCATGGTGGTGACAGGCACCATCGCGCGCACGGCTACCAATGTCAGGGCAGGGGCGCATGGTCCGGTCGCGGGGATCCTCCACGCCCTGTTCCTTGGCCTGTTCATCCTTGTAGCTGCGCCGCTTCTGGGGCTGGTGCCGCTGGCTGCCCTTGCCGGGCTGTTGCTGGTCGTTGCCTGGAACATGGCAGAACGCCATGAATTCGGCCGCCTGCTCGCCAGTTCGCGCGGGGATGCGCTGGTGCTGCTGACGACCTTCCTGCTCACCATCTTCGAGGATCTGACGATCGGCATCACGGCTGGCGTGGCGCTGGGCGGCATATTGTTCATCATCCGCATGGCCGAAGCCGGGGGTGTGGCGCAGGATGTGCTGACCTTCGATGTTGCCGACAGCGCGCGTCCCGGGCGCCAGCCCTATGAGCCGGGTGCGGGCGTTCCCGTCTATCGGATGGAGGGCGCGCTGTTCTTCGGGGTGGCGAGCGCCATCGGCGCCGTTCTCGATGCAGCGCCGGCGCGGGGCCATCCGCTGGTGCTCGATCTGGGCGCCGTGCCCTTCCTTGATTCAACCGGCGCGCGCACGCTGGTGGATGCCGCTGCCCGCGCCCGCGCCAAGGGGCTGGGCTTCTGGGTGGCCAGCGCAAACCCTGCCGTTCGCCGGGCGCTGCTGAAGGCCGGCATAAGGACACACCGCCCGCATTTCCGGGCGACTGTCAGTGATGCGCTGGCCGATATCGCCGAGGCTGATGGCGCCGATAACGGCGGTGCCGGGCGGAACGGCGGGGCCGTTCCGCCCGGCACCGGTCAGATATCGGCGTAGACGTGCCGTTCGGCCCTGGCGCCGGGGTGTGTGACCGCCCCGAGTGAAGCCGGGCCGACCGTCTGGGCATAGCGGTAGAGCGCGCCCGACTGATAGTCATTGACCCGCGGCTGCCATTTTGCCCGGCGCCCGGCGAGCACGGCGTCATCGACCAGCAGGTCGATGGTGCCGGCGGCTGCATCGATGCGGATCATGTCGCCATTCTCGATCATGGCGATCGGCCCGCCTTCGGCGGCTTCCGGCCCGACATGGCCGATGCAGAAGCCGCGAGTCGCGCCCGAGAAGCGCCCATCGGTGATGAGCGCGACCTTGTCGCCCATGCCCTGCCCGTAGAGGGCGGCGGTCGTCGCCAGCATCTCGCGCATCCCGGGGCCACCCTTCGGCCCCTCATAGCGGATGATGAGCACCTCGCCTTCGCGATAGGCGCGCTCGGAGACAGCCCTGAAGCAATCCTCCTCGCAGTCGAACACGCGGGCCGGGCCTTCGAACAGCAGCCGCTCCATGCCGGCCACCTTCACGATGGCGCCATCAGGGGCAAGGCTGCCCTTCAGGCCCACCACGCCACCCGTGGGCGTGATCGGGTTGGTGACCGGGCGGATCACATCCTGTGCGTCGTTCCAGCGGACGTCGGCGATGTTCTCGGCCAGAGTCCGGCCCGTCACCGTCATGCAGTCTCCATGGAGGAAGCCACCTTCGAGCAGCGTCTTCATCGCCATGTAGATGCCGCCGGCGGCGTGCATGTCCTTCGCGACATAGCGGCCGCCGGGCTTCAGGTCGGCGATGTAGGGCGTGGTGCGGAAGATTTCGGCCACGTCGAACAGGGTGAATTCGATCCCGGCTTCATTTGCCATGGCGGGCAGGTGAAGGGCCGCGTTGGTGGAACCGCCGGTCGCCGCGACGACGCGGGCGGCATTCTCGAAGGCCTTGCGGGTGCAGATGTCGCGCGGGCGGATGTTCCGCTCAAGAAGGCGCATGACGGCGCGGCCGGCGTCGCGCGCGATGTCGGCGCGGCTTTCATAGGGGGCGGGCGCCATGTTGCTGTTGGGCAGCGACAGGCCGATCGCTTCGCCCACGCAGGCCATGGTGTTGGCGGTGAACTGCCCGCCGCACGCGCCATCCCCGGGGCAGGCCACTTTTTCCAGAGCGATCAGTTCCTGCAGCGGGCAGCTTCCCGCCTCATACTGGCCGACGGCCTCGAACACGTCGAGGACGGTCACGTCCTTGCCGTGGAACTGGCCGGGCAGGATCGAGCCGCCATAGACGAAGACGGACGGCACGTTGAGGCGGAGCATCGCCATCATCATGCCCGGAAGCGACTTGTCGCAGCCGGCGAAGCCGACGAGCGCGTCATAGCAGTGGCCGCGCACCGACAGCTCGATCGAATCCGCGATCACCTCGCGCGAGACGAGCGAGGATTTCATGCCCTGGTGGCCCATGGCGATGCCGTCGGTCACGGTGATGGTGTTGAAGCGGCGGGGCGTGCCGCCGCCTTCCACCACGCCTTCGCGGCAGATGTCCGCCTGCATGTCGAGCGTGGTGTTGCACGGGGCCGAATCATTGCCGGCCGATGCCACGGCCACGAAGGGGCGGGCGATTTCCTCCTCCGTCATGCCCATGGCGTAATAATAGGAGCGGTGCGGCGCCTTTTCCGGGCCCACGCTCACATGGCGGCTTGGCAGCTTGGACTTGTCGAAACCCATGACATCCCCTTTCACAACGGCTCTCAAAGGCCGTGAAGGCCGTTCCGTCAACCCTTCCAGAAGAGACCGGCGGCCAGCGTGAGGCCGATCAGCACCACCGCGACCTTCAGCGGGCGGTCCGGCACATGGCGGATGGCATGGGCGCCCAGCCAGCCGCCGGCG
>CAYMZC010000046.1:0-16240 GCA_964394815.1 uncultured Sandaracinobacter sp. | reverse complement strand
ACGCGATTTCGCGGAGTGACTGGAGTTCAGACGTGTGCTCTTCCGATCTCAGTGTCATGCAATATCTGGGGCTGATCGCACCGCCCGCTTGATTGCGCGTTCCTGTTATGTTCTCATCCGGCCATGGACGAGCCGGATGCGATTCGCGCCTTGGCACCGCAGGCGCGGGGCCGCGGCGCCACCGACAACAGGACAAGCCGGCGCTTCGGCCTGCCAGCCCGCGAAGCCGATGGCGACTGGCTCGATGCCGCCCTGTCAGGAGATAGCCTGCCACCGCTTCGCACCACCGTCACCGAACTCAGGCCGCGCACGATCCTCAGTTTCAACGATTCGCCCGATATCCCGTTCGACCGTTCGCTCAACGCCTATGCCGGCTGTGAACATGGCTGCATCTACTGCTTCGCCCGGCCGGGCCATGCCTTTCATGATCTTTCGCCGGGCCTCGATTTCGAAAGCCGGCTCTTCGCCAAGCCGGATGCCCCCGCCCTTCTGCGCGCCGAACTGTCACGCCGCACCTATTTGCCAAGGGTGCTCGCCATGGGCACCAACACCGATCCTTACCAGCCGGTCGAGCGCCATTACCGGATCACGCGGCAGGTGCTGGAAATCTGCCTCGATGCCCGCCACCCCGTCAGCATCACCACCAAGTCTGACCGGGTGCTCGATGATCTGCCGCTGCTGAAGGCGCTGGCGGCGCAGGGTCTCGTTTCAGTGATGCTCTCCGTCACCACGCTGCAAGCCGCACTTGCCCGCGCGATGGAGCCGCGGGCCGCCGCCCCCCACAGACGGCTGCACGCCATCCGGGTGCTGGCGCAGGCAGGCGTTCCGGCCATTGTCTCGGCTTCGCCGATGATCCCGGGCCTCAACGATCATGAGCTGGAAGCGATCCTGGAGGCCGCCGCCGCCGCCGGTGCGCGCGGGGCCTATTGCCAGCCGCTGCGCCTGCCGCACGAGGTGGTCGGCCTGTTCGATGCCTGGCTGCAGACCCATGCCCCCCATAGGCGCGGCAAGGTGCTGAACGCTGTCAGGGCGTTGCGTGGCGGGCGGCTGAACGACCCGCGCTTCGGCAGCCGCATGCGGGGCGAAGGAGAATGGGCGCGCCTGCTCGCACGGCGACATGCCGCCACCTGCAGGCGGCTTGGGCTGGACCGCCCGCCTGCCCTGCGGTGCGACCTCTTCCGCAAACCCGCCGACCCTGCCCAGCCGTATCTCTTTGCCTGAACAGGCCAGCCTGCCCGAGCAGGGCAGACGCCGGCCTCAGACGAAGGCGTCGCCGACGAAGGGGTTGGTCTTTCTTTCCTGCCCGAAGGTGGAAACGGGGCCATGGCCGGGCACAAAGACGGTATCATTGCCCAGCGGCCACAGCTTTCCGGTGATGCTGTTCACCAGCGCCTGGAAATCCCCCTTGGGGAAATCGGTGCGCCCGACCGACCCCTGGAACAGCACATCGCCGACGATGGCGAGGTTGGACGGGGCATGGTGGAAGACCACATGGCCCGGCGTGTGGCCAGGGCAATGATAGACATCGAGTTCAAGGTCGCCCACCCGCACCTTGTCGCCATCGTGCAGCCAGCGGTCCGGCGTGAAGGCGGTGGCGCCGGCAATGCCGTATTTGGCCCCGGTCTCAGGGTTCATGTCGATCCAGAACTTGTCCTCGGGGTGCGGCCCCTCGATCGGCACGCCCAGCCTTTCAGCCAGCACGCCCGTCAGGCCGCAATGGTCGATGTGACCGTGGGTCACCAGCAGCTTCTCGATGGTCACGCCCTGCTCGGCCGCCACCTTCAGCAGATGGTCGATATCCCCGCCGGGGTCGACAAAGGCACCCTTCATGGTGGCGGTGCACCACAACAGGGTGCAATTCTGCTGCAACGGCGTGACGGGAACGATCACCGCCTTCATCGGGGGAGTAGCCATGGCACAGGGAAGTGCCAGCCGCCGCGCGCCAGGGCAAGCCCCGCAATGCCGCAATGCCGCAATGCCGAAAGGGCCGGCCGGTTGCCGCAGACCCCGCGCGGTGCCACATGGCATGGCATGAGCCCGCCACATGCCCACACCGACGGCCAGCCCCAGGGCGATGCCGATTTCGCGACGCTGAAGCGCTTCCTGCCCTATCTGTGGCCGGCCGGGCGCCCGGCCCTGAAGGCGCGCGTGGTCATGGCCCTGATGCTGGTGCTGGTGGCCAAGGCGGTGCTGCTGGTCATGCCCTTCGCCTACAAGGGTGTGATCGACCGCATGGCGGCCGGCCCTGCCGGAAGCACCGTCGCTGACGATGTGCTGTGGCTGGTGGTGGCGCTGGTCTGGGCCTATGCTGCCGCGCGCTTCGGCGCTGTCCTGTTCGACAATCTGCGCAACGCCATCTTCGAGCGCGTCGGCCAGGAGGCCACGCGGGAGCTTGCCGTCGAACTGTTCCGGCACCTCCACCGGCTGCCGCTGAAATTCCACCTCGAGCGCAAGACAGGCTCTCTCACGCGCACGATCGAGCGGGGCACCAAGTCGATCGACATGATGCTCTACCTGCTGCTGTTCAACCTTGCGCCGGTCATCATCGAACTGACGGCGGTGCTGGTCATCTTCGGCACCCGCCTCGGCATGGAGCTGGTGCTGGGCACGCTGGTGATGGTGATTGCCTACAGCTGGTTCACCTTTGCCATCACCCGCTGGCGCACGGCGCTCAGGCGGCGCACGGTCGAGCTCGACAACCAGGTTTCGGCCCGCGCCGTGGACAGCCTGCTGAACTATGAGACCGTCAAATATTTCAACGCCGAGGAACTCGAAGCGCACCGCTACCAGACGGCAGCGGCCAACTATGCCGAAGCCGCCATCCGCTCCGAATCCTCGCTCGCATGGCTCAACATCGGGCAGTCGGTCATCACCAACCTGATGATGGGGGCGGCCATGGCCTATACCGTCTGGGGCTGGTCCGAGGGGCGCTTCACGCCGGGCGACGTGGTGCTGGTGAACACGCTGCTGGCGCAGATGTTCCGCCCGCTCGACATGCTGGGCATGGTCTATCGCGAAGTGAAACAGGGCCTGATCGACATGGAATCCATGTTCCGCCTGATCGACACGCCGCCCGCCATCATCGACCGGCCCGGCGCGCGCCCGCTCAGTGTTTCAGGTGGCAGCATCCGCTTCGAGGACGTGCATTTCGCCTATGAACCGCGCCGCCCCATATTGAAGGGCGTGAGCTTCGAGGCTCCGGCCGGCAGCCGGATCGCCATCGTAGGGCCTTCGGGCGCGGGAAAATCGACGATCGGGCGTATCCTGTTCCGCTTTTACGACATTGCATCGGGCCGGGTGACGATCGACGGCCAGGACATCCGCGACGTGACACAGGACAGCCTGCGCGCCGCCATCGGAATCGTGCCGCAGGATACGGTGCTCTTCAACGACAGCATCCTCTTCAACATCGGCTATGGTTGCGACGGCGCCAGCCGCGCGGAGATCGAGGCCGCCGCCCGGCAGGCCCAGATCCATGACTTCGTTACCCGCCTGCCCGATGGCTATGACACGGTCGTTGGCGAACGTGGCCTGAAGCTTTCCGGCGGGGAAAAGCAGCGCGTGGCCATTGCCCGCACGCTTCTCAAGAACCCGCCGATCCTGCTGCTGGACGAAGCGACCAGCGCGCTCGACAGCGCGACCGAAGCCGGGATCCAGGATGCGCTGGACCTGGTGGGCCGGGGCCGGACGACGCTGGTGATCGCGCACAGGCTTTCGACCATCGTCGATGCGGATTCCATTCTGGTGATGATGGATGGCCGGATCGTCGAACGCGGCCGCCATTCCGAACTGCTGGCGGCAGGTGGCGTCTATGCCGATCTTTGGGCCATGCAGGCTTCGGAAGAGGAACCGGACCGGGATGCCGGCCTGATGAGGGCCTGATAAGTCTTGGGGGGGCGGCCTAGAGCCCGACGGCCATTGCGATCGCCGCAGGCGTGGCGCCCGTGACCATGACGAGCGCGAAACCGGCCACGAAACCGATGCTGACGGCCATCAGGAAGCTCCGCTTGGTGGACATGGCGGCATTCATGTTCAAACCCTTCTGCCTTGCGTCCTGCATCCTCCACTGCACGACAGACACTGCAACCAAATGACATTGACGCCCATTTGCAAAGTCACGGATTGTAACATCAAAGGCTTCAGGGCCTTGCCCTGAAGCCAGGTGCTGCGTGCGGGGGTTCGGAGAGGCGTTCTGGCAGGCGTTCAGGCAGAGCTTGCCCGGGGCGAATCGGGCTTCAGCCGGCGCGCATCACATGGACCGGCCCCTCGGCGCGGCCGTGGACGAACTGGTCCACATAGGCATTGCCGCTCGAATCGAGCCTTTCCACAGGCCCTTGCCAGATGATCCTGCCATCCTGGATCATCGCCACACGGTCGGCGATCTTGCGCACCGAGGCCATGTCATGGGTGATGGTGATGGCCGTCGCGCCCAGCGCCGAGACCTGTCGGCGGATGAGATCGTTGATCACGTCGGCACGGATGGGGTCGAGGCCGGTCGTCGGCTCGTCGAAAAAAAGGATCTCGGGCCGGGCGGCGATGGCGCGGGCCAGCGCCACCCGCTTCATCATCCCGCCCGAAAGCTCCGAAGGCCTGAGATCGGCGACACGCGCTTCGAGGCCCACTTCGGCCAGCACCTCCACGGCGCGCGCATGCATCCGCTTCGCATCGCCGCCGCGCCCGCGCGACAGGGCAAAGGTGATGTTGCGCCAGACAGGCAGGGAATCGAACAGGGCACCGCCCTGGAACAGCATGCCGAAGCGGGCGCGCGCTCCCTCCAGCGCCCTTCCCTTCAGGCCGGCTAGCTCCTGTCCATCCAGCAGGATCGAGCCGCTGTCGGGCTGGATGAGGCCAAGCACGCATTTCAGCGTGACCGACTTGCCGCTGCCCGATCCGCCGATGATGACAAGCGATTCGCCCCGCGCCACCGCAAGATCGACTCCATCAAGCACCTGCTTGGACCCGAAGGCCTTCCTGAGGCCGCTGATCTTCAGCCGCTCCGTCATGCGCCGAAGACCAGAACGGTGATGGCGAGGTTGAAGACGAGGATCATCACGAAGGCGGCGACGACGGCATTGGTGGTGGCGCGCCCGACGCCGGCTGCCCCACCGGACGAGCGGAAGCCATGGTAGCAGCCGGCAAGCGCCAGGACGAAGCCGAACACCGCCGCCTTCACCAGCGACGACATGACATCATCGGCTTCGAGGTAGCGGCGCGTGGTGGCGAGATAGGTTGCGCCATTGAAGCCCAGCCGCGAAACGCTGAGGGCATAGCCGCCCATCACGCCGATGATGTTGGCCACCAGCACCAGAAGCGGCAGCATCAGGGTGGAGGCGAGGATGCGCGGCACGATCAGGTAGCGCCACGGGTCCGTCCGCAGCGTGACCATGGCGTCGAGCTGTTCGGTGACGCGCATTGTCGCCAGTTCGGCTGCCATTGCGGATGAAACGCGGCCCGCAACCATCAGGCCCGCCAGCACCGGCCCCAGTTCGCGCACGATGCCGATGACAGTGACGGCGGGAACCGTGGATTCCGCCGAAAAGCGCTGGCCGCCCACATAGATCTGCTGGGCAAGCGCCGCGCCGGTGAACAGCGCCGTCAGCCCGACGACGGGAAGCGAGAACCAGCCGATCAGCGCCATCTGCTCCAGAAGCCGGACGGGATACCAGGGCGGGGTCACGGCCTTCAGCAGGGCCTGGCCCGCGAATTTCGCCAGCCGGCCGATCACGCCCAGAAGGTCGAGCACGAAGCGCCCGAGGGCGATCAGGAGCTTTAACGGGGCGAGGGCGAAAGACATGCGCATCGCTGGTAGCCGGGCGCGGGGGCCGAGGGCAAGCCGCGAAGGGCTTTCAGCTTTCGGGGCCGAGGCCGGGATCGAGATCGCGCGGGCGGATGAATCGTTCGAGACGCGCGCCGCCCTCGTCCGTTTCGGCCCAATGATCGACCGGCAGCGCAATGGTGGCAAAGCTCGCGGTCGGAAATTTTTCCTCCGCCTCCCGCCTCAGCGGCGTATCCTCGCCCCTGGTCGAAAGCAGCAGCAGATCCTCGAGGCCGGGGTTGTGGCCGATGAGGAGGAGGTGGCCGACATCGTCCGGCGTCTCGCGCAGCAGATCGAAGAGCGTTGCAGCCGAGGCCATGTAGATGCGCCTGTCCCACTGGGGCGCCAGCTTCGCGCCATAGCCCGCCTCGACCCCTTCGATCGTCTGCCGGATCCTGAGCGCCGGGGATGCAATCACATGGTCGAAGACGAGGCCATTGTCCTTCAGCCATTGCCCCATCCGCCGCGCGGCGCGGTGGCCGCGGCCATTGAGCGGACGGTCGTAATCCCGCTCGACAGGATCGTCCCAGCTCGACTTGGCATGGCGCAGCAGGCTCAGAAGCTTCATGGCCGGGTCAGGTCTCCTCTCCCTGCATCCTCTTCTAGAGTCGGGGCCGGGCCGGCGCAATCCCTGCCCAGAAAGGCGCGGACTTCGCCCGCCACCTCCGCGAGCGGTGCACGCCGGACCGGCACGTCGGGCGGAAAGGCGGACAGGAGCCGCGACGGAACCGCAGCGCCCAGCAGAACGAAGGCGCCCCTGTCGTCGGCGGAACGGATCAGCCGGCCGAAGGCCTGGTTCAGCCGCTTCCTGACCAGTTCGTCTTCATGCGCCGAACCGCCGAAGGCTGCGCGCCGGGCAAGATCGAGGATGCTGGGCCGCGACCATGGCACGCCCTCGAAAATGATGAGCCGCAGTGAATCGCCGGGCACGTCGACGCCATCGCGCAGCGCGTCCGTTCCGAACAGGGTCGCGCGCGGGTCGGCGCGGAAAAGATCAACGAGGGTGCCGGTATCCACGGCATCGACATGCTGGGCAAAAAGCGGCAGCCCGGCGCGGGCAAGCCTGTCGGCCAGCCGGGCATGAACGGCGCGCAGCCGCGCAATGGCGGTGAAAAGCCCCAGCGTGCCGCCGCCTGCCGCCTCGATCAGCTGCGCATAGGCATGGGCAAGTGCGGCATTGTCGTGCCGGGCGACGTCGTTTGCAATGAAGATCCGCGCCTGTTCGGCGTAGCGGAAAGGGCTTTTCACGCGGATGAGGGCGGGCGCCACCTGCAGATGTGCAGCGCCGGCCGCGGCTTCCGGCGGCTTCCCGAGGGTGGCCGATGTCACCACCACGCCATGGGCCGGCGCCAGCACCGCGCCCGCCAGCGGCTTCAGCGGGTCGAGCCAGTGCCGTCTGATCCCGCAGTCGATCTCCCGCCCTTCGGCGCGGACAAGGGTGAACCAGTCGACGAAATCCGGCTCCGGCTCACCCGCCACGCGGGCCAGAAGCCGCTGCCATGCCCCCAGCAGGTCCAGCCTGAGGGAAAGCCCCTCGGCCGCCGCCGCCAGCCGCGCGAAGCCGGGCTGGTCCAGCCAGCCGGGCCGCTCGTCGGCCAGGGCAACGAGCCGCTGGCGCAGGGCGACCATCGCCTTGCCCAGCCGCCCCAGCGCCGCTGCCGCCGCATCCACCGCTTCGGGCAGACCGGGCGACAGGGCGGCAATGCCGGCTTCCAGGCTGAATCCGCGATCCTCGTCATTGGCAACGGTGAGGACATGGGTGCGGATGGCCGCGATCAGCGCTTCCAGCGGCCCTTCGGGCGTTCCCGCCGACACGCGCGACAGCCATTCGGCCGATGGCAGCAGGCGCGCCGCTTCCAGCACCTCTTCCAGCGCTTCGCCGCCCGGCGCGTCATAGCTGGTCACGTCCATCAGCCGGGCCGCCAGACCACGCCTGCGGCCGCTGCGCCGGCCCTGCCGGTCAGGCCCCAGAAGCCAGCGGCGCAATTCGATCGCCTCGCCGCCCGTCAGCGCGATGGCGAACGCGCTGTCGGCGGCGGCATGAAGATGATGGCCTTCATCGAAGACCAGCCGCGACAGGCCCTGCCCTTCGGCCCGGGCGCGCACGGCATTGGCCATCACCAGCGCGTGATTGGCGATCACCAGCTGCGCCTGCTGCCCGGCGCGGACGCTGCGCTCGATGAAGCAGCGGCGGTAATGCGGGCATGCCGCATGGATGCATTCGCCCCGGCGGTCGGTCAGCCCGGCAAGGCCGGTCGCGCGGCGGAACAGGCCCGGCAGCCAGCCCGGCAGATCGCCGCCCACCATGTCGCCATCGGCGGTGAAGCGCGCCCAGCGGGCGGCAAGCTCGGCCAGCAGTGCATGGCGCCCCTGAAAGCTGCCCTGAAGCGCATCCTCGAGGTTCAGGAGGCAGAGATAATTTTCCCGCCCCTTGCGCACCACCACCTGCCCGGCCCGCACCAGGCCGGGCAGGCTGCGCGCCGTCTCGGCCTTCAGCTGCCGCTGCAGGGCGCGGGTATAGGTCGACAGCCAGACCATGCCGCCGGTGCGGGCGGCATAAAGGCTGGCCGGCGCCAGATAGCCGAGCGTCTTGCCAATCCCCGTTCCGGCCTCGGCCACGACAAGATTGGGGCCGTCCCGGCTCTTGCGCGGCTGAAAGGCGGCAAGGGTGGCGCAGGCGAAGGCCTTCTGCCCCGCGCGCGGTTCGCGCCTGTCCCCGGCAAGGCGGGTGAGCGTTTCCAGCACCTCGGCTTCTTCCAGCGTCACCGTGCGCGGAGCCGGGCGCGGCGGGGAATCGGCCCATTCCGGCAGCGCCTCGAACAATGGCGGCGCACGGTCGGCGGCGGGCAGCCATTCGGCCACCAGTGGCGCCCATGGCCAGCCATGGCGCGCAAGGCGGGCGTGGCTTTCGCGCGCGCCGGCTGCTTCCTTCCAGCCGGGCTTTCGCATGGCGGCCAGAAGCATGGCCGCGGCATGTTGCAGGAAGACCGGCTCCTCATGATCGGCCGCGGGGGCCGGCATGCCCAGCACATCGGCAAGCCCGCGCGCCGAAGGCACGAGAAAGCGCGCCGGATGAATGAAGGCGAACAGTTCGAGAAGGTCGAGCCCGGTTGCTTCGGCAAGCCCCAGCCGGGCGGCAAGCTGCGGCCCGTTCAGGAACAGGTGCGGCGTATCGGCCATCCGCCTGAGCGCCTCGGCGCGGGAGACGGCGCCGCCGGTTCCGGCATGATCGGCGCGCCACAGGCCGGCATGGCTGGCGGCCAGCGCAGGCACGGAAAGGCGCGGCGGGCTTGCAGCTTCAGCCCCATGTGGCAAAGAGCCCGTCATGTTCACCGGCCTCAAGACCCTCAGCCCCGAAGATTTGCAAGCCCTCGCCGAGGAAGCGAAGGTCTCGAAGGCATGGCCCTTCGAGGAAGCCCGCAAGATCGTCGCCCGCTACCCCGGGGGCTTCCCGGCCCATGGCGTGCTGTTCGAAACCGGATATGGCCCCTCGGGCCTGCCGCACATCGGCACCTTTGGCGAAGTGGTGCGCACCACCATGGTGCGCCGCGCCTTCGAGCTTCTGTGCCCCGGGGTGCCGACACGGCTGATCGCCTTTTCGGACGACATGGACGGCATGCGCAAGGTGCCGCCGCATCTGCCCAACCAGCAGCTGCTGAAACAGGCGCTCAACAAGCCCCTGACCGACGTGCCAGACCCGTTCGGCACGCATGACAGCTTCGGCGCGCACAACAACGCCCGGCTGTGCGGCTTTCTCGACCAGTTCGGCTTCGACTATGAGTTCCTCAGTTCGACGCAATGCTACCGCTCGGGTCGGTTCGATGCGACGCTGATGGCCGTGCTTGCCAATTATGACGCCATCATGGGCGTGGTTCTGCCAACGCTGGGCGCCGAGCGCCGCGCCACCTATTCGCCCTTCCTGCCCATCTGCCCGCGCACCGGCCAGGTGCTGCAGGTGCCGGTGATCGCCCGCGACGAGGCGGCCGGCACCATCTGCTATCTCGATCCGGAAACGGAAGAGGAAGTGACGGTTCCCGTGACCGGCGGCCATTGCAAGCTGCAGTGGAAGGTGGACTGGGCGATGCGCTGGGTGGCGCTGGGCGTCGATTATGAAATGGCGGGCAAGGATCTCATCGATTCGGTCAGCCTGTCCTCGAAGATCGCGCGCATCCTCGGCGCCCGCCCGCCCGAGGGCTTCAACTACGAGCTGTTCCTGGATGGCGAAGGCGCCAAGATCTCCAAGACGAAGGGCAATGGCCTCACCATCGAGGAATGGCTGCGCTACGCGCCGCCCGAAAGCCTTGCCTTCTACATGTTCCAGCAGCCGCGCGCGGCGAAGAAGCTCTATCTTGGCGTCATTCCCAAGGCGATGGACGAATATTTCCAGTTCGTCGCCGCCTTCCCGCGCCAGAGCGCCAAGGAAAGGCTGGGGAATCCGAGCTTCCATGTGCATGGCGGCCCGCCGCCCGCCTATGCGCCGCCGGTCAGCTTCGCGCTGCTGCTGAACCTCGTCGCCGTATCAGGCGCGACGGATGCGCGGATGCTGGGGGCCTATCTGAAGCGCTACGCCCCCGACTGCGAGCCGGAAACCGATGCGAAGCTGCGGCAGATGATCGATGCCGCCATCGCCTTCCATGCCGATCATGTGGCCCCGACGCTGAAGCGCCGCGCCCCCGATGCGCGCGAACGCGAGGCCCTGGCGGAACTGGAAGTGTGGCTGGGCGGCAACCCCGACGCCAGCGCCGAGGACATCCAGAACGAAGTCTATGAAATCGGCAAGCGCTACGCCTTCGACCCGCTCAGGGCCTGGTTCCAGGCGCTTTACGAAATCCTGCTGGGAAGCGCGCAGGGGCCGCGCATGGGCACCTTCTTCGCGCTCTACGGTATCGACAACAGTCGCCGCCTGATCGGCGAGGCGCTGGGAGAAGTGCACGGATGAGGGGCGCGGCGGCAGCAGGGCTCAGGCTGGCCGCCACCCCCGTCGCGCTGGCGCTCGGCCTCGGCATGCCCGGCGCAGCGGATGCGGGCGCGCTTCCGGCGGGCGGCGCCCTCGCGGCTGCACCCCAGTTCGGCCAGAATCAGGCCGGCCAGACACAATCCGGTCAGCCCCGGATCTGGAGACCCTGGGGCGGGTCCGGCAAGCCCGTCGCCAGCCAGAGCGCCACCGCCGCCGAGGCGTTCCGGCGCGGGCAATTCGGCGAAGCGGCCATTCTCGGCCGGCGCGAGGGGTCTGTCGCCGGGCTGATCGTTGCTGGTCGCGCAACGACCGCGCGCGCAGCCTTCGAAACGCGTGAGCGTACAGCCGCGCGCGATCTGCTGCGTGCGGCCGAAGCCGATTTCGACGCCGTGCTCGCCCGCGATCCCGACAACAGCGACGCCCTGCTGCACAAGGGCATCGCCCTCGCCATCCGCGCCAAGCTCGACAATTCCTCGAGCGCCGCGCGCGCAGCCCGCTCACATTTCCAGAAGGTGATCGCCGCGCGACCCTCGGATTCGCTCGCCATCGCCTGGCTGGGTGCGTGGCACGGCGAATGGACGGCCCGCATGGGCGCGCTGTTCGCGGCCACCAGCCTCGGCGCCAGGGCCGGCTATGCCCACAAGCATTTCGAGACGGCGATGGCGATGCCCAATGCCAGCCTGCAGGTGCCCGTTCTCTATGCCACCGCCCTTCTGGCGCTTTCCCCCGGCAATGCCGAAAAGGCGCGCCAGCTTCTGGAAAAGGCCGTGCGCCAGCCCCCGCGCGACGGGGTCGAACGGCTGATGCGCGACAATGCCCGTGCCATCCTTCTGATGCTGCAGCGAAACGATGTGCAGCGCGCGCGGGATACGGCGCGCCGGCTGGCGCCTGTGGGCATGGTCAGCTGATCGCGGGATCGCTCGCGCGCCCTCCTGCAAGCGCTGCCGCGTCAGATGCCCTGCATGTTGGCATGGCCGGGCGGCAGCCGCACTTCCAGCGTTTCGAGCGTGTCGCTCAGCAGGATCTGGCAGGACAGCCTGGAGGTCGGCGCCACATGCGGGGTGAAATCCAGCATGTCCTCCTCATGCGCGCCGGGCGTCGGCAGGCGTCGGAAATCTTCGGGTGACAGGATGACATGGCAGGTCGAGCAGGCCATCGCCCCCTCGCATGTGCCCTCCAGCGGAAGGCCGAGGGCCTGCGCCACCTCGAGAAGCCGCTGGCCGGCCTTTGCCTCCACTTCGGCGGCCAGGCTGCCATCGGGGTTCAGGAACCGCACGCGTGTCATCGGGCACCTCCCAGGCGGCGCACGGCCGCAACCAGCGCATCGAGCGCCTTTCCAAGTTCATCTTCGCACATGCGCGCCGTCCAGCCGAGGCGCACGGTCTGGCGCACGGCCGCCGGCTCCAGCCCCAGGGCCGCCAGCACATGGCTCGGCCGGCCGGCGCCGCTGCTGCAGGCCGCGCCGGATGACAGGGCAATCCCCGGAAGGGCTGCAATCACGCGGCCGGCATCGACTCCGGGAAAGGTGACGGAGAGATTGCCCGGCCAGCGCTCCGCGCCTTCCGGATCCGGCCCGTTTATCCGGTGCGGCACGGCCTGCAGGCGGGACAGCGCGATGGGCATCATGGTCTTCAGCCGGCCATGGTCGGCGTCCATCCGCCCCGCCGCCAGCACCGCCGCCGCCCCGAAGCCGGCGGCAAGCGCCGGGCTCTGGGTGCCCGAGCGCAGGCCGCCTTCCTGCCCGCCGCCATCCAGCAGCGCGGCAAGGCGAAGCCCCGGGCGCACCCACAGGGCGCCAATTCCCTTGGGGCCATGCATCTTGTGGGCGGAAAGGCTGACAAGATCGGCATCGAGGCCGGAGCCCAGCCGGCAATCGATCTTGCCGAACCCCTGGGCGGCATCGCAGTGGAACAGCGCGCCTGCCTTGCGGGCAAGCGCCGCCAGCCGCGCCGTGGGCCAGATGGCCCCGATCTCGTTGTTGACCCGCATCGCCGAGAGAAGCGCCACATCCGGCCCCAGCGCTTCCTCCACCTGCGCCAGATCCGGCAGGCCATCGGCGCGGACGGGCAGGATACTGACAGGCACGCCCAGCCGTTCGAGGTGGCGCGCCGTTTCCAGCACGCAGCTGTGCTCGGTGGCGAAGGTGACGAGGCGGCGGCGCGGGCCCTGGGCTTCGGCCAGCACACCCTTCAGCGCGAGATTGTTCGCTTCCGTGGCGCCAGAGGTAAAGATGAGGCCCTCGGGCGCTGCACCCAGAAGGGCCGCCACCTGCACCCGCGCCGCTTCCAGCGCCGCCTTGGCCTGCCGGCCGCCACGATGGGCGCTGTGCGGGTTCCAGTGGCGGCTTTCGAGCCAGGGCAGCATGGCGGCAAGCGCTTCGGGCGCCAGCGCGGTCGTTGCCTGCGCGTCGAGGTCGACCAGTTCAGGTTGCATGGCGGGACCGGGCCGCAAGCGGAAGCCAGGCTTTCAGGAACCGCTCGATCTCGACCTCTGTCGTCGACCAGCCGATCGAGATGCGCAGCGATTCACGCGCTGCCGCCGCCTGCCCCATGGCTTCCAGCGTGGCCGATGGCTTCAGCGTGCCGGATGAACAGGCAGCCCCCTGGCTGACGGCAACGCCCGCCATGTCGAGCGCCATCAGCTGGGTGGACGCCGCCAGTCCGGGCAGGTGCAAAGAGGAAATGGTGGGAAGCCGGGGCGCCGCCGCCCCGTTGACACGCGCGCCCGCCGCCGTTGCCGCTGCCTCCAGCCGGGCCTGAAGCGCTGCGGCACGGGCGGGAAACGCCGGATCGAAGGCATCGAGGGCGGCGGCGAAACCGATGATGCCCACTAGATTTTCCGTGCCGCCGCGCCAGCCCTGCTCCTGCCCGCCGCCGCGCTGGATGGCATGGAAGCTTTCCTTGCAGCGCACGACGAGCGCGCCGACCCCCGCCGGTCCGCCCAGCTTGTGGGCCGAAACGGCCATGAAGTCGGCGCCCGAAGGCAGGCGCATCTTGCCGGCCGACTGCACGCAATCGGCCACCAGCCGCCCGCCGGCCGCGTGCACGGCTCCCGCAATGGCGTCCATGTCCTGGATCACGCCTGTCTCGTTGTTGGCCTGCTGCACGGCCACCAGCGCGCCACCGGGCAGATTCACGCCAGCGCTCAGGCACAGGCGCCCGTCGGCATCCACCGGGATGCGCCGGGCATCGGGCGCGGCTTCCAGGACAGCGGCATGTTCGGTCGCGCCGACAAGGCGGGCGGTCGCATCTGCCCCCTTGAGCGCAAGCGCCAGCGCTTCCGTTCCGCCGCTGGTGAAGATGATGGCATCGGGATCGACCCGGAAAAAGGCTGCGATCCGCTCGCGCGCGCCGTTCAGGGCCTGCCGCGCCGCCCGCCCCGGCCCATGGACAGAGGAAGGGTTGGCCCAGTCACCGGCCTCAAGCCGCGCGGCGGCATCGTCCATTGCCGCGCGGGCGGCTGGGTGAAGGGGCGCGGTCGCCGCCCAGTCGAGATAGGCGTAACGACTCATTACGTGCCTTCATGCTTGCTTGCATAAGCCATGGGGGGTTCCATATAGATGCACGGCCCCCATATTCCATGCCCGGCACGGTATCGGCCAGATGGCGCGCCGGCAACACCAACAAAATGCCGCCGGAAACCTTTTCCGCGACAGGACATGCAAGGGACGAACGTGCCGGAAGTCATTTTCCCAGGACCCGAAGGGCGCCTTCAGGGGCGCTATCAACCGGCCGGCAAACCGCGCCCGCCGGTCGCCATCATCCTGCACCCCCACCCGCAGGGCGGCGGCACGATGAACAATGCCATAACGCTCGCCCTCTACCAGATGTTCGTGAAGCGCGGCTTTGCGACCCTCCGGTTCAATTTCCGTGGCGTCGGCCGGTCCGAAGGCACGTTCGACAATGGCATCGGCGAACTTTCGGATGCCGCCTCCGCCCTCGACTGGCTGCAGGCGATGAACCCCGAATCCTCGGGCACATGGGTTGCGGGCTACAGCTTCGGCGCCCTGATCGGCATGCAGCTTCTGATGCGCCGGCCCGAGGTCAAGGGCTTCATCTCGATCGCGCCGCCGGCCAACATGTATGATTTCGGCTTCCTTGCCCCCTGCCCATCCTCGGGCGTGATCGTGCAGGGCACCGGAGACGAAGTGGTGACCGAACCCGCCGTCCAGAAGCTGGTGGACAAGCTGAAGACCCAGAAGCACATCACCATCGATTATGAAAAGATCGAGGGAGCGAACCATTTCTTCATCAACGAGATGGACGAGATGATGGGCCGGGTGGAGAATTACCTCGACACCCGCCTGATGAGCGGACGCTGAGAGGCGCACACCGCTGAAGCCGCGCCGGACCTTCGGAAAGGGCGCGGCGGCCTGAAACTCTCTGTCTTACGCAAAGGCGCGCCTGCGGGTGCGCCTTTTTCGTGCCGTCCCTCTGCCATGCCGGCATAGGGCACAAACTGCATCGGTCGCCACCAGACAGGTCGTGAAACAGCCAAGCATTACACAGTGTTGCGTGGCAATGCTTTGTCACGCTTGCCCCATGGCTGGCGGAAGGGGGTGCTGATATCAGGATTGCGGGTCCAAGAAACAGATCCTGAAGGGACGAACATGAAAAACAGATTTCTTCTCGGCGCACTCGCGCTCGGCCTCGCCGCCACTGCGCCTGCCAAGGCTCTCACCGCGGTAGATTTCAGCCAGCCGGCCGTAACGGGCGCCTCGTCGTTCACGCGCGGCTTCAGCTTCGAACTGACGCAATCGGTGCTGGTCGATTCCCTTGGCTGGTATGACCATAACCGCGACGGGCTGGCGAACAGCCACCAGATCGGCATCTGGGACAGCAATGGCAGTCTCGTGCTCGGCGGCACCGTTTCCGCCGGCACGGCTGGCGAACTGGATGGTTTCTTCCGCTACACGACCGCACTTTCCGGCAATGCCCAGCTTGCTGCAGGCACCTATGTCATCGGCGGCCTGTCCACTGCCAGCGATGTGCTTGTCTATGGCTTTTCGCCCAGCGCCATCCAGTTCGGTCCGGAACTTCAGTATCTTGCCAATGCCCGGAACAGCAACGCCATTTTCTCCCGCCCTGACCTCACGCAGAGCAATCTGGATATCGGCCTGTTCGGGCCGAACTTCCGCTACACGCTCTCGGGCGCCGTGCCCGAGCCTTCCACCTGGGCCATGCTGATCGTGGGCTTCGGCCTGATTGGCGGCGTTCTTCGCCAGAAAGGCGCGGCAGACGCGCGGCTTGGCGGCCGCTGAGGCCAGCAACGCCGGCCACCGGCACTGCCCGTGAAGCATCGAAAGCCCGGCCCTGGCCGGGCTTTCCCGTATCTGACCAGACCCGGCCGCTCCGGCATGATCGGCCGCAAAAAGGGGGATTTAACTATAACGACTTTTGTTGCAGTTTGATGACGTGCCGTTGACATGTTTGTTGCAGATGCATAGCTTCGTTGGCGAGGGAGAGACT
>CAYMZC010000045.1:0-17002 GCA_964394815.1 uncultured Sandaracinobacter sp. | reverse complement strand
ACGCGATTTCGCGGAGTGACTGGAGTTCAGACGTGTGCTCTTCCGATCTGGTAGGAGAACAGTCATGTGGCTTGCCGATGTCTCGATCCGCCGTCCTGTTTTCGCCACCATGATGATTGGCGCGTTGGTCGTGCTCGGTCTCATCAACTTCACCCGGCTAGGGGTCGATCTCTTTCCCCGGGTCGAGTTCCCCTACGTCTCCGTCAGCACCTCGCTCGAAGGCGCCGCGCCGGGCACCATCGAGACCGAAGTGAGCGACGTACTCGAAGAAGAACTGAACAGCATTTCCGGCATGCGCCAGATGCGATCGGTCAGTGCAGAGGGACTTTCGCAAATCTTCCTAGAATTCGAGCTTGAGGAAGATGGGGACGTGAAGGCGCAGGACGTGCGCGACAAGGTAAGCATTGCGCTGCGCGGTTTGCCCACTGACGCCGATCCGCCTGTGGTCGAGAAGGTCGATCCCGATGCGAGCCCGATCCTGTCAATCATGCTGTCTGGCAACATGCCGATCCGGGAACTTACCACTTACGCGGACGAGGTGGTGAAGGAACGCATCCAGCGCGTCCCCGGTGTCGGATCTGTGACCCTGGCCGGCGGGCGCGAACGCGAGATGCGGATCTGGCTCGATGCCACCCGTATGCGCGCCGTCGGTGTCACTGCGGACGATGTGGTTCGGGCCGTGCGCGGTGGCAATGCCGAACTGCCGGGCGGCCGCCTCGAGATCGGGGGAGCGGAGCGCGAATTGGGCGCGCGGACCATGGCCGAGGCGCGTACCCCCGAAGAATTCGGCGCACTCGTCATTCTCTGGCAACCCAACGGAGCCGCGGTGCGGGTCCGCGACGTCGCACGGATCGAGGATGGCCAACAGGACGAGCGCAGCTTTGCGCAGTTAAACGGGACACCCGGGGTCGCGCTCGAAGTCAGGCGGCAGTCGGGGCGCAACACGGTCGAGGTTGCGCGGGCAATCCGCGCCGAAGTCGAACAGCTTTCAAAAACCGCGCCAGCGGGCGTTGAGATGGTGATCGCCCGCGACACCTCGCGCTTCATCGAATCCTCGATCGGCGACGTGCAGTTTGAGATTGCCGTGGCGATCGTGCTGGTCGTTCTTGTCACCTTCTTCTTCCTGCTGAGCTGGCGTGCGACGATCATCGTCACGCTCGCAATCCCGACATCGCTGGTGGCGACATTCATCGCGTTCGGTGCGTTCGATCTCACCATCAACATGATGACGCTGCTGGCTCTCACCGTCGCTATCGGCCTGCTGGTCGATGACGCCATCGTGGTAACTGAGGCAATCCAGCGGGATATCGACCAAGGTGCCGATCCCCGTAGCGCTGCCTTTGCCGCCACCAAGAGGGTGGCACTCGCCGTGCTGGCCGGCACCTTTGCCACGCTCGCGGTGTTCGTGCCCATTGCCTTCATGGAAGGCATCGTCGGTCGATTCTTCTTTCAGTACGGTCTCGCCATTGTCTTTTCGGTCAGCGTATCGCTGCTGGTCGCCTTTACGCTAACCCCAATGCTGGCAGCCCGCCTGCTCAAGGCGGGTGATCATGGCGGGGCATGGCTGTCGCGCATCGAACGGTTCCACCAGTCGACCGAGCGACGTTACGGGCGCGTTGTGCGTTGGGCGCTCCAGCGCCGTCTGTTGGTAATGATGATCGCGCTGGGCAGCCTCGTGATCGGCGGAATTGCCGCCTCGATGGTGCCTACTACCTTTATGTCATCAACCGACCGCAGCGAGTTTCTTGCCACTGTCAAGCTGCCACAGGGAACCGGCATCGCAGGGTCTCGCCGAGCGGCAGTACGCGCCGATGCCGCGCTGCGCGGAATTGACGATGTCGAACTGGTGTTCGTCACGGTGGGAGCCGGCAGCCGCCAGCGAAGCAACGAGCTGGAACTTTACGTCGCAATCACGCCCAAGCAGGGACGGTCGACCCACCAGATGGTGGTGATGGATCAGGCGCGCGTCGCGTTGCGGCAGGCACTTCCCGAGGCAACCGAGATTGTTGCCGCCGAAGTCCCGTGGGTTTCGGGTGGTGGCATCGGTCAGGCCGCTATCGAACAAGTTATCATGGGTCGCGATCTGGCCGAAGCCGAAGCCTATGCGGCCCGGCTGGCGGCGGCGATGAAATCGCGCCCCGAGTTCGCCGACGTTCGCTCCAGCTACGAAGGTGGCCGGCCCGAATTGCAACTCAGCATCGATCGCACGCGTGCTGCCGATCTCGGCGTATCGGCACGCGACCTGGCGAACACGACCAGAATTCTCCTCGGTGGGGTAGAAGCCGGAACCTTCGAGGACGGCGGGCGGCGCCATGACGTCCGGGTCCGGCTGGAAGAGACACAGCGCCAGTCGCCAGATGCGGTAGCCATTCTGCAAACCCGAGGCCTTGAGGGGCGCCTCGTTGATCTGGGCCAGGTGGCCGATCCAAGGATCGGCACCGGCCCTGTGCAGATCGACCGCCAGGACCGCGCCCGCAAGGTCTCGGTGCTCGCCAACAGCGCGACCGGTGTGTCCCTCGGCGCCGCCGTGCAAGCAATGGACGCGATCATTGCCGCCAATCCACCGCCCCCCGGCATCGAGCTGGTGGTGGAAGGGCAGGCGCGGCGCATGGCGGAGACAGCAACCGCAATCGGCTTTGCCTTCCTCCTCGCGCTTGTCGCGCTTTACATCGTGCTTGCCAGCCAGTTCGACCGCTTTGGACAGCCTTTCCTTATCATGCTGACGGCGCCCCTATCCTTTTCCGGAGCATTCGTGGCGATGTTGATCGGCGGACAGGAAATGAGCCTGTTCGGGCAGATCGGCCTCCTGGCGCTCATGGGCATTGTCATGAAGAACGGGATCCTGCTGGTCGATCGGGCAAACCAGCTTGTCGAATCCGGTGTGTCACGCGCCGACGCCATGGCTCAAGCCGCGCCGGAACGGCTGCGTCCGGTGCTGATGACGGCACTAGCCGCAATCTTCGGTATGATTCCGGTGGCCTTGGCATCATCCGATGGATCCGAATGGCGCAACGCGATGGGCTTCATCGTGATTGGCGGGCTGATCACATCGACGATGCTGACCCTTGTTGTCGTCCCGGCGGCCTGGATGCTGCCGGAAGATGCAGCGCGGATGTGGCGGCAACTGGTCAGAAGATCGCCCTCAACGGATAAAGGACGTGTCAGAAAAGCCGATAGCCTGGACGAGGTTCCGAGGGATAGGGAGCAGCCGCAAGATATAGCGCCCCATCCTTCCGCCTTGTCATGGGCACTTGAAGACCGCTGATTGCGGGTTTTGAAGCTGCTGGGCGGTAGAGGTGCCGAAAGCCCGCTTCGGCAACGCTCGATGCGCTCGATCCGACAGCGGAAGGCCCGCACCTTGCAAGACATTTGCTCGGGCCGGCTCAGCTGGAAGTCTTGCACGGTACAAGAGTTTCGGGACTTCCGGCCTGTCTGAAAGGGAACGGTCAGCGAAACAGCTATGACCGCTTTCGGGCCTCTGGGCCGCGCTCGACAAGGTGGACGCGCGCCATCCCGACATGGTGCTGCTGCACGGCGGAGCACCCAAGGGTGCCGAGCGCATCGCGTCGCGCCGGGCAGACGCCCGCAACGTTCCGCAGATCACCTTCAAGCCCGACTGGGCGCGTCACCATAAGGCCGCACCCTTCTGCCGCAATGACCAGATGCTCGAAGCTCTGCCGATCGGTGTCATCGTCTTTCCCCGTTCCGGCGTCTCGGCCAACCTGTCCGACAAGGAACGCGCCAAAGGCATCCGCGTATGGCGTTTCAACAAGCCGGCAGGATGACGGCGCCCGACACTACGTGTGTCTGCATTGCCGTACTGCCGGCTTTGCGGAGGCGCGGGCTTAGCAATCATGCTATGCTCCAATCCTGTCGACCGACGGCGGCGGTCGACTTTTGTGCGGGAGCACCCCCATGCTGCTTGGCCTGACCAGCGTCGCTGCGATCGCCTTCCTGCTTTGGCTGTTGTTTGCACTCGCCGCAATGCTCTCCCTGCCTTTGCCGCATTGGGTGCCCGGCTGCTCCGTTCAGCGATCGTTTCCAATGTGCCAGACAGTGGCGACCGAGATGTCGCTGCGCTCTTTTTCGAGTCTGGCCTGTAACGGTACTTTTTACTGCGGTTGTAGATGAAGCGGACGCACGAAACTCGGCTTCAAAATCGGAATAGGGGGCGATAGATGCCGAAACGGCGAAAAAAATTTCGCGCTGATTTTGTCAATGATTTCAATAGCGTGATTAAATGACGGGCCATGGGCCGGGCTGCACTGCGTGATGTCGTCAATGATTCAAGCGAAATCATATGCTTATGGTAGATTTGAACAATCGAGTGGGAGTGACGGGGCGTCTGGCGCCGGCTCGCCGCCGACCGGCAGACACTGCCATATTTGACATTGAGGCGGGGCCGGGGCGGGACTAGTCCGGTTCGGGAGCGACCGTGGCCACGACTTGGCCATGCTTGTGGCTCCGGCACAGGAACAGAGGCGAGACAGGCGACCGATGAAGCCCCCCATCTGGCGGCAGGACCGCGCAATCCATCCGCACAGCTGCGAAATCCAGACCCGTTATTCCGACGAGGACCATCTGCGGCACATCAACAACATCGCCGTGGCCGGCTATTACGATGAAGCGCGCGCGCGCTTTTCACGCCATATCTTCAGCAGCCTCGGGCAAGATGACCTGTCCCGCATCGTCACCGCCGACAGCCGCGTGACCTATCTGCGCGAAGTGTTTCACCGCGATGTGGTGGAAGTCTGCACCGGCATCCTGCGGATCGGCACGGCGTCCTATGATCTTGGTCAGGCGCTTTTCCAGGATGGGCAGTGCGTGGGCATCTGCACGACCACCTTCGTCCAGGCCACGCCCACTGGCTCCATCCCGCTGTCGAACGCCCTGCGTGCGGCGCTGCAACGCTTCCTGATCCGCACCCCCGAGACCTTGAGCGCATAAACGGGCCTCCGGCCCTTTGCCCGACAGGGCCGGGCCGGGGCCGCAGCTGGTTGCGCCCGTCCTGATCGCCATCCACGACATGGGCGATGCTGCCCGCATTCCGCCCAGCCTGCCGGGCAGCCATGCCTTCCGGCTCAGTCCCCGTCGCGGCGGCGCAGCCCGTCGGCGAGCAGGCGGTTCGCCCGGTCGATGATTCCGTCGAGATCGGCGTCCTTTTCCCATACGCCGTAGCGAAGCCCCAGAAACACGTTCATGCCGACAATGGCCCAGGCCTCGGCCTCGCCCACGTCCTCGCGCAGCTCGCCGCGCGCCGCGCCCGCCTGCAGCCGTTCGGCAATGCGGGCGGCGGTGCTGCGATAATGTTCGGCATAGGCATCGGGCGCGACGAATTCGGCTTCGTCGATGATGCGGTAGATGAGCTGCTGGCGTGACACGAAGCGGAGGAAGGCGGCCAGCGCCTCACGCTCACCCTCGAGGGCGCCGGGCGCTGCCTTCACATGCGGGCTGACAGCTTCGCGGACCTGGGCGGACATGTCCGTCACAAGGGCGCGGAAGATGTCCTCCTTGCTGGGGAAATAGGTGTAGAAACTGCCCAGCGCGACCCCGGCGCGGCGCGTGATGTCGGTGATGCCGGTGGCGTGAAAGCCCTTGGCGCCGAATTCCTCCGCCGCTGCATCCAGCAGGGCGCGCAGGGTCTTGCGGCCACGCGCCGTGCGGGGCGTGCGCGCCACCTCCGACTGTGGCGCTTCTGCATCAGCTGGCCTGTCATTCACGTTGCCACTCTCCGCGACCTGTTTTGAAGTTGAAAGGCGATTCAGGTTTCACTAGTCATGATTCCAACCATATCGCAAGGCCGGAACAGGCCCCCTTGGGAGAGATACCGAGATGCACGCCCTTCGCACCCTTTCCATGTTTGCGCTGGCGACGGCGCTGGCCGCCCCCGCCTTCGCCCAGGACCAGACACCCCGGGCCACCACGGCCGAAACCGTGACGGACGGGGACATCATTGTCACGGCCCGCCGCCGTTCGGAAAGCCTGATCGAGGTGCCGGTCGCTGTCACGGCCATCACCGGCGATACGCTGGAAGCACAGGGCGCGCCCGACATCACCGCCCTGCAGCGCCAGACGCCCAACCTCACGCTGCAGGTGGCGCGCGGCTCCAACTCCACCCTCATCGCCTTCATCCGCGGCGTCGGCCAGCAGGACCCGCTGTGGGGCTTCGAGCCGGGTGTCGGCCTTTACATCGATGATGTCTATGTCGCCCGTCCGCAGGGCGCCGTCCTCGACATCTTCGATATCGAGCGGGTAGAAATCCTGCGCGGGCCGCAGGGCACCCTCTATGGCCGCAACACCATCGGCGGCGCGGTGAAATATGTCACCCGCCGGCTCGGCAACGAGCTCGGCGGCTCGGTCCGGGCCACCTATGGCAGCTACAACCAGATCGATCTCGTCGGCAGCCTGAACATCCCCATGGGCGACAGCTTCGCCATCGGCGGCGCCGTCGCCTGGCTGCAGCGCGACGGCTATGGCCAGAACCTGACGACGGGCGCCGAACATTATGACAAGGACGTGCTGGCGGGCCGCATCTCGGCCGAATTCACACCCGGTGACGACATCTTCGTGCGCATCGCCGCCGACCGTACCGAAGACCGCTCCAACCCGCGCCATGGCAGCCGCATCCTCGGCAACCTCGGCCTGCCCGATTTCGAGCCGACCGACAGCGTCTATGATACCCGCGCCGGCATCGGGGATGACAACAAGGTTGTCACCCAGGGCATCAGCCTGACGGGCGAGTTCGGCCTGAACGACGTGCTGACCCTGAAGTCGGTGACGGCCTATCGCGATGGCAGCTCCGACACGCTGATCGATTTCGACAACACGCCCGGCCCCGTTCTCGACGTGCCGGCCTATTACAAGGACTGGCAGTTCACCCAGGAAGTCCAGCTGCTGGTCGAGGCCGAGCGTTTCCAGGGCGTGCTGGGGGCCTTCTACCTGGATGGCAAGGCCTCGGGCGCATTCGATACGGTGCTTGGCCTCGCCAATCTGACGACGCTGACATCGGGTACGGTGAAGACCGAATCCATCGCCGTCTTCGGTGACTTTTCCTACAGCCTGACGGATCAGCTGAAGCTTTCGGCAGGCCTGCGCTGGACGAAGGACGACAAGCGCGGCAGCGTCTACCGGCAGAATTTCACCGGCATCCGCTCGCCGGAATTCGGCAACCCGGACGCCATTCCGGGCCTCCTGCGCTCGGATTACACCAACAGCGCCAGCTTCGAGAAATTCACCCCGCGCGTCGCCATCAGCTACCAGCCGAACAGCGACCTCAACCTCTATGCAAGCTGGGGCCGGGGCTTCAAGTCGGGCGGGTTCGACATGCGCGGAGACGCCATCCTGACCCCCACCACCGTCAATGGCTATCAGCCCGAGACGATCGACAGCTGGGAACTGGGCCTGAAGGGCGCCTTCCTTGACCGCACCCTGTTCCTCAACATCGCCGGCTTCTATTCCGACTACAAGGACCAGCAGGTGACGGTGCAGGTGCCCGACCAGTTCGGCGGCATCGCGAGCTTCGTGGACAATGCCGGCAAGGCGGTGATCTATGGCCTCGAAGTGGAAATGCGCGCGGTTCCGACCGACAATCTGCAGTTCACGGCGATGTTCGGCTACACCTCGGCGGACTACAAGGAATTCCTGACCTTCATCCAGGGCGGGACGGTTCCTGTCGATGTCGCCGACCAGCGAGTCTTCCAGAACACGCCCGAATTCGTCGCCAATGTGTCGGCCACCTGGTCGGCAGACCTTGCCGGCGGCCGCCTTTCCGTCACGCCGGCGGTTGCCCTCAGGGCCGAGCAGGCGATGTTCGAGATCCCGACACCGCTTCTCGACCAGCCGGCGACCGTTCTGGTCGATGCCTCGGTCAACTGGGTTTCGGGCGATGACCGCTTCTCGATCGGGGTGCATGGCCGCAACCTGACCGACGAGCGCTATCGCGTGGGTGGCTATAATTTCCCGGGCGCGCTCTTCGGCAATTCCGTCATCGGCTATTATGGCCCGCCGCGCACCGTGGCCGTCACGGCCGGCGTCCGCTTCTGAGCCGGGGATTTTCAGGGTCGGAAAAAGAAAGGGGGCCGCGAGGCCCCCTTTCCATTGCTGCTGCAGAACCGCAGCTCAGCTGGCCGCGGGCGGCGCCTGCGTGCGCATGCGCTCGCGCCGCTGCTCGGCGCGCTCGCGCCATTCCTTGGTGCGGGCTTCCACACGGGCGCGGCTCTTGCCGGCATCCTCGGCGAAGGCCTTGCGGTCAGCCGGGGAAAGTTTCTGGAAGGCCTCCAGCATGGCCGTCTGGCGCCTGGCATGATGGGCGTCCACCAGCTTGCGCTCGGCGTCCATCGCCTTCTTCAGGGCTGCCACATCGAGCTTTTCCGCGCCGACGAGGCTGTTGATGCGATCGCGGGCAGCGCGCATCTCCGCGCGATGCTCGCCCATGTCCTTCCGCATGGCGGCGAACAGGATTTCCCGTCCTTCGGCCGAGACATTCTCGAACATCGGCCCGCGGCGGTGCTTCATGCGGCCGGCTTCCATGCGCTTCATGCGCGGTTGCTGGGCCTGGGTTTCGTTCTGCGCCTGCGGGGTCGCGGATGGTGAAGTCTGGGCGGGGGCAGTCTGGGCGATGGCGGGAGCGGCAATAAGCGCCGCGGCTGCAAGGATAAGGGTCTTCAAAGCTGGTACTCCTCTTCGATGGTCGGGGTGTAGAGCAGGGCAAAGGCAAGGCCTGAATCGGCGTCTGCCTCGGCCAGCATCAACAGGCCTTGCGCATCCAGTGCGCCGGTTCCCGCCATGGGCGACGCCAGCCGGGGGGAAGGCGCCAGCAGGGCTGCAATGGCGACGGAAGCCGCCACCGCGCCGCCCAGCATCCAGAAAGCCCGGCGTGGCCCGCCCTGTCCCGGTTCGGCCGGGGCGTGTCGGGCAGGAGCCGGTTTCGTCTGGGCGATTGCATCTGCATGGGAGAGTATACGCATGAGGGCGGCCTCATCCCCCGCATCATGCCGCGCCCAGGTGCTGAGGGCGCGATCAAGGCTTGCGTCATGGTCCATGGGAAAGGGGCGTGGCCTGGTCATTCCAGCTCGTCCTTCAGGTCAAGCAGTTGCGTTCTGAGGGTGGCGCGGGCACGCAGCAGCAGGCCTTCGACGGCCTTTTCGCTCGTCTCCAGCATCGCGGCGATTTCGGCCATTCTGAAGCCGTCGCCATGGAAAAGCGAGAGCGCCGCCCGCTGGCGGGGTGGCAGGCTTTCGGTTGCGGCCTGCACCCGCGCGGCGATTTCGGCCGACTGCGCGGCATCGGCGGGGGAGGGCGCACCATCGGCAAGGCCGATGGCCGTATCGAGGCTTTCGGTGCGGCTCAGGGCGGGGCGCAACCTGCGGCGGCTGTCGAGTGCGCTGTTCACGAGCATGCTCCGCCACCAGCCGCCGAAGCTGCCGCGCGACGGATCAAAGCGGTGGGCTTCGCGCCACAGTTTCGACAGGGCGTCCTGCACCGCGTCTTCCGCGGCCGCGTGATCGCCGAGGATGCGGATGGCAAGGCCAAGGGCAGGGCGCGCGACAAGGCGCGCCAGATCGCGGAAGGCCTGTGCATCGCCGCTGCCGGCGCGAACGGCGAGCAGGGCTTCGGGCTCTGCGGCAATGCGGCGATCTGCGGCCACATGGCTTGCGCCAGGGGCGCCGGAAGGGTTCAGGGCGTGCATGACAGCCTCATGATGGGCTTTACGTCATGAACGCCCCGTTTCCCCTGCCTGCAGCCTGCATTCAGCCCTTCGGCCAGTGCCGCGCCGGGCGGGCTGTCAGCCTTGCGGCTTCACTTCCCAGCTCTGGCCACGGCGCAGAAGTGCATTGAGGTCGGCAACCTTGCCGGCGCTCAGCTTTTCCCCCTGGGCTTCCATCACCTGGTCGAAGCTGGGGGCCGGGTCGCAATAGATGACGCCCTGCGCCACCGGGAACTGCGGGAAGGGCATGTCCACCAGCATGGCGGCAATCGCCCTGTTCGTCTCGTCATGGACAAGCACGTCGCTGGTGTCGCCATCCACCACGTCGATCACTTCGAGCTGAAGGCGGTCGCGGTCGAGCTTCAGCCCCTTGGTGCCATTGGCGAACAGCATGGGCTTTCCATGCTCCAGCCAGATCTGGCTGAGGGGGGCGGATTTCTTCTCGGTGAAGGCTTCGAAAGCACCATCATTATAGACGACGCAGTTCTGGTAGATTTCCACGAAGCTGGCGCCCTTGTGCTCATAGGCGCGCTTCAGCACCTCGGGCATCTGCTTCTGCGCCGTGTCGATCGTGCGGGCGATGAAGCGTGCGCTCACGCCCAGCGCGAAGGCGCAGGGGGAAACCGGCCGCTCGACCGAGCCGGCCGGTGATGAGGGCGAATGGGTGCCGGTGCGCGAGGTGGGCGAATATTGCCCCTTGGTCAGGCCGTAGATCTCGTTGTTGAACAGCAGCACCTGGCAATCGAGGTTGCGCCGCAGCAGGTGCATCAGGTGGTTGCCACCGATGGACAGGCCATCGCCGTCCCCTGTCACCAGCCAGACATCGAGCTCGGGGTTGGCCAGCTTCACGCCCGTGGCGACAGCCGGCGCGCGGCCGTGGATGGTGTGGAAGCCATAGGTTTCCATGTAATAGGGAAAGCGGCTGGAGCAGCCGATGCCCGAGATGAAAACCGTGTTTTCAGGCTTGGCGCCAAGCTGTGGCATGGTGCGCTGCACGGCCTTCAGAATGGCATAGTCCCCGCAGCCGGGGCACCAGCGCACTTCCTGGTCCGTTGCCCACTCATCGGGCTTGGTGGCGGGTGTGATCTTCGTGATCTCGTTCATTGCAGCATCCCCAGGATGGCGGCTTCGATTTCCGCGATGCGGAAGGGCTGGCCGGAAACCTTGTTGAGCGGCCGGGCATCAACCAGGAACTGGTCGCGCAGCAGCGTCTTCAGCTGGCCGGTGTTCATCTCGGGCACCAGGATCCGGTCATAGCCCTTCAGCAGGTCGCCGAGGTTGGCCGGTAAAGGCCAGATATGGCGGATATGGATATGGGCGACATCATGCCCCCTGGCGCGCACAAGCTCCACCGCCTGGCGGATCGGGCCATAGGTGGAACCCCAGCCGACGACGACGAGCGGACCCTTGTCCGGCCCTGTTTCCACCGTCTGTGCCGGAATGTAGCGCGCGATGCCGTCGATCTTGGCCTTGCGCGTATCCGTCATCTTCTGGTGGTTGGCGGCCGAATAGTCGAGGTTGCCGGTATCGTAATTCTTCTCGATCCCGCCGATGCGGTGCATCAGCCCCGGCGTGCCCGGCTTCACCCACACGCGCTTCAGTGTCTCGGGGTCGCGCAGATAGGGGTTGAGCTTGCCCGATTCCGGAATCGCCTCGTGGAAGGTCACCGGGAAGGGCTCGTAAGCCTCGGCGTCGGGCACCTTCCAGGGCTCTGCCGCATTGGCGATATAGCCGTCGGTCAGCAGGATCACCGGGGTCATGAAGGCCAGGGCGAGGCGGCAGGCCTCGATCGCGACGTCGAAACAGTCCGACGGGCTGCGCGCGGAGATCACCGGGATCGGCGTATCGCCGTTGCGGCCGTAGACTGCCTGATAAAGATCGGACTGTTCGGTCTTGGTGGGCAGGCCGGTGGACGGACCACCGCGCTGGGAGTTCACGATCACCAGCGGCAGCTCGGTCATCGTGGCAAGGCCCATCGCCTCGGTCTTGAGCGCGATGCCGGGGCCGGACGAGGAGGTGACCGCCAGATTGCCGGCATAGGCCGCCCCGATCGCCGAGCAGATTGCCGCGATCTCGTCCTCGGCCTGGAAGGTCGTGACATTGAATTCGCGCAGCCGTGCGAGCGAGTGGAGGATGGCCGAGGCCGGGGTGATCGGATAACCGCCGAAGAACATTGGCAGGCCCGAAAGCTTGGCGCCCGCCACAAGGCCCAGCGAAAGCGCATCGGCGCCGGTGACGGTGCGGTAGAGGCCGGGCTCGGCCTCGGCCGGGCTCAGGCGGAACTGCTTCAGCGGCCCGGAAAGTTCGGCCGTCTCGCCAAAGGCATGGCCGGCGTTGAGGGCGGCGATGTTGGCGTCGCGCAGCACTTCGCTTCTGGCGAACTTCTGCGAGAGCCAGTCGATGATGGGCGCGCGCGGGCGGCCGAACATCCAGAGCGCGAGGCCCAGAGTCCACATGTTCTTGCAGCGCAGCGCATCCTTGTTGCCAAGGCCGAAGGCTTTCACCGATTCGAGCGTCTGCTTCGAGATGTCGAACGCCAGGAGCTGGTAGGCGGCAAGGCTGCCATCCTCCAGCGGGTTCGTCTCGTAATGCGCCTTCTTCAGGTTGCGATCGCCGAATTCGCCGCTGTCGGCGATGATGAGGCCGCCGGCCCTGAGGTCGGGCAGGTTCACCTTCAGCGCGGCCGGGTTCATGGCGACCAGCACGTCGGGCGCATCGCCCGCGGTGTCGATGCGGCCGGAGCCGAAATTGATCTGGAAGGCCGACACGCCGAACAGCGTGCCTTGCGGGGCGCGGATCTCGGCCGGGAAGTCGGGGAAGGTGGCGAGATCATTGCCGGCAAGGGCAGTCGAGAGGGTGAACTGGCCACCGGTCAGCTGCATGCCGTCGCCGGAATCCCCGGCAAATCGCACCACGACCGATTCCGGCGCGGCGGCTTTTAGTGTTGCGCCGGCTTCGTCCGGCAGGCGTGTGGCCGTAGCCATGATATGTTACGTCCTTTTGCAGGTGCTCGTCCGGTCATCTATGCCCGGCTTCGCCACGTTCCAACAGGATTCTGGGTTTCCGGGGGCGAAGCAGGCCTTTCCCTGCCAAGGTAATGAGGCATGGCGGACAGCGCCGCCATGTGGCCGGCCCGCGCACCGATATGCGCACAGGCCCGCGCACAGGCCCGGACGATTCGGCGGACATCACGCAGGCTACGGCATCCACCCGCAAGACCGCCGGATAACCCCCGAACCGCAAGCCCACGCCCTCATGCCCTGCAGTAATGGCAGAAGAGGGCTTGCCTTCCCCAAAAGCCTGCATTATGGCGCGCCCTCCGCACCGGCATTCCTCGGTAGCTCAGCGGTAGAGCATCCGACTGTTAATCGGACGGTCGTAGGTTCGAATCCTACCCGGGGAGCCAGTGCGGAATTCCCTCCTCCCGCCATCCGTGTCAGCAGCGTGCCTTGCGCCCTGCCGGGCAGCGTGCCTTGCGCCCAACCGGGCAGCGTGATTGAAGGCGGCATGGCACCGCAATCCTCTTCCCCTTCACTGGTTCCGGAACCGGGCCTCCCGTCCGGCATGCGCCAGCTCTTCGCGACGCCCTTCTACGAGGCGCAGCTGGATGACGGGGCGCTGCTTGCCGAACTGGCGTACAGCGTCCGCATGCTGGCGCAGGATGATGGCGCCGGGCGCCGCTGGTGCCGGGCCAATGGCTACCGGGGCTATACAAGCTATGCCTCCCTCGATGATCTGCCGGCCCGCGATCCGGCCTTTGCCGCCCTTGTGCGGCGGCTGCGGCCGCATCTTCTCGCCTTCGCGGCTGGCGCCCACATGGATCTTGGCGGCCGCGCGCCGAAGATCGACAGCTTGTGGGTCAATCTGCTGAAGCCCGGCGGCGGGCACAGCGGCCACATTCACCCGCACAGCATCATTTCCGGCACGCTTTATGTGGAGGTGCCGGACGGGGCTGGCGCCCTGAAGCTCGAGGATCCGCGGTTGCCGATGATGATGGCGGCCCTGACCCGCACGCCTGACGCGCCCGAGGCGGCCCGGCCCTTCGTCTATGCCCGCCCGGCGCCCGGCACGCTGTTCCTGTGGGAAAGCTGGCTGCGGCACGAGGTGATGCCATCGTCCGCCCGCGCCGACAGGATCAGCATCAGCTTCAACGCCCGCTAGGGCCGGAATCGCGGCCGGGTTGCGGGTTCGAAATCAAGGGCAGGGAGAAGGAGCCATGTGCACCAACTACCGGCTGGATGGCAGCCTCGCCGACATTGCCGCCACCTTCGGCGCAAAAGCGGAAGAGGGCTTGCAACCGACGGCCAGCGCCTTTCCCGACAGTGTCGCGCCTGTCGTTCGGATATCCGGCAGCGGGCGCACCCTCTGCCCGGCGCGCTGGGGCGTGCCGCCGCCGGCGGCGGGGAAACGGCCGGTGGTCAATATCCGCAACCTGGATAGCCCCTTCTGGCGCGCCGCACTGGCAAAGCCCGGGCTTCGCTGCCTTGTGCCGGCAACGGCCTTTGCCGAATGGACAGACCAGCCCGACCCCGCAACGGGCCGCAAGGTGAGGCACTGGTTCGGCAGGGCCGATGGCGCGCCCTTCGCCTTTGCCGGGCTGCTGCGCCCCGTGCCCGGCGAGGATGTGCCGCGCTTCGCCTTCCTGACCTGCGCGCCGGACCGGCTGATCGCCCCCGTCCATGCCAGGGCGATGCCGGTCGTGCTGTCGGCCGCCGATCATGCGCCATGGCTGGAAGGCGCACCCGCGCACGCCTTCCAGCACCCCCCGGCCGAGGACTTCCTTTCGCATCTTGGCTGATCCTGACGCTCTGGCCTGCCGCTTCCTCCAAACTTGCGGAGCAGAACTCCGCATGACAGAGTATCTGCAAGGCGAACACGCCATCGGGAGGTTTGGGAATGGAAGAACTGGACGTCCTCATCGTCGGGGCCGGGCTTTCGGGCATCGGCGCCGCATGGCACCTGCAGGACAAGTGCCCCGGCAAGCGCTACGCCATCCTCGAGGCGCGCGAGGCGATCGGCGGCACCTGGGATCTGTTCCGCTATCCCGGAATCCGGTCCGACAGCGACATGTTCACCCTGGGCTATAATTTCCGCCCATGGACGGAACAGAAGGCGATTGCCGACGGGCCCAACATCCTGCGCTATGTGCGTGACACCGCGCGCGAAGGCGGGATCGAGCAGCACATCCGCTTCCGCCACAAGGTGGTGGATGCCAGCTTCGACAGCACCACCGCCCGCTGGACCGTGACGGCCGATACACCCGATGGCGCGCGCCGCTTTTCCGCCCGGATGCTGCTGATGGCGGCCGGCTATTACAGCTATGACAATCCGCACAACCCGCATCTCGACGGCGAGGAGCGGTTCGCCGGGCGCATCTTCCATGCCCAGCACTGGCCGCAGGACCTCGATTATCGCGGCAAGCGCGTTGTCGTGATCGGCTCGGGGGCGACGGCCGTGACCATCGTGCCCAACATCGCCCGCGAGGCGGCCCATGTCACCATGCTGCAGCGCTCGCCCACATGGATGGTGTCACGGCCGGCCGAAGACAGGCTCGCCAATGCGCTGCGGCGGATCCTGCCGCCGATGATGGCCTACAATCTCATCCGTTTCCGCAACGTCGTGATGCAGAATCTGGTGTTCAAGCGGGCGCGGACGCGGCCTGAGACAGTGAATGCCCGGCTGACGAAGATGCTTTTGAAGGAGCTGCCGGAAGAGACGGTGAAGGCGCATTTCCAGCCCCGCTACAATGTCTGGGAGCAGCGCCTCTGCCTCGTGCCCGACAGCGATTTCTTCGATGCCCTGAAGGCCGGGCGGGCTTCTGTCGTGACCGACCATGTCGGCCATCTGGACGAAGCCGGGATCGTGCTGAAATCCGGCGAGCGGCTGGATGCCGACATCATCGTCAAGGCCACGGGCCTCAGGATGCAGATGCTGGGTGGCGCCGGCATTTCCGTCGATGGCGTGAAGGTGGACCCCAATGAACGTTATGTCTATCGCGGCATGATGCTGGAGGGGGTGCCGAACCTCCTGTACGTCTTTGGCTATTTCAATGCTTCCTGGACACTGCGGGCCGATCTGACCTGCGAATATGCCTGCCGCCTGCTGAAGGAGATGGACAGCCGCGATACCCCCGTGGCCGTGCCGGTGCGCACGGTGGCCGTGGAGGACGAACCGCTGCTCCTGACCTCGGGCTATGTGCAGCGGGCGAAGGATGTGCTGCCGCGCCAGTCCTCGACGGATCCCTGGCGCGATACGCAGGATTATCTGCGTGACAGGAAGAGCATCCGCCACGCTCCGCTCGACGATGGCGTGCTGCAGTTCCGCAAGCCGGGGCCCGTGACGGCGACTGTTCCGCCCGCTGCCCCGGTAAAAGCGCTGCCGCTGGCCGAAGCCGCCGAATAGCGGTTTTGCCGGCATCGCCCGGCGGCAGGGCAGGGGCTTGCGCCCCGCCCTGTTGCTCAGGCGGCCGCTGCTACCCGGCCCATGCCGGTTTCCGGCTGGCTGGCGGGCGCGGGCGACATCAGCGGTGGCGCGGCATCGCGGTAGAGGCTGAACAGCCGCTCGAAATGCTGGGACGGTGTCGAGATGTGGGTGTTACGCGCACCCATGGCCGCCACCCGCAGCGCATCGGAATCCCGGTTCAGCAGGCGGTGGATGGCATCGCGCGCGGCCGCCGGATTGCCCGGTTCGTAAAGCTCGGACCAGGCCGGTTCCGCGGCATCGGTGCAGCCGCCTTCAGAGGGCAGGATGAGCGGAATGCCCGATGCCAGTCCCTCGGATGCGACGAGGCCGAATGTTTCGGCCCTGCTGCCGTGGATCATCGCGTCAGAGGAGGCGAGGATGCGGGCGAGTTGCTCGCGGTCGCCGATATGGCCAAGCAGCCGGATGTTCCCGGCGGCCTCGGCGGCGCGGGTCACGCGCTCGTTGGCGAAGCCGTTGCCGATCTGGATCATGGCGACATTCTGGTCGCGCACGGCGCCCACGGCCTCGAACACGACTGGCCACTGCTTTTCATGATGGTGGCGGCCCACGCCCACCAGCAGGGTCGCCGATGGCGGCAGGCCGAAATCAGCCAGCATCTGCCGGCGCAGCGCATTGTCGCGCCGCCGTGGGTGGAAAAGATCCGTGTCGACGCCCAGCGGCACCAGTTCGGACGCGATGCCGCCATGGCGCTGGATTCGCTGGCCGAACCAGCGGGAGCCGACGATCACGCTGTCATAGGCCCGGGCGGTGCGGGCGAGATAGCGCCAGTACCAGAAGGCGGCCTTGTCCACCGTGTCCGCCTTCATGATGCTC
>CAYMZC010000044.1:0-17231 GCA_964394815.1 uncultured Sandaracinobacter sp. | reverse complement strand
CCTCGCCCTGCGCGAGAAGCTGGTGCCGGCGATGGCGAAGCTGAAGGTGGGCATATCCACCGACCCCGAGGCCCATTACGGCCCGGTTGTGAACGCCGCCCACAAGGCGCGTGTGGAAAACTGGATCCAGACCTGCGCCGACGAGGGCGCGGAACTGGTCGTCGATGGCCGGGGCTACAAGCTGCAGGGCCATGAGGAAGGCTTCTTCATCGGCCCGACCCTGTTCGACCATGTGACGCCCGACATGTCGAGCTATCGTGAGGAGATCTTCGGGCCGGTGCTGCAGATGGTGCGGGCCGAAAGCTTCGAGGATGCGCTCGCCCTGCCGAGCCGACATCAATATGGCAATGGTGTCGCGATCTTCACCCGCAACGGCCATGCCGCGCGCGAATTCGCCGCGCGGGTGAATGTGGGGATGGTGGGGATCAACGTGCCGATTCCGGTGCCTGTCGCCTATCACAGCTTCGGCGGCTGGAAGCGTTCGGCCTTTGGCGACCACAACCAGCATGGCACGGAAGGCGTGCGCTTCTGGACGAAGGTGAAGACCATCACGCAGCGCTGGCCGGACGGGTCGCCCGACGGGTCCAACGCCTTCGTGATCCCGACGATGGGTTGAGCAAGAGGGGCGGGAACAGACGCATGAGCCAGTTCGAACTGACAGAGGACCAGCGCGCCATCCAGGAAGCGGCGCAGAAGTTCACCGCGTCCGAGATCACGCCCCATGCAGCGGCGTGGGACGAAGGCCATGTCTTCCCGCGCGAGGCCATCGCCAAGGCGGCCGGGCTTGGCTTTGGCGCAATCTATGTGAGCCCGGATTCGGGTGGCATCGGGCTGGGCCGGCTGGAAGCAGCGCTGGTGATGGAAGCCATGGCTTATGGCTGCCCCTCGACCAGCGCCTTCATTTCCATCCACAACATGGCGGCCTGGATGATCGACTGTTTCGGCAGCGACCGGGTGAAGCAGAAATATCTGCCCGCGCTGGTGCCGATGGACCTGATTGCCAGCTACTGCCTGACCGAGCCGGGGTCCGGCTCGGACGCGGCGGCGCTGAAGACCGTGGCCGTGCGTGACGGCGACCATTATGTAGTGACGGGCGGCAAGGCCTTCATTTCAGGCGGCGGCGTCAATGACATCTATGTCACCATGGTGCGCACCGGCGGCGAGGGCGCCGGCGGCATTTCCTGCCTGGTGATCGAGAAGGACATGCCCGGCGTGACCTTCGGCGCGCAGGAGCGCAAGCTTGGCTGGCATTCCCAGCCGACGGCGCAGGTGCATTTCGATGGCGTGCGCGTGCCTGTCGAGAATCTTGTGGGCACGGAAGGGCAGGGCTTCCGCATCGCCATGGCCGGCCTGGATGGCGGGCGGCTCAACATCGGCGCCTGTTCCCTGGGCGGGGCGCAGCGGGCGCTCGACGAGGCTGTGGCCTATGTGCGCGAGCGGCGGCAGTTCGGGAAGGCGATCGTCGACTTCCAGGCGACCCAGTTCACCCTCGCCGACATGGAAACCGACCTTCAGGCGGCGCGTGCGCTGCTCTATCTGGCCGCCGCCAAGGTGACGGCGGGCGCAGCCGACAAAACGAAGTTCGCGGCCATGGCCAAGCGGCTGGCGACCGACACGGGCTCGAGCGTCGTTGACCGGGCGCTGCAGCTGTTCGGCGGCTATGGCTATCTGATGGATTATCCGGTCGAGCGGCTGTGGCGCGACCTGAGGGTGCACCGCATCCTTGAGGGGACCAATGAAATCATGCGGATGATCACCGCGCGGGAACTGCTGAAGGCCTGACGGCTGCGAACTTGAAGGAGGAATGGCATGGCTGACGTCGGCTTCATCGGGCTAGGCAACATGGGTTCGGGCATGGCCGCGAACCTCGTGAAGGCAGGCCACAGGGTGCGCGCCTTCGACCTGAACGCAGCGGCTGTCGCCCGTGTCGTTGCGGAAGGCGCGACTGCCGCCGCGAGCGCCGCCGAAGCAGCGGCCGGTGCGGATGCCGTGGTGACGATGCTGCCGGCTGGCGTGCATGTCCGTCAGGTCTATGGCGAACAGCTGTTCGGCGCCGTGCGGCCGGATGTGATCCTGATGGATTGCTCGACCATCGATCTCGACAGCGCCCGGGCCGTGGCTGCCGATGCCGCCGCGCGCGGCCTTGCCTTTGTGGATGCGCCGGTGTCGGGCGGGGTGGCGGCGGCGACCGGCGGCACTCTCACCTTCATGGTGGGCGGCGAGGCAGACGCCTTTCGCGCCGCCGAGCCCTATCTTTCGGCCATGGGCAAGGCCGTGATCCATGCCGGTGGCGCAGGGGCGGGCCAGGCGGCCAAGATCTGCAACAACATGCTTCTGGGCGCGTCGATGGTGGCGACGGCAGAAACCTTCCTGCTGGCGCAGAAGCTGGGGCTGGATGCCCAGACCTTTTTCGACATTTCCTCGAAGGCCTCGGGGCAGTGCTGGTCGATGACGAGCTATTGCCCGATGCCGGGGCCGGTTCCGGCCGCCCCTTCCAACCGGGATTATGAAGGCGGCTTTGCCACTGCCCTGATGCTGAAGGACCTGAAGCTCGCCATGGAGGCGGCGCAAGGGGCCGGCGCCTCGGTGCCGATGGGGGCGCTGGCGGAATCGCTTTACCAGATGCTTGCCAACGCCGGAGCGGGCGGCAAGGATTTTTCGGCCATCATCCGGATGCTGGAAGGGAAGGCCTGAGCGGGGGCCTCAGCTGCCGCTGCTTTGCGTGGAGCTGCGCCGTTTCCAGGTGACGACGCGGTAGAGATAGACTGCAAAGAGCAGAAGGATGACGAGCGTGGACAGCGCCCCGAGGATCGTGTCGATCTGGCGGACATTCGACCCGAGCAGATAGCCGGCGATGGCGAGGCCCATGGTCCACAGGAAGGTGCCAAGCGTGGAATAGAGGAGGAAGGTGCGCAGGTTCATGCGCACCAGGCCTGCCGGCACGGAAATCAGCGTGCGCAGAGTGGGCAGGACGCGGCCCACGCCGACGATGCCACCGCCGTGGCGGTCGAACAGGCGGCGGACGCGGGCGAGTTCGGCTTCATCGAGTGTGAGGATGCGGCCGTAGCGGATGAGGAAGCGCTCGAACCGGTCGAGGCCCAGCTTCCAGGCGAGCAGGAACCAGGCGATATTGCCCGCCATGGCGCCCGCCGTGCCCGAGAGGATGACGCCGGCGAGGCTCAGTTCCTGCTGGGCGGCCCCGATGCCGGCGAGCGGCATGATCACTTCCGACGGAATCGGCGGAAAGATGGTTTCGACGAACATCAGTATGGCCACGGCCCAGTAGCCGCTCGACGCGATGAAGGCGCCGATCCAGTCCGTCATGCGCCGGCCCGCTTCGCTTCCACCCGTGCCCAGAAGATGGCGGGGATGTTGGTGCCGTTGAACCGGTCTATCGCGACGATGCCGGTGGGCGAGGTGACATTGATCTCGGTGAGGCGGCCGGCGATCACGTCGATGCCGACGAAGACGAGACCGAGCCGCCTGAGATCGGGGCCGATGCGGTCGCAGATGGCCTGTTCCTCTGCTGTCAGCGTCGTGGCGTGGGCGGAGCCGCCGGCGGCGAGGTTCGAGCGGATTTCCCCATGCTTGGGCAGGCGGTTGATTCCGCCCACCGGCTCGCCGTCGATGAGGACGATGCGCTTGTCGCCTTTTGCGACATCGGGGAGGAAGGCCTGCACCATGAAGGGTTCGCGCCAGACCTGCGTGAACAGTTCGACAAGGGCGGGGAGGTTGGAATCGCCCGCCGGGACATGGAAGACCGCCGCGCCGGCGTTGCCGTAGAGCGGCTTCACCACCACTTCGCCATGGCGCTCACGGAAGGCGATGGCCGATTCCAGCGAGCGGGTGACGAGTGTGGGCGGCATGAGATCGGCGTAGTTGAGGACGAAGAGCTTTTCCGGCGCGTTGCGCACCGAGGCCGGATCATTGACCACCAGGACGCCGGCTTCCTGCGCGCGTTCGAGCAGGTGGGTGGCGGTGATGTAGCCCATGTCGAACGGCGGATCCTGGCGCATCAGCACCACATCGATGTCATCCGCGAGGCGCAGGCGCTGGGGTTCGCCGAGCCAGCGGAAATGCGCGGCCCCCGGCTGTTCGGGGCGCATGACTTCCACCGGGCGGGCGGTGGCGACGACATGATCCTCGAACCAGTCGAGCTGGTCGGGGAGATAATGCCACAGGCGGTGGCCGCGCTTCTGCGCCTCGAGCATCAGGGCGAAGCTGGAGTCGCCGGCGACATTGATGGTTTCGAGAGGGTCCATCTGGACCGCGATCCGGAGCGTGCTGGGCATGGGAGGTTCCTAGGGTTGGCCGCGCGCGGGCGTCAATGGCGGCCCGAAAGGGTGGAAAGCATGCGCCGGGCCGCCATGATGCGCCGGATGAGCACAGGATCGCGCGTGGTTTCCCCCATGGCGGCGAGCGCATAGCGGGCGGCATCGAGATTGCCGGCCGCCTGTTCGAGCCGGGCGCGTTCCCACCACAGCTGCGGCATCGCCGGCGCGATCCGGGTGAGCCGCCTGAGCAGCGTGAGGGCGCGGTCGCCTTTGCCGCCGGCTTCGGCCCGGGTGATCTGGTTCATGACGAGGCGGACGAGGGTTTCGCGATTGTCGAGCCGGGCGCTTGCCCGGGCGGCGGGAATGAGGCCTGTATCGACCAGTGCGCCACGGTCGAACGGGTCGATGACCACCGGTTCTTCGCCCGGAATGCCGGAGCCAAGCGCCATGAGGACATGGCCGGGAAGGCCAAGCACATGGGCCTGCCAGCCGGCGCGGCGGACGAGCGCCACATAGAGGATGGAGAGCGCCACCGGCAGGCCGCGCCGCCGTTCGAGCACGCTGATGAGATCGGCGTTGGCGGGGCTGTCATAATCCTCGCGGGCGCCCCGGAAGCCTTCGCGGCCGGCGAGCAGGGCCGAAAGCGCTTCCGCCCGGTCTGTTGCGGCTGTCACGCCGCGATCCAGCCGGTTCGACAGCGCCTCCATCATGGCGATGGGGGTTGCGAGGTCGGGATCCGCCCGGTCTGCTGCGGCAAGATCGATGGCGGCAAGATCGAGGTGGATGTCCTCGTCATCGAGGCAGCCGATTGCATCGAGCGTGGCGGGGGGTGATTCGTCTAGCATTGGATCCCCCGGACATGGCGCGGAAACCGCCTCGGCGCCAGCGCCACGAGATCGACACGGGCGCAGGGCTGGCCGGGCGCGGTCGCCGCAAGCTGGCGCGCGGCTTCCATCAGCCGGCGGGCGGCGCGCTGGTCGAGCGCTGCAAGCGCTGCCCCGATCGTGGCGCGGTGCTTCACTTCGACCACGGCGAGAATGCCGCCACGGCGGGCGACGATGTCCACCTCGATCATGGGAAGCTGCTTTCGGCGGGCGAGGATGCGCCAGCCTTGCAGCCGGAGCCAGAAGGCGGCGAGGCTTTCCGCCCGCCGGCCCCGCCGTTCGGCCTGGCCGCGCCGGCCGTTCATCGGGGGTCTCCGCTTTCGGGGTTCGTGTTTTTCAGGTCCAGCGCGCGGGCATAGACTTCCCCGCGCGGCAGGCCGAGGGCGGCTGCGACACTGGCCGCCGCCTTGCCCGGGGCCATGGTGCGCAGCGCGGCTGCGAGCGCCTGGTCGAGCGCGTCGGCGGTGGCGACCTCGGCCTCGGGCGGGCCGACGAGCAGCACGATCTCGCCGCGCGGGGGGCTTGAGCCATAGCGGCTGGCGAGGTCGGTGAGGGTGCCGGTGACCAGTTCCTCGTGCAGCTTGGTGAGCTCGCGCGCGACGGCGGCTTCACGCGGGCCGAGGGCCGTGGCGAGGGCTGCCAGCGTCGCCCCGAGGCGCTGGCCGCTTTCGTAGAAGATGAGCGTGAAGGGCAGGGCGGCCAGTGCGGCGATCGCCTTGTCGCGCGCGACGGCCCTGGCCGGCAGGAAGCCGGCGAAAAGGAAGCGGTCAGACGGAAGGCCGCTGATGCTGAGCGCGGCGATGGCGGCGCAGGGGCCGGGCACGGTGGTGACCGGGATGCCGCGCTGGCGTGCCGCGCGGACCAGTTCATGGCCCGGATCGGAGACGAGGGGCGTTCCGGCATCGGAGACGAGCGCCACGGACCGGGACGCCATGCGCTCGAGCAGCCCTTCCCCCACTTCGGCCCGGCTGTGTTCATGATAGGCGAGCATCGGGCGGTCGCTTCCGGCCGCGCGCAGAAGCTTTGCGGTGACGCGCGTGTCTTCGCAGGCGATGACATCGGCCTCGCGCAGGATTCGGGCGGCGCGGGGTGACAGGTCCCCGAGGTTGCCGATGGGGCCGGCCACGATGTAGAGCCCGGGGGCAAGGCCGGGCGTATCATTGCCCTGGACGATCATAGGCGAGGAAGAGGGAGCCGGACTCATGGTGGCAATCTGGGCGGCCGGAGAGAGAAGGGCAAGCACCGAAAGACCGGCGGTGCGCCGTGCGGCACAACTGGGCCTGGTGGCCGGGCTTGCCGTGGTGGCGGCCTGCGCCCCGAGGCAGAAGCCCCCCGTGGCGCCGCCACCGCCGCCCGTGGCCGAAAAGCCCGTCGCGCCAAAGCCCATGGAACCGCATCGCGTGGCAATCCTCGCGCCGCTGACCGGCTCCAACGCGCCGGTTGGAATCAGCCTTGCCAATGCCGCGACGCTGGCGCTTGTGGACAGCGGGCAGGAAGGGTTGCGGCTGACAAGCTATGACACGGCGGCGCTGGGCGCGGCGGGGGCAGCCGAGCGGGCGCTGGCCGATGGCGCGCAGCTGATCCTGGGGCCGCTTCTGTCGGCCAATGTGGGGCCGGTGAAGAAGGCCGCCGAAGCGCGTGGCGTGACGGTTCTGAGCTTTTCCAACGATTCGGCCATGGCCGGCGGCAATGTCCATGTGCTCGGTTTCCAGCCGTCGCAATCCGTCGAGCGGGTGGTGAGCTATGCGGCCGGGCGCGGCATGTCGCGCTTTGCGGCGCTGGTGCCGAACGGGCTTTACGGTCAGCGCACGTCCGTGGCCTTTACCCGCGCAGTGCAGGGCGCTGGCGGGCAGGTGGTGGCGATGGCCAATTTCGCCCGCAACCCCAAGGCCCTTGGCCCGGCTGCCAGCGAAGTCACGGATCATGAACGGCGGATGCAGCAGTCAGGCGGCGGGCAGCGCCGGCCGGATGGCACCATCGCCCCGGTGACGACGACGCAAGGCCCCCTTGCCTTCGAGGCGCTGCTGGTGGCGGATTCGGGCGCGATCGCGGCCGCCTTCGGGCCGCATCTTGCCCGCTATGGCGCGCGGCCCGGCAGCTATCTGCTGATGGGCACCGAAATCTGGAACACAGAGCCGGGGCTGTCACGCTCGGCGGCGTTGCACGGGGCTGTCTTTGCAGCGGTGCCCGACCGGCGCTTCCAGGCGATGGCGCAACGCTATCGCGCCCGGTTCGGCGGCACGCCCTCGCGGCTGGCCAGCCTTTCCTATGATGCGATGCTGCTGGCCGTGAGCGTGGCGGGCGGGCGCTGGAAGCCCGGCACGCCCTTCCCGAAGGCTGTGCTGGCCGACCCCGAGGGCTTTGCCGGTGTCGACGGGATCTTCCGCTTCCGCAACAATGTCGCCGAGCGCGGGCTGGAGGTGCAGCAGGTGACGCCCACGGGCTTCACCACGGTGAGCCCGGCGCCGACCCGATTCTGAGCAGGCCGGCTTCGGCCGGTTACGCCTATTTCCCCCGGCGGTCCCTGGCGGGGCTGTCGGGGAGGGCGATTCTGGCTGGGCGATTCGGGCCGTTTATCTGGCGCCGGACGAAAGCTGTTCGAGCGCGGGGCGCAGGGCGCTGATGTCATAGCCGCCCGTGGCGGCTGCGGCGACGAGGGTTTCGGGATCGGCGCCGCGCGCGGCTTGCGCCAGCGCCCACAGGTTTGTGGAGCGCGTGCCCGAGCGGCAGAAGCCGAGGACGGGCTTGTCCGCCTGTTCCAGCACCGCCTTCAGCGCCAGCATCTTTTCCGGCGTGAGACCAGTCTGGTCGACCGGGATGGCGGTGAAGCCAAGCCCGGCCGCGTGCGCTGCCTTTTCCATGACGGCGATGGCGTGGCTGGCGGGGACTTCGCTGTCGGGCCGGTTGCAGACGACATGGCCGAAGCCGAGGCGGGCGATTTCGGCCATGTCTTCCGGATCGATCTGCGGCGCGGCCGCAAAGTCTCCGGTCAGGCGGCGCAGGTCGATCATGCGGGGCTCCTCAGGTCGGGCGGGAGGGCTTCGCCGGCAAGGGCGGCGAGGGCTTCGTCGAAGGCGAGAACCTGCTGGCGTTCCTCGCCAAGGCGGCGGATGGCGACAGTGCCTTCCTCGGCTTCGCGGCGGCCGACGACCATGAGGACCGGCACCTTGGCGAGGCTGTGTTCGCGCACCTTGTAGTTGATCTTCTCGTTCCGCAGGTCGATCTCGGCGCGGATTCCGGCGGCCTTCAGCCGGGCGACGAGGCCGAGGGCGTAAGCATCGGCGTCGGAGACGATGGTGGCGACCACCACCTGCACCGGGGCGAGCCACAGCGGGAAGCGGCCGGCGTGATGCTCGATCAGGATGCCGATGAAGCGTTCGAAGGTGCCGAGGATGGCGCGGTGCAGCAGCACCGGGCGGTGGCGGTTGCCATCCTCGCCGATGTAGCTGGCGTCGAGCCGTTCGGGCAGCACCGTATCGGCCTGGATCGTGCCCACCTGCCAGGTGCGGCCAATGGCGTCGGTGAGGTGGAATTCGAGCTTGGGCGCATAGAAGGCGCCTTCGCCGGGCAGTTCCTCCCAGCCGAATTCGGGCGTGTTGCGGCCGGTTGCGGCAACCGCGTCGCGCAGGATCTGTTCGGCCTTGTCCCACATTTCATCCGAGCCGAAGCGGAGTTCGGGGCGCAGCGCCAGCTTGATGGCGTAGCTGTCGAAGCCGAGATCCTTGTAGACGCTGTCGAGCAGGTCGCAGAAGGCGCGGATTTCGTCGATCAGCTGGTCTTCGCGGCAGAAGATGTGGGCGTCATCCTGCGTGAACTGGCGCACCCGCATGATCCCGTGCAGCGCGCCATGCGCCTCGTTGCGGTGGCAGCAGCCGAATTCCGCCATGCGGATCGGCAGGTCGCGGTAGGACTTGATGCCCTGGCGGAAGATGAGGACATGGGCCGGGCAGTTCATCGGCTTGAGCGCCATCAGATCGCCCTCGCCCGAGAGGACGGGGCCGTCCTCGTCCGCATTGGGGACTTCGTCGGGCACGACGAACATGTTTTCCCGATATTTGCCCCAGTGGCCGGATTGTTCCCACTGGCGTGCGTCCATCAGCTGCGGGGTCTTCACCTCTTCGTAGCCGGAGGCGTCGAGGCGGCGGCGCATATAGGCTTCGAGCTGGCGCCAGAGGACGAAGCCGCGCGGGTGCCAGAAGACCGAGCCCTGCGCTTCGGACTGGAGGTGGAAGAGGTCCATCTCCTGGCCGATCTTGCGGTGATCGCGCTTCGCGGCTTCCTCGAGGCGGAGGAGATGGGCTTCGAGCTGCTTCCTGTTGAGCCAGCCGGTGCCGTAGATGCGCGACAGCTGCGGGTTGCGCTGATTGCCGCGCCAGTAGGCGCCCGACACGCGGGTGAGCCTGAAGGCGGCGGGATCGAGCCGGCCGGTGGAGGGCAGGTGGGGGCCGCGGCACATGTCCATCCAGGCGCCGGGGCTGCCCGGCGCGCCCGACCAGTAGACGCTGAGCTCCTCGTCTTCGGGAAGCTCTGCCGCCCATTCGGCCTTGAACAGCTCGCCCCCGGCCTTCCAGCGTTCGATGAGGGCGTCGCGGTCCCAGACTTCGCGCACCAGCGGCTTGTCGGCCGCGATGATGCGGCGCATCTCGGCTTCGATCAGGGGGAGGTCGTCATCGGTGAAGGGGCCGCGATCGGCCGGCGGGGCGAGATCGTAATAGAAGCCGTCGTCGGTGGCGGGGCCGAAGGTAATCTGGGTGCCGGGGAACAGCGCCTGCACCGCTTCGGCGAGGACATGCGCGAAATCGTGGCGGACGAGTTCCAGGGCGTCGGCTTCGTCCTTTGCGGTGACGATGGCAAGGGCCGCATCGGCCGTGATCGGGCGTTCGAGATCGACGAGTTCACCATCTAGGCGGGCGGCGAGCGCGGCCTTTGCAAGGCCGGGGCCGATGGCCCGCGCGACATCGCCCGCGGTGGTGCCGGCCGCGACTTCGCGGACGGAGCCATCGGGAAGGGTGAGGCGGACGAGTTCGGACACGGTTTTCCTGACCTTGGACATTGGGTGGAAGTGTGCACTTCCCTAGCGGCACGGGGCGCTTTCCGGCAAGCGCGGCGGAGGCATGCGCCATTGGAATATCACGCCCGAGCGGCTAACGCTTGCAGCATGCTGGCCGGACGACGCATTCTTCTCATCATCGGTGGCGGGATTGCCGCCTTCAAGGCGCTGGAGCTGATCCGCGCCATTCGGGCCGAAGGCGGGGCCGTGACCCCGGTGCTGACGAAGGGGGGGGCGCAGTTCGTGACGCCGCTTTCGGTGGCGGCGCTCGCCGAATCGCCCGTGCACATGGAGCTGTTCGACCTGACCGCCGAGGCGGAGATGGGGCATATCCGGCTTTCGCGATCGGCCGATCTGGTGCTTCTGTGCCCGGCGACCGCCGACCTGATGGCGCGGATGGCGGCCGGGATTGCCGATGACCTTGCCACCACCCTGCTGCTGGCGACGGACACGCCCGTGATGGCCGCGCCCGCCATGAATGTGCGCATGTGGGCGCATGCCGCCACCCGCGCCAATGTGGAGACGCTGCGGGCGCGCGGGGTGACGGTGCTGGAGCCGGATGTGGGGGCCATGGCCTGCGGCGAGCATGGGCCGGGCCGCCTGCCGGACGTGCCGCGCATCATGGATGCCGTGCGCGCCCATTTCGGGGACGGGCCGCTGAAGGGCCGCCATGTGCTGGTGACGGCGGGGCCGACGCACGAGCCGATCGACCCGGTGCGCTACATCGCCAACCGCTCTTCCGGGCGGCAGGGCTTTGCCATCGCCGGGGCGCTTGCCGCCCTGGGCGCGCGGGTGACGCTGGTGGCCGGGCCGGTGACCTTGCCCACTCCGCCGGGCGTGAGCCGGGTGGACGTGGAGACGGCGCGCGAAATGCGGGACGCGGCGCTGGCGGCGCTGCCGGCCGATGCCGCCGTGATGGTGGCCGCCGTTGCCGACTGGCGGGTGGAGGCATCGGGCCTGAAGATCAAGAAGGGGCCTGACGGGCCGCCGCCCCTGAGCCTGACGGAAAACCCCGATATCCTGGCCGAGATTTCGCGCAGCCCGCAACGCCCGAAGCTGGTGGTGGGCTTTGCCGCCGAGACGCATGACGTGCTGGCCAATGCCGAGGCCAAGCTGAAGCGCAAGGGCTGCGACCTGATCGTGGCCAATGATGTTTCGGGCGACGTGATGGGGGGGGCGCGCAACCTCGTGCATCTGGTGTGGCCGGACGGGATGGAAACCCTGCCGGAAGCGCCCAAGGAAGAGGTGGCCGAGGCGCTCGCCCGGAAGATTGCGGAGATGCTGCATGACTGACGTGCGCGTTGTGCGGCTTCCCCATGCCGAGGGGCTGGCGCTGCCGGCCTATGGAACGGCGGGGGCCGCGGGCATGGACGTGCTGGCCGCCGTGGACGCGGATCTGGTGCTGGCCCCCGGCGCACGGGCGGCCGTGCCAACCGGCCTGATGATGGCGGTGCCCGAGGGGCATGAAATGCAGGTGCGCGCGCGATCCGGGCTGGCGCTGAAGGAGGGGCTGGCGGTGCTGAACGCCCCCGGCACGATCGACAGCGACTATCGTGGCGAGGTGAAGATCATCCTCGCCAATCTGGGCGACCGGCCCTTTGCCATCACGCGCGGCATGCGGATCGCGCAGCTGGTGCTGGCGCCCTATGCGACCTGCCGCTGGGCCGAGGCGGAAAGCCTCGATGAAACGGCGCGCGGGGACGGCGGTTTCGGATCGACGGGCCGGCACTGATGCTGAGCGATGCCGAGCTGGACCGCTATCAGCGCCACATCGTGCTGAAGGAGGTGGGCGGGCAGGGCCAGCTGAAGCTGAAGCGCGCCTCTGTCTGTGTGCTGGGCGCCGGCGGGCTGGGCAGCCCCTGCCTCCAGTATCTGGTGGCGGCGGGTGTCGGCCGGATCACGCTGGTGGACGATGATGTGGTGAGCCTGTCGAACCTGCAGCGGCAGACGCTTTACGCCGGCGGGGATGTCGGCGAGGCCAAGGTGGATATTGCCGTGCACCGGCTGGCGGCCCTGAACCCGCATGTGGCGGTGACCCCGCTGTGCGACCGGCTGACCGACCAGAATGCGCCCGACATTCTGGCAGGCCATGACGTGATTGCCGATGGCTGCGACAATTTCGCGACCCGCTCCACCGTGAACCGGGCGGCGGTGGCCCTGGGGATTCCGCTGGTTTCGGCGGCCCTTGGCCCTTTCGAGGGGCAGCTTGGGGTGTTTGCCGGCCATGTGCCGGGCCAGCCCTGCTATGCCTGCTATGCCGGCCTGCCCGAGGATGTGCCCGGCCGCAGCTGTGCCGACACCGGCATATTGGGGGCGGTGGCGGGCATCATGGGCGCGGCGCAGGCGCTGGAGGTGCTGCGCCTGCTGGCCGGCTTCGGCGCGCCGCGCATCGGCCTGTTGTGGCTGTTCGAGGGGCTGGCGCTGGAGGCGCGGACCGTGCGCGTACCCCGGGACCCGGCATGCCCGGTCTGCTCCTGATTCTGACGGAGGTGGAGGGCGAGCGGTTCCGCGCCGGCGTGGAACTGGCCGCGACGGCCGCGGCCCTTGGCCGGCAGGTGGCGCTTTTGTTGCGCGGCGCGGCGGCCGCGGGACTGCGCGACGGGCGGCTGGGGCCGGCGCTGTCGCTGCTTGCAGAGCTGGGTGTGGAGGCGGGCATCTGCCAGACGGCCATGGCCGAGCATGGGCTGGTGGCCGCTGACGTGCCCGTGGGCGTGACGCCGACCGGCATGGTCGCCTTTCTGCGCGGGCGGGCGGACTGGCAGCTGGTTCTGGCCTGACTTGTGCCGGCCTGACTTGTGCCGGCCTGAGCTGACCTGCTTCAATTCTCTTCCGTGACCACCTGGCGCAGCTGCTGGTTGCGCCAGGCGTAGATGGCAAGCGCCGCAGCGGCGATGGCCGAAAGCCAGTAGGGAAGTTCGGGCACAAGTTCGTAGAGGCCGATTCCGACCGCCGGGGCGAAGATGAAGCAGGCGCCGTTGACGGAGGTGACAGCGCCCGCGACCCCGCCCTGTTCGTGCCGGGCGACCGCGAGCGAGGAGCCGGCGGTGAAGCCGGGCCGGGCAAAGCCGAAACCCGCTGACGAAAGGGCGAAGGCCAGCAGCAGCATGTGAAAATTCTGCGCGAAGGCGATGCCCAGCGTGCCGATGGCGGCGATGACGGCGCCCCAGCGCATGAGCTGCGATGGGTTGAGATCGAGGACGCGGATGACGCCCCACTGGACAAGGAGCGTGGCGCCGGCGCCCGCCATGAAGGTGAGCGAGATGAGCTGGGTGGCGTGCATGCCGGCGCCGGGCGCGATGCGGTCGATGATGAAGAAGCCGATGGCCTGACCGGTGGCCGCCTGCAGCGAGCCCGCCGCAAAGCCGTAGATCATGAAGGGCTTGATGCGCGGGTCGAAGACGCGCATCCGCTCGCGCTTGCCGGAGACGGTGGTTTCCTCGGCCACGCGGGCGCTTGCGCCCATGTTCATCGAGCCGACGCTTGGCATGGAGGCCGCCGCGCCGCGCCCGGCGCGGGCTTCGGGGCCGGTATCGGGGTTGTCATCCGGAAGGCCGATGCGCACCGCCAGGAACACGCCCACCGCAATCAGCGTGAAGGCGAACATCGGGCCGGAGAGATCGACGAAGGGAAGGATGAAGAGGGGGGCGATCGCCGGGCCGATGATGGTGCCAAGGCCGAAGGCCGAGGCGAGGATGGCGAGCGCCCCGGTGCGTTCGGCCGGGCTGGTGCGGCCGGCGACATAGGCCTGGGCGGCCGGGTTGGCGGCCGAGCCGAAGATGCCGAAGATGGCGCGCGCCAGTGTGAAGAGGCCGAAGGTGACGAGCGGCGCGATCAGCCCCCGGATTCCGGCGAGGATGATGATGGCGCACAGGAACATCGACACGCCGAAGCCGATGACGCCCAGCTGGATAAGCTTGCGGCGGCCCTCGATGTCGGACCTGCGCGCCCAATAGGGGGCCGAGAAGGTCCAGATGAGGGCGGACAGCGAGAAGATGACGGCGATCGCCATGTCGGGGATGCGGATTTCCCGGCCGATGACCGGGAGCACCGACTGCAGCGCCGTGTTGCCGGCCGCCGTCACGAGCAGCGAGGCGAAGATGAGGCCGAAGTGGCTGCGGGGCAGGCGCTGGGTCGCGATCTCCCCGCCGCCCGGCCCTGTCATGCCTGCGCGCCTGCGCGGTTGGCGACCAGATCCGCCACGACCGACGGGTCGGCCAGCGTGCTGGTGTCGCCGAGGTTCGAGACGTCATTTTCGGCGATCTTGCGCAGGATGCGGCGCATGATCTTGCCGGACCGGGTCTTGGGCAGGCCCGGTGCGAACTGGATCACATCCGGCGTGGCGATGGGGCCGATGTCCTTGCGGACCCACTGAACCAGATCCCGGCGCAGCTCTTCGGAAGGCTGCTCATGGGCGTTGAGGGTGACATAGGCGTAGATTCCCTGGCCCTTCAGGTCATGCGGCATACCGACGACGGCGGCTTCCGCGACCTTCGCATGGGCGACGAGGGCGGATTCGATTTCCGCCGTGCCCATGCGGTGGCCGGAAACGTTGATCACATCGTCCACCCGGCCGGTGATCCAGTAATAGCCATCGGCGTCGCGGCGGCAGCCGTCACCGGTGAAATATTTGCCGGGGTAGGTTGTGAAATAGGTCTGGAAGAAGCGGGCATGATCGCCCCAGACGGTGCGCATCTGGCCGGGCCAGGAGCGGGTGAGGACAAGATTGCCCTCTGCTGCGCCCTCGAGCACCTTGCCTTCGCCATCGACGAGCTGGGCTTCCACCCCGAACATGGGGAAGGTGGCCGAGCCGGGCTTGAGATCGACCGCGCCAGGCAGCGGCGTGATCATCGCGCCGCCCGTTTCCGTCTGCCACCAGGTGTCGACGATGGGGCAGCGGCCTTCGCCGACGACGCGGTGATACCATTCCCAGGCTTCGGGGTTGATCGGTTCGCCGACGGTGCCAAGCAGGCGCAGCGAGGCGCGGCTGGTCTTCTTCACCCATTCATCGCCTTCGCGCATCAGGGCGCGCAGGGCCGTGGGGGCGGCGTAGAAGATGTCCACCGAATGCTTGTCGACGATCTGCCAGAAGCGGCTGTGATCGGGGAAGTTGGGGATGCCTTCGTACATCAGCGTCGTCGCGCCATTGGCGAGCGCACCATAGACGACATAGCTGTGCCCGGTGACCCAGCCGACATCGGCGGCGCACCAGAAGATTTCGCCGGGGCGGTAATCGAACACATATTCATGGGTCATCGAGACCCAGGTGAGATAGCCGCCCGAGCTGTGCAGGACGCCCTTGGGCTTGCCGGTGGAGCCTGAGGTATAGAGGATGAAGAGCGGATCTTCGGCGTTCACCGGCGTTGCCGGGCAATCGGCGGCCTGCGCCGCGACAAGCGGTTCATAGGCGAGGTCGCGGTCTTCCAGCATGGGAACGGCGGCCCCCGTGCGCGCGACGACGATCACCTTTTCGACAGAGGTGCAGTGGGCGAGCGCCGCGTCGACATTGGCCTTGAGCGGGATGGTGCGGCCGCCGCGCAGGCCTTCATCGGCGGTGATGACGAGGCGGCTGTCGCAATCCTGGATCCGGTTGGCGATGCTGTCGGGCGAGAAGCCGCCGAAGACGACCGAGTGGATGGCGCCGATGCGGGCGCAGGCGAGCATCGAGATCGCCGCCTCCGGGATCATCGGCAGGTAGATGGTGACCCGGTCGCCCTTGCGGATTCCGAGGGCCTTGAGGGCGTTGGCGAGGCGGCAGACGGCTTCGTGGAGATCGCGGAAGCTGAGGGTGCGGCCGGCTTCGTCGGGACTGTCGGGTTCCCAGATGATGGCGGGCTGGTCGCCGCGTTCGGCGAGGTGGCGGTCGACGCAGTTGGCGCTGACGTTCAGTTCGCCGTCAGCGAACCAGCTGATGCCGAAATCGGCTTCGTCGAAGCTCCAGTCCGAGACCTGGGTGAAGGGCTTTGCCCAGTCGATCCTGTGCGCTTCGCGCCGCCAGAAGGCATCCGGGTTGTCGAGCGATTCCCGGTACATGGCCTCGCGTTTCGCCCGGTCCACCTTGGCGCGCGCGGCCCATTCGGCTGGCACGGGATAGAGGGGCTGGCTCATGTCGTCATGTCTCCCGGTCTGTGTGGCCGCCGTGGCGGCGCGGGGTTCGCTTGCTGCTGTGAACGCTAGCCGATGGCGGGGCCATGGCAAAGGGCGGCGGGCTACATCGCCGAGATTCCGCCATCGATGTAGAGTTCCGCGCCGGTCACGAATTTCGCCTCGTCGGAGCAGAGGTAGATGGCGGCGTAGGCGACATCATCGGGTTCGCCCACCGTGCCGAGCGGAATCTGCCGCCCGAGCTTCGCCTTCACCGCCTCTCGGCTGGCGCCGGCTGACTGGAAGCCATCGAGGATGGGGGTGTCGATGAAGGCGGGGTGGATGGAGTTGCAGGTGATGGGATCACGGCTGGTGGCGCAGTGGAGCGCCACCGACTTGGTGAGATGACGCACGCCGGCCTTGGCGCTGTTGTAGGCGGCCATGCGGCCGGAGGCGATGACGCCGGCGATAGACGAGATGTTGAGGATGCTGCCGCGCGTGCCTTCGCGGCGCGTGGTCTCGCGGATGAGCGGAAGCGCCAGCTTGCAGCCGAGGAAGACGCCGTCGAGGTCGATCGCGTGGACGCGGCGCCAGTCTTCGAGGCTGGTGTCCTCGACGCTGCCGGGCGTGCCGATGCCGGCATTGTTGACGAGGATGTGGAGGCCGCCGAACCGCGCCCCGGCATGGGCAAGGGCAGCCGCCCATTGCGCCTCGCTGGTGACATCATGGGCGAAGGAGCCCGCCGATGCGCCGATGCCGGCGGCCGCGCGGGCGGCGCCATCGGCATCGATGTCGGTGAGGAGGACGCGCGCGCCTTCGGCCGCGAAACGTTCCGCCATGCGAAGCCCGAGACCGGAGGCGGCCCCGGTGATGAGCGCGATCTTGCCGTCGAGCCTGCCTGCCATGGGCTTCCTCCTCATGCCATGTTTCAGGCCGGCTTAG
>CAYMZC010000043.1:0-17244 GCA_964394815.1 uncultured Sandaracinobacter sp. | reverse complement strand
CTCGACCGTGGCGCCGCCCACCTCAAGGACGAGCTGATGCCGCGCTATGCGGAGCTGCTCTACAATGGTTTCTGGTTCGCACCCGAACGCGAGATGCTGCAGGCCGCGATCGACTACAGCCAGGAAAAGGTGACGGGCACGGTCAGGCTGAAGCTCTACAAGGGCAGCGTCAATGTCGTCGGCCGCAAATCGCCTTATTCGCTCTATTCCGCCAATATCGTCACCTTCGAAGACGATGCCGGCGCCTATGACCAGCGCGACGCCAAGGGCTTCATCCGCCTGAACGCCCTGCGACTGCGGCTGCTCGGCCAGCGCGACCGGCAGGGCTGAGGCCATCGGGCTGAAGCTGCGGGCCTGCGCCAGCCGGGCCGTGGTGACATCAAGGCCGGCTGCCTGCCCCCTTCCGGGGAGCGGGCGGCCAGCCTATTGTGGGCGCAGGAGACCTTGATGCCAGACGTGCCGCGCCCACCCCTCACAGATACCGCCATCTTCCGTCGCACGCTCGTGGTGGCGGCGGCCATCGGGCTTTGCGTCATGCTCTGGCGGCTGACCGATCTTCTGCTCCTGCTCTTCGCCTCGGCGCTGGTGGCGCTGATGTTCCATGAATTCGCCCGGCTGCTGCAACGCCGCCTGCGCCTGCCCTTCCCGCTGGCGCTGATTCTGGCGGTGATCCTGCCAATCGTCGGCATAGGCATCATTGGCTGGGCCTTCGGCAGCCTGATGGCCGAGCAGTTCGCCATTCTCTTCGAAAAACTGCCCTCGGCCTTTGCCCAGGTGAAAACCTGGCTCGACACATCGACCGAAGGCCGCGCCGTGATGGAGAACATCGGCGGCTTCATGCCCGATGGCCAGCGCATCGTCTCCGTGGTGCAAACCGTGCTCGGAAGCGCCGGCACGGCAATCACGGGCCTTGTCGTGGTGCTGGTGGCGGGCGTCTATCTGGCCGCCCAGCCGGGCCTTTATGGCCGGGGCCTGCTGCTGATGCTGCCCCCCGCAAGGCGTCAGGCCGCCCTCATGACGGTCGAGGCCGTGCTCGCCAGCCTCAACGCTTGGCTGAAGGGACAGGCGGTGTCGATGAGCTTCGTCGGAGCGGGCACGGCGCTTGGCCTGTGGATTGCTGGCCTGCCCTCGCCGCTCGCCATCGGGCTGGTGGCCGGCCTGTGCGAGTTCGTGCCCTATCTGGGGGTGATCGTCGTCTCCATCCCGGCCGTCATTCTCGGCTTTTCCATCAGCTTCGAAACCGGGATCGCCACCGTCATTGCCCTCATCGTCGTGCAGCAGCTGCAGGGCAATGTCGTGACGCCGATGGCACAATCGGCCATGGTCGATCTGCCGCCTGCCCTCACCGTCTTCTCGCTGATTGCAGCCGGCGTGCTCATGGGGCCGCTGGGGGTCATTCTGGCCGTTCCGCTCACCGTCGTCGGCCTTGTGCTGGTAAAGCAGTTCGTCTCCTCCAGATATGGCGAGGGGGCGCTGCCGCCCGCAGGCTGAAACCCTGCAAAGATTGACTGCAAGGGCCGGCTGCGCCAAGCGCCGCTGTCGCATATCTCTGCATGAACCGGGATTGGAGCTTTAACGTGGGTTATCGGGTTGTCGTCGTCGGCGCCACGGGCAACGTGGGCCGCGAAATGCTGAACATCCTTGCCGAACGCGAATTTCCGCTGGCCGACATCGCGGCCGTGGCTTCGCCGCGCTCGCAGGGCACGATGATCGACTTCGGCGATACCGGCAAGGAGCTGAAGGTCCAGAACATCGAGAATTTCGACTTCGCCGGCTGGGACATCGCCCTCTTCGCCGCCGGTTCCGGGCCGACGAAGATCCACGCGCCGCGTGCGGCGGCGGCGGGCTGCACCGTCATCGACAACAGCTCGCTGTACCGGATGGACCCGGACGTGCCGCTCATCGTGCCGGAAGTGAACCCGGAGGCGATCGACGGCTACAAAAAGCGCAACATCATCGCCAACCCGAATTGCTCGACCGCGCAGATGGTGGTCGCGCTGAAGCCGCTTCATGACGAAGCCGGCATCACCCGCTGCGTCGTCTCGACCTACCAGTCCGTCTCGGGCGCAGGCAAGGACGGCATGGACGAACTCTTCGAACAGACGCGCGCCGTCTTCGTGGGCGACGAAAAGGTCCAGAAGAAGTTCACCAAGCAGATCGCCTTCAACGTGATTCCCCACATCGACGTCTTCCTCGATTCCTCGTCCGGCTATGACGGCTACACCAAGGAAGAATGGAAGATGGCGGCGGAAACCAACAAGATCCTCTCGCCCGACATCCGCGTCACCGCGACCTGCGTGCGCGTGCCCGTGTTCGTCGGCCATTCCGAAGCCATCAACCTCGAGTTCGAGCGGCCCATTTCCGTGGCGCGCGCCCAGTCCATCCTGCGGGAAGCGCCGGGCGTCATGCTCGTCGACAAGCGCGAAGACGGCGGATACGTCACCCCCGTCGAATGCGTGGGCGATTATGCCACCTTCGTCAGCCGTGTCCGCCGCGACCCCACGGTGGAAAACGGGCTGGTGCTCTGGTGCGTTTCCGACAATCTCCGCAAGGGCGCGGCCCTCAACGCGGTGCAGATCGCCGAGCTTCTCGGCCGCCGCCACCTGAAAAAGGGCTGACAGCAAACAGGCAGCCGGGGCAGCCAGATGGCGCGCCCCGGCTCGCTCAATCGCTTTTTGCGATCACGCACTTCCAGTAAATCAATTTGTTCGATTGATGCCCGCGACCTATATACGCCTTGCCCGAATCAACTGGCAAAGGAGTTCGCATGCCCATCATCGGAAGCACCCTCAAGCCGTTCACTGCCCAGGCCTTCAAGGAAGGCAAGTTCGTCACCGTCACTGACGGCGACGTCAAGGGCAAGTGGGCCATCTTCTTCTTCTATCCGGCTGACTTCACCTTCGTCTGCCCGACGGAACTCGAAGACATGGCTGACCTTTACGGCGAGTTCCAGAAGCTCGGCGTCGAGATCTACAGCGTTTCGACCGACACGCATTTCAGCCACAAGGCCTGGCACGAAACCTCGCCGGCCGTCGGCAAGATCAACTATTTCATGCTGGGCGACCCGAGCGGCCAGATCACGACCAACTTCGATGTCATGCGCGAAGGCGTCGGCCTTGCCGACCGCGCGACCTTCGTCGTCGATCCCGATGGCGTGATCCAGTATGTCGAGATCACTTCGGAAGGCGTCGGCCGCAATGCGTCCGAACTTATGCGCAAGGTGAAGGCGGCCCAATATGTCCGCTCGCACCCCGGCGAAGTCTGCCCGGCCAAGTGGGAAGAAGGCGAAAAGACCCTTGCTCCCTCGCTCGACCTCGTCGGCAAGATCTGAGGCTGGCCCCAGCCGCATGACGGCGCTGCCGCCCACCCCCACCGGGCGGGCGGCGGCTGCCACCGGCCCGACAAGACGGCCACCTGTTCACTGACCCGGAGACACCCCCATGCTCGACTCCAACCTGAAGGCCCAGCTGAAGGCCTATCTCGAGAAGATCACCATGCCGATCGAGCTGGTGTCATCCCTCGATGACGGTCCGAAGTCGGCCGAACTCGCCGGGCTGCTCGGCCAGATCGCGGAGCTGTCGGACAAGGTCAGCCATGTTCGCGCCGATGATGATGCGCGCCGCCCCTCCTTCCTGATCCGCCGCACCGGCACCGACATCGGCGTGCGCTTCGCCGGCATCCCCATGGGGCATGAGTTCACCTCGCTGGTGCTCGCGCTGCTCCAGGTCGGCGGCCACCCCTCGCGCGAGGCGCAGGAACTGCTCGACCAGGTGCGCGACCTCGACGGCGACTTCCTCTTCGAAACCTATTTCTCGCTCTCGTGCCAGAACTGCCCCGACGTGGTGCAGGCGCTGAACCTGATGAGCGTCATCAACCCCCGCATCCGCCACGTCGCCATCGACGGCGCCCTCTTCAAGGAGGAAGTAGACGCCCGCAAGGTGATGGCGGTGCCGACCGTGTTCCTGAACGGCGAGGTGTTCGGCCAGGGCCGCATGGACCTCGCGCAGATCGTCGCGAAGATCGACGTGAACGCATCCGCGCGCGCCGCCGAGAAGATCCGGGCCAAGGACGCCTTCGACGTGCTGGTCGTGGGCGGTGGCCCGGCGGGCGCGGCGGCGGCCATCTATGCCGCGCGCAAGGGCATCCGCACCGGTGTCGCGGCCGAGCGTTTCGGCGGCCAGGTGCTCGACACCATGGGGATCGAGAACTTCATTTCCGTCCCCTATACCGAGGGGCCGAAGCTCGCCGCGCAGCTTGAAGCCCATGTGAAGGACAATGATGTGGACATCATGAACCTTCAGCAGGCAATCGAACTGGTGCCGGCCGCAACGCCGGGTGGCCTTGTCGAAGTGAAGCTGGAGAATGGGGCCAGCCTGAAATCCCGCACCGTGATCCTCTCGACAGGCGCGCGCTGGCGCACCATGGATGTGCCGGGCGAGGATGACTATCGCAACAAGGGCGTTGCCTATTGCCCGCACTGCGACGGCCCGCTGTTCAAGGGCAAGCGCACGGCCGTGATCGGCGGCGGCAACAGCGGCGTGGAAGCCGCGATCGACCTTGCCGGTATCGTCGCTCATGTCACCCTGATCGAGTTCGACAGCCAGCTGCGCGCCGATGCGGTGCTGCAGACCAAGCTGCGCAGCCTGCCCAATGTCACCATCATCACGTCGGCGCTGACCACCGAGGTGAAGGGCAATGGCGAGCGCGTGACCGGCCTTGTCTACAAGGACCGCACGACCGACCAGCTGCACGAAGTGGAACTGGAAGGCATCTTCGTCCAGATCGGACTCGTGCCCAACACCGAATGGCTGAAGGGCACGGTCGCGCTTTCTCCGCGTGGCGAGGTCGAGGTGAACGCCAGGGGCGAGACCAGCGTGCCCGGCGTGTTCGCGGCCGGTGACTGCACGACGGTTCCCTACAAGCAGATCGTCATCGCAATGGGCGAAGGCTCGAAGGCAGCCCTGTCCGCCTTCGACTACATGATCCGCCTGCCGCAGGATGTGGCCAAGGCCGCCTGAACCGCGACAGGCCAAACCTGAACAGGCTGAATGAAAAGGCCGCCATCCCATTCCGGGGGGCGGCCTTTTTCATGAACCCGGATCTCAGGGCTTGCCGGGCTTTTCCGGCTGATAACGGTTTTCGAGGAAGCGTCCCTCGACCTCCAGCGCGGTCAGGCTTTCGCGGGCGATGCTGCCGTTGATGCGGTCGATCTCCGCCGCCACCACCTTCAGCCCTTCCTTCAGGTGGCGGGTGGCTTCCGGCGTGGCGCGGTGGGTCGCCGGTACTTCGGCATAGCTTTTCACCAGCCGGGGCAGATGATCCCCGATCAGGCGGCGGGCATCGTCTGCCATGGGGTGCCCGGCATCCAGCTTCGCCAGTTGCGGCGTGATGAGATCGAGCCTTGTCATGATGCGGTCGATCTCCGCCGTGACAGGCGCCGGCAGCAGGGCGCGATGGCCCTCCAGCCAGTCCTCCACCTGCGCGGGAAGCGCCTTCAGCGGCACTTCGGGCAGGGCTTCGAGCGTCGGCGAACGCTCGCGCGGCCAGCTGGTCAGAACGGCCATGATGACAAAGGCCGCAAGAATGGTGAGCATGACCCCGCCGAAACCCAGCGGGCCGATGAAGCCGCCATAGACGACAGCTGCCAGCACCACGGCAAAGGCGCCGAGGAGCATGTTGCGGATCCTGCGGCCGACGGCGCGGGTCTTGCGCTCGATCCGGCGGGCGCGCGCCTTCATCGCCTCGGGCGATTTCACGGTGCGCGCCAGCCACGCGTCATAGCGGGCGAGCGCCTCGCGGGTTTCGGGCAGCAGGGCCATGGCTCAGCCCTCGACAGGCGCGAAGGGGCTTTCCTGCGCCTTGCCCTCGATCTGCGCCATGCCCTCGGCCCGAGCGATATAGCCGCGCGATTTCTCGACTTCGCCCGAAAGCGTATCCACCGTCTGCTTCATGCTGGACAGCGCCTGCAGCTTGAACTGGTCGATGGAATCCATCGTCTGGTAGATATTCTGAAAGGCCTGTTTCAGCGTTTCGAGCGGGATGGTGGAAGACGCCGCCTGCCTGTGGATTTCGGCTGTCTGCGTGCGCAGCATGGTGCCGGTCGAATCGATCACATTGGCGGTCGTCGTGTTCAGCGCGGTGATCTGGTCGAGCACCAGCTTCTGGTTGGTCAATGCCTGGGCAACCGTGACGGCGGTGCGCAGTGCCGAAACCGTGGTCGTGGATGCCCGGTCCACACCCTTCACCAGCTCCTGATTGTTCTTCTTCACGAGATCGAGTGCCAGATAACCCTGCACCGAAACCGCCATCTGGGTCAGAAGGTCGGTCGTGCGCTGGCGGGTATAGAAGAGCGCCGTCTCGCGGATGGCCTTGGCCTTGGCGGGATCGACATGGTCGAGTTCTGCCGCCTTTTCCTCCAGCCGCGCGTCCAGCGTCTTCGACAGGTGGATCATCTGCTCAAGCTTGCCCATGGCTTCCCACAGCTGCCGGCGCTCGACGTCGATGGCGGCATTGTCACGCAGCAGTTCATCCTTGCCGCCCTGCAGCCGCTTCAGGATCGTGGCGATATGCGACTGGGCCGAGGCATAGCTGTCGAAATAGGCGCGCGCCTTGCTGCCGAAGGGAATGATCCCGAAGAGCCTGCGACGGCTGGTGATGTCACCGCGCCGCGATGGGTCGAGATCCTCTACCGTGCGGCGCAATTCGGTCAGGTCGGCGCCGATACCGGTGTCGGCGTCCATCGCGCGTACGGGCCGGTCGAGAAAGCGGTTGGACTGGCCCGATGCCTCGGCGATCTGGCGGCTGCCAAGGCTCGCAAGCTGGTCCACGCGCTTGCCGAATTCCGGGCTGTTGGCATCCTGTGCCACGAGATCGGCGATGAAGGCTTCCACCTTGCGGTCGAGTTCGGTCTTCTGCCCTTCGTCAAGCGGCACAAGCCCGGCCGCCGTTTCGGGAGAGACGGCGGGAACAGGCTCGGGCGCGTCGAGCTTCAGGGGCTTCTGCCCGGCAATGGCGGCGGCACTCTCAGTCTGGGGCTCCATGGCATCTTTCTCTGTCTGACACCCCTCTCGGGAACAGAGGATGGCGATTGCGCGGCCAGTTCGCAAGAGCAGCCGCCTTGCCGGCGGCACCTCAAGGCTCTAGCTCTTTCCACATGCACTATCGAAGCTTCGACGGAACCAGCCTTCACGTGACGGAGATGGGCGATGGGCCGGCCCTTCTTCTTATCCATGGCCTGTTCTCGAATGCGGATGTCAACTGGGTCCGCTTCGGCACGGCGCGGAAACTGATGGATGCAGGCTATCGCCTGATCATGCCCGACCTGCGCGGCCACGGGCAAAGCGACGCGCCGCTCGATGCAGATGCATGGCCCGCCGATGTGCTTTCAAGGGATATCGAGGCGCTCGTCGAACAGCTGGGCCTTGGCGGGGACTTTGTCCTCGGCGGCTTTTCGCTGGGCGCGCGCACCACCGCGCGGCTGCTGGCGCGGGGCATGCGGCCGCGCGCCGCCATCTTCGCCGGCATGGGGCTGGAAGGGCTTACCAGCGCCAGCCGCCGCAGCGACTGGTTCATCACCATGATCGAGGGGCGCGGGCAATGGAAACGCGGTGACCCCTATTTCATGGCCGAAGCCTTCATGAAGACCCATGTGACGCAACCCGATGCCCTTGTTCACCTGCTGCGCCAGCAGCTGGACACGCCAGCAGACGTGCTTGCGGGCTTCGACCTGCCGGCCCTTGTGGTGTGCGGCACGGAAGACGAGGACAATGGCCCGGCCCCCGATCTTGCCCGGCTGCTGCCGCAGGGCCGCTACAGCGCCATTCCGGGCACGCACATGAGTTCGGTGACGAAACCCGAACTGGCAGCGGCGATGATCGACTTCCTGGAAAGCCTCTGAAAAGACTCTGAGCGGCCACCCGCTCAGAGATGCTCCTTGAACCAGCCCAGTGCATCGGCCCATGCCGCCTTTGCCGCCGCCGCATTGTAGCTGGGGCGGTAATCGGCCAGGAAACCATGGTCCGCATTCTCGAACAGGCGGATGTGGCTCGGGCTGCCGGCGGCCTTCAGCGCCGCGTTCATGCGCTCCACATCGGCAAGCGGGATGCCCTTGTCGAGCGTGCCGTAAAGCCCCAGCACCGGGGCCTTCAGCGCACCGGCGACATCGATGGCGTGGCGCGGCTGCAGGTCCGACGGTTCGCCCACCAGCCGCCCATACCAGGCAACACCTGCCTTCAGCGCGGGGTTGTGGTGGGCGTAAAGCCAGGTGACGCGCCCACCCCAGCAGAAGCCGGTGATGCCAAGGCGCTTCGCGTCGCCGCCATGCCGTCCGGCATAGGCCGCCGCCGCGTCGAGATCGGCCATCACCTGCGCATCCGGCACCTTCGAGACGATGGTGCGAAACAGGGTCTGGATATCGGACACCTTCGTCGGGTCGCCCTGACGCTGGTACATGTCGGGCGCGATGGCGTAATAGCCCGCATGGGCGAGCCTGCGTGTCACGTCCCTAATCCATTCGTGCAGGCCGAAGATTTCCTGCACCACCAGCACGACCGGGGCATCATGGCCGCGCTTGCCGCGCGGGCGGGCGCGATAGGCATTCATGCGCAAACCGTCCGAAGCCTCGAACTGCACCATGCCTTCCTCAAGCCCGTCTGTCGGCGTGAAGGCGCGGTCGGCCCGCACCGGCTGCGCGGCGAGCGCATAGCCAAGCGCCGCCATTCCGCCGCCCAGAGCCGCACGGCGGCTGACGCCCGACATGCGCACCCAGTTTTCCGTTTCGGGAAGACGATCCGTCATTTTCACTCTCCCTCTGGCAAATCGGCATAGGCCCGCACCAGCGGCCAGCCACCAACCGCAGCCATCAGCCGGTCCCGCTCTGCCGCATCGAGCGCGGCATGGGCCGCGGCGATCTTGCGGCGGCTCTTTTCGGTGAAGCCGCGCGCCGGCACATCGACACCATCGATGGCCAGACGCTTCGTGCCATCGGCCAGCGCCTGAGCATTGGCCCGCTGGAAAGCATTGAAGCCCAACGCGTCGCCGCCGAGAAGCGGTTCGAGGCGGCGGCTGACGGTGGCGAGATCATCCCACTGGCCGAGCGGATCACCCCCGGCATCGGCAAGCGCCTTCAGCCGGCCATGGAAGGCGACAATGGCCGGGTAGCGCGGCGCGACATGAGCCTTTGCCGCCGGTTCCCACAACAGGCCGGCTTCGAGATAGCCCCAGAGCGACGCATCGGCGAGGCTGGGCCGCGTGCCGGCGAGAAAGGGCGTGGCCGAGAGGATCGTCTCCAGTGCAGCAAGGCTGGCCTCCAGCTGCGCCAGCACCTGCTGCCGGCTTTCCGCAACCACGCCGTTCACCTCGCCCGCCATCACGAAAAAGCGCTCGGTCGCGTCCGCGATCCGCGCCACCTTTTCCTCCAGCCCGGCGGGACTGTCGGCGCGGGCCGGGTGGCCCAGAACGTTGAGCGCCCCGGCCCGCGCCACCCAGGCGCGTGTTGCGGCATCCACAGGCCGCCAGGCGAGGCAGGCGCGCAGGAACCATTCGTCCAGCCAGTCCTCGGCCACCAGCATCAGCCAGTCGAGCGCCGGGTCATCGGGCCGCAGCGAGCGGGCCGGGTGGCGGCGCGAAAGTTCGAGGCCGATATCGGTCGAATCGACGATCCAGTCCCCCTCTTCGCAACAGACGACGGGGAAGCGGTGATAACCGCCGACAGCGGCCTCCACCTCGGCCTTGACGGCCAGCGTCTTCAGCCGGTCATCGACGGGAAGGCCAAGCAGGCGCATCGCCGCCCAGGCCTTGCGGGTGTAGAAGCTGGGTTCTGTTCCGTAGAGTATGGGCATGGCCAGCATCCTAGCGCGGCGCTAGAAAAGCGCCATGCTTCTGATCCTCGGCCAAGGCTATTCCGGCACCATTCTCGCCCGCGCGGCGCGCGCACAGGGGCTTTCAGTGCTCGGCGTGCGGCGATCATCGGGCGATGGCATCATGGCCTTCGACGACCCTGCCCTGCCCGATGCAATGGCGGCCGCCACCCATGTCGTCTCGTCCGTGCCGCCGGACAGCGCGACCGGCACGGACCCGGTGCTCGACCGGTTCGGCACACATCTCCAGAGCCATGGCGGGTGGATCGGCTATCTTTCCTCCACCGGCGTCTATGGCGACACGGGCGGCGCCTGGGTTGATGAACATGCCCCCGTGGGCGGCGGCCGGCGCACCGCCAGGACAGCCGCCGATCTCGGCTGGCAGGCGCTGGGCGCCGCCATCTTCCGGCTGCCGGGCATCTACGGCCCCGGCCGCTCCGCACTTGACCAGGTGCGCGCCGGCACCGCCCGGCGGATCGACAGGCCGGGCCACCGCTTCAACCGGATCCATGTGGACGACATCGCCGGCGCCGTGCTGAAGGCCGCTGCGGTGCGGGCGCGCGGCATCTTCAACATCGTCGATCAGCTGCCGGCCGAACCGCGCGCCATCACCGAATATGCCTGCGGGCTTGCGGGCCTGCCCCTGCCGCCTCTCGAACGGCTGGAAGAAGCGGCCCTTGGCCCCATGGCCCGCGGTTTCTGGAGCGAGCGGCGGCTCGTCGCGGGGGGGCGGCTTGCCAATTCTCTGGGCTATCGCCTTGTCCATCCCGACTATAAGGCAGGGCTGACGGCCATCCGTGAAGGGGAGAGAGCATGAAATTCGGAACCAGCCAGACTGGCGTCGGCAAATCCGTGGAACGGGTGGAGGATGCCCGCCTGCTGACAGGCCATGGCCGCTACACTGACGACATCCGTCTGCCCGGCATGCTCTTCGGCGTGACGCTGCGCTCCCCCTATGGCCATGCCGCGATCAGGGGTATCGACATTTCGGCGGCCCGCGCCATGCCGGGCGTGAAAGCCATCTATCTTGCCGGCGACCTCGGGGCCTATGGCCCCCTTCCCTGCGCCGTTCCGCTTTCCGGCCCGATCAAGACACCGCGCCCGCTGCTCGCCGGAGAGCGGGTGCGATTCGTGGGCGATGGCGTTGCCTTCGTCGTTGCGGAAAGCCGCGAACAGGCCCGCGCCGCCGCCGACATGATCGAAGTGGATTATGATGAACTGCCGGCGGTGGCCTCCATCGCCGCCGCAATCGCTCCCGATGCCCCAAAGATCTGGCCGGATGCCCCCTCGAATGACCTGTTCCTCTGGGAAGCCGGCGACCGCGAGGCAACCGACAGGGCGCTTGCGGCCGCGCATCATGTCACGCGGCTCAGGGTGATCCAGAACCGGGTCGCGCCGACATCGATGGAAGTGCGCGCGGCCGTTGGCGAATGGGACGCCGGCAGCGGCTACACGCTCCACACCGGAAGCCAGGGCGTGGCCGGCATGCGTGCGCTGCTTGCCGGAAAAGTGCTGAACTGCCCGCCTGAGACGCTGCGCATCGTGACCGGCGATGTCGGCGGCGGCTTCGGCATGAAGAGCTTCCTCTACGCCGAATATGCCCTCGTGCTGCATGCCGCCCGCGATCTGGGCGTGCCCGTGAAGTGGACCGGCGAACGCTCCGACGCCTTCCAGACGGACACGCACGGCCGGGCGATGGAATCGGAAGCCGCCCTCGCGCTGGATGCCGAAGGACGCATCCTCGGCCTCAAGGTCGAAAGCTGGTCGGACCTCGGCGCCTATCAGGCCCAGTTCGGCCCGGCGATCCAGACCCAGGCCGGCGGCCGAATCCTCGGCGGCGTCTATCGCATCCCGGCCATACACAATGCCGTGCATGGCATTGTGACCAACACCGCGCCCGTCGATGCCTATCGCGGCGCCGGGCGGCCGGAAGTCGCCTATCTGATGGAGCGGCTGGTCGAGGCCGCCGCCCGCGAAATCGGCATGGAAGTGGATGAGATCCGCCGGCGCAACCTGCTGAAGCCCGAGGAACTGCCGCACGCCAATGGCCTCGGCCTCACCTTCGATATCGGCAATTTCCCGGCCGTTCTGGAAAAGGCGCTCGCCAACGCCGACTGGCAGGGCTTCGCTGCCCGCAAGGCCGAAGCGGCGCGGCGCGGCAAGCGCTATGGCCGGGGGCTCTGCTATTATGTCGAGATCGCGGGCGGTGGCTCCAGGGATGAATTCGCCGACGTGCGCGTCCTGCCGGGCGGAATCGTCGAAGTGGCTGTCGGCACGCAATCGAACGGCCAGGGTCATGAAACCGTCTATGCCCAGGTGACGGCGGAACGGCTTGGCATTCCCATCGAGCAGGTGCGCGTGGTTCAGGGCGACACCGCCCGGCTGGATCAGGGCAATGGCACCGGCGGCTCGCGCTCGATGGCGTGGGGCGGGGGGGCCTGCCTTGCCGTCGCCGACGACATGGTGGCCCGCGGGATCGAGCTGGCGAAGGCCGACCTTGGCGACGAAGTGGATTATGCCGACGGCCTGTTCCGGGCGCGCGGTTCCAACGCCAGCCTGTCGCTCGAGGAACTTGCCACGCGCCACCCCGGCGCGCTCGATGGCCGCTCGCGCTTCGCGCCCGAGGATCCCCGTCCCACCTACCCCAATGGCTGCCATGTCGCCGAAGTGGAGGTGGACCCGGAAACGGGTGGCGTGAAGATCGCCCGCTACAGCCTCGTCGATGATTTCGGCACCATCGTGAACCCGATGCTCCTGCTGGGCCAGATCCATGGCGGCGTCGCCCAGGGGCTGGGGCAGGTTCTGCTGGAAAATGTGGTCTATGACGAAAGCGCCCAGCTCATCACCGGCAGCTTCATGGATTATGGCATCCCGCGCGCCGACGACATGCCCGCCGACATCGGGTTCGATACCCTGCCCACCCCCAGCCCTACGAACCCGCTTGGCGTGAAGGGCTGCGGCGAAGCCGGAACCATCGGTGCCATGCCCTCGGTGATGAACGCCATCATCGACGCGCTGGACGGCACCCGGATGGAGATGCCGGCCACGCCCGAAAAGATCTGGCGCGCCTGCCAGGCGCTCAAGCCAGCCATGGCCGCCGAATGAATCGCTGGCTGCTGAAATCCGAACCGAACGTCTACAGCTGGGACGATCTGGTGAAGGAAGGCGAAACCGTCTGGAACGGCGTGCGCAACGCCCAGGCCTCCAACAATCTGAAGGCCATGGCCGAAGGGGACGAAGCCTTCTTCTACCATTCCAACATCGGCAAGGCGGTGGTGGGCATCTGCCGGATCAGCCGCACAGCCTATCCCGACCCGACGGACGACACGGGCCGCTGGGTCGCCGTATCCGTGAAGCCGGTCAGGAAGCTGGACGGCGTCGTGACCCTTGCCGACATGAAGGCGAACCCGGCGCTCGCTGCATTGCAGCTTATCCGCCAGTCGCGCCTGTCGGTCGTGCCGGTGCGCGATGACGAATGGGACGAGATCCTCAGGATGGCCGGCTGAGGATCCAGGCAGCGATCAGGCAGAGGGTAAGCGCAACGGCTGCCGCGAGCCAGGGTTCTGGCCGGGCCGACAGCCAGAAGACCGTATAGCCGCCGGCCATCCCGCCCATCGCGAACAGCTTACCGCGCGGCGCGATCGCGCCGCGTTCGCGCCAGTCCCGCACATGGTGGCCGAAGCGCGGATGATCGAGGATCCACGCTTCGAGCCGCGGGGAAGAGCGCGCAAAGGCGCCGGCCGCCAGGATCAGGAACAGGACGGTCGGCAAAAGCGGTACGACCACCCCGATCAGGCCGAGGCCGGTGAAAAACAGCCCGATGGCGAACCACAGGCCGCGGCGGATGAAGCCTGGCCCCGGCTCGCCCATCAGTCGTGGCTGTGGGCTGGCGCTTCGAGGCCGGCGCCGCCGCTGCCGTCGGCCACCCACCAGTGCGCGGGGCGGCTGACGGCATCCGGCGCAATCTGGTCCATCGTCGCCGCATCATGGAGGCGCCCACCCAGCATCACCGCATGCACGCGCTCGCTGTTGCGGATGTCGGCGAGCGGGTCGGCATCGAGGACCACGAGGTCGGCCAGCTTCCCCTTTTCGAGCGTGCCGATGTCGGCTTCCATGCCCAGCGAGCGCGCGGCCTCGCGGGTCCCGGCGGCCAGCGCCTCGACCGGCGACATGCCGCCCTTCACGAAGGACCAGAGCTCCCAGTGCGCCGCGATCCCCGCCTGCTGGCCATGGGCGCCGATTGCAACCGGCACGCCCAGCCTTGCGAGGCGCTGTGCCTCGCGCGCGGCGACACCGTCGATGAACTGGTCCTCGGGGGCCTTCAGCCGCCGGATGCTCTGCGCCAGCACGGCGGGCGGCGTGTGCCGTTTCAGCAGCGGCTGATCGAAGATGTCGGTTGCCTGACGCCAGTAGGGATCACCCGCCAGCCCGCCGAAGGCAACGACGAGCGTGGGCGTATAGGCCACCCGGCTGCCGCCGAAGAGCGCCAGGACATCGGCATAAAATCTGCCAAGCGGGATGTTGTGTTCGAGTGTCGCATTGCCATCCATGATGTGCGTCATGTCCAGCCCGAACAGGGAACCGCCCTCGGCCACGACCTGCAGCCCCTCGCGCCGCGCCGCCTCCACGATCTGCTGGCGCTGGTCGCGCCGGGGCTGGTTGTAGTTCTTCACCGAAAGCGCCCCTTGCGCCTTCAGGCGGCGCACATGGGCGAGAGCGTCATCCAGGCTGTTCACCTCGGCATAAACGCGCGCCGCCTTCGCGCCATAGATGATCTCGCCGGTGGAAAAGATGCGCGGCGCCAGAAGCTTTCCGGCGCGCTGATATTCGGCTGCCGCGAAAATCTCGCTGGCGCGGTTCGACGGATCGTGAATGGTGGTGGTGCCGAGTGCCAGCGCCTGAATGGCAGACCAGTTCTGCTGTGGAATCAGCTGGTTCACGCCCTGCGGCCCATGGGCATGGGCGTCGATCAGGCCGGGCATGACCGTCTTGCCGGCCAGATCGACGACCCGCACGCCAGCCGGAATGGCAACAGTGCCACGCGGGCCGATGGCCTCGATCCTGTCGCGGTTCACAAGGATGACGCCATCCTCGATCACGCCGCCATCCTCGCCGGCCATGGTGAGGATGCGCGCGCCGGTCAGCGCCAGCCGGCCGGTGGGCCGGTCGGCCTCCACCTGCATCGAAAGCGACAGGGACGCCGGCTCTGGCACTGTGCCGGGGCTTGCAAGGGCCGCAGTTTCCACCGTCTTCAGTTCGGCGCCGATGCTCCAGTGCAGCCGGCTGCCATCGCCAGACCAGTGGACATGATCCGCCCCGCCGATGCTGGCGCGCCCCACGGGCAGTGCGCGGGATTTCGCATCGGCCGGCACATCCTGCGGGCCGGGCAGAAGCGGCATCACATGCACTTCGTAATTCTGGCGGAAGGCCAGCATGCGCCCGTCCGGAGAGACGCGATAATCCGTGGCAAGCTCCCCGGTCGCGTGAACGCGCTGCGCCGCGCCATCGAGACTGGTGCTCACCAGCCGGGCGCGGCCCTTGTCGCTGCCGATCATGAAGACGCGATCGCCACCCGCGCCGAACTGCGGCGCCGAATGCCCGCTGGCGATCCGCACCGGCGGACCGCCGGATGCGGGCACCCGATAGACGCCGGGGTCTTCCGACCAGCGGGCCGAAGTCAGGGCGCCGCCCCGGCGACGCTCGAAAACGATGGTGCGCCCATCGGGCGAGAAGCGCGGCTCGGCATAATGGCCGGGAACGCTGGTGACGATACGCCCCTCGCCACCGGAGGCGCTGGCGATGCGGATCTCGCCAAGGCCCGCATCGGTCCAGCGCACATAGACAATGGAACGGCCATCGCGCGACCAGGAGGGGAAAAGCTCGCGGGCATCCTCGTCGCCGCGCGTCAGCCTGCGGGGCGACCCGCCGGAGGCCGGCTTCACCCAGAGCTTGCCGAGGCTTTCGAAAACCACCTGTCGTCCATCGGGGGAGACGGTGGCGAAGCGGACCATCTTCGTCATGAAGCGGTCCGGGGCCACTTCGACCTTGGGGCGCAAGGGGTCGATCATGTCGCGGCTGTCCGCCACGCGGAAGGGGATTTCGCGTGCATTGCCGCCATCGGTATCGACACGCCTGAGCTTGCCGCCGGCCCAGAAGACGATCGAGCGGCTGTCGGGGGTCCAGGCGATATTGGGGTAGAGGCCGGTGATCGCCCAGGTTTCCTGCATGTCGAGATCAAGGCCGGCCTGAAGCCGCCGCTCTTCACCCGAGCGCAGATCCTTCAGATAGAGTGCTGGCGCCGCGCGATCCCGGCGGACGAAGGCGATGAAGCGCCCGTCGGGCGAAGGCGCCGGGCGCACGGCCCCGCCAGCGCCCGAAACGACAGTCGCGGTCTCGCCCGTTTCCAGATCCAGCCGCTCGATGGCGAAGAGCCCTCTGTTCGAATCCTGCGCATAGTCGAAGATCGCGCCCGGCGAGATGTCCCGCGTGTAGTAGATGGCCTTGCCATCGGGCGCGAACACCGGCTCGCCCAGTTCCTTCTGATGCGCCTCGTTCGGGCGCTTCACCAGCACCGTGCCGGTGCCACCGGAAAGATGATAGAGCCAGATTTCCCCCGTGCCGAGCGACCGGCCGGTGGTGAAATGCTTCTTCGCCGCCAGAAAGCGGCCATCGGGGCTCCAGGCGGGCTGGTAGAGCAGGCGAAAATCCTCCCGCGTGATTTGCCGCTTGTCGCTGCCGTCGATGTTCATCACCCAGAGATTGTCGCCGCCGCCCCGGTCGGAGGTGAAGGCGATCGTCCGCCCATCGGGGGAAAAGCGGGGCTGCACTTCCCATGCCAGCCCTTCGGCGATGCGGGTGGCCGTGCCGCCGGCAATGGGCAGGGTGTAGATATCGCCCAGAAGCGAGAAGGCGAGCAGGCGACCATCCGGGCTGACGTCCATGTCCATCCAGCTGCCTTCGCTGACATCGATGGGCAGTTTGCGGATGCTGGCGCCTGCCGGGGCGTTCACGTCCCAGGCGGGTTTGCCGCCTGCATCGCCTGCGGCCATCAGCGGGCTGGCAAGGCAGAGGGCAAGCGCAGAGCAGAGGGCAAGCGCGGGGCCGATCGTCTTCATTCCGTCTCTCTCAGGGCAGGTGTCTTTGGGCAGGTGTCTTTGGGCAGGCGAACCATCTGCGGCCGACCCTAGGCCAGCCTGCCGGATTCACAAGACAGCAAAATCCGGCCATCCGCCCGGGCCAGCGCTGCGCGCGATGGCGCTTGCGAATAGGCAAAAAAACGGCGGCATGGTTGCCCATGCCGCCGCAATTTTTCAGCCGGTCCGGGTGCGGATCAGGCTTGCGCAACCATCGTGCGGCGGCGACGCGTGGCGAAGCCGACGAGACCGAA
>CAYMZC010000042.1:0-17440 GCA_964394815.1 uncultured Sandaracinobacter sp. | reverse complement strand
CCGAAGCGCCGCCCTCGACGACACCGGCGACAAGATCCTCCACCCCGCCGACCCCGCCCGAAGCGACCACGGGCACCGGCACCGCAGCCGACACGGCCTTCAGCAAAGGCAGGTCATAGCCGCTGCGGGTGCCGTCCCGGTCCATGGAGGTGAGGAGGATTTCGCCGGCGCCAAGGGCTGCGACCTGCTGCGCAAAGGCCACGGCATCGATGCCGGTGGCGCGGCGGCCGCCATGGGTGAAAATCTCCCACCGGCCGGGTGCAACCGCTTTGGCATCGATGGCAACGGTGATGCACTGCTCCCCGAAGGTGCGGGCCAGTTCGCCAACAAGCTCGGGCCTGGCGACGGCGGCCGAGTTGATCGAGACCTTGTCGGCGCCGGCCTTCAGCAGGGCACGCACGTCGGCGGCAGTGCGCACGCCGCCGCCAACCGTCAGCGGCATGAAGCAGCGTTCGGCGGTGGAGGCCAGGATGTCGAGCAGGATTCCGCGATCCTCGTGGCTTGCGGTGATGTCGAGGAAGACCAGTTCATCCGCGCCCTCGGCGTCATAGCGGGTCGCTGCCTCGACCGGGTCGCCCGCGTCACGCAGGCCGACGAAGTTAACACCCTTGACGACCCGCCCGTTGGCGACATCGAGACAGGGAATGACCCGGACAGCGAGTGTCACCGGCAGGCCTCCAGCGCGGCCTTGAGGTCGATGCGGCCATCATAGAGGGAGCGCCCGGCGATGACGCCCTCGATTCCATGCCTGGTGCGCAGCGTGCGGATTTCGGACAGTTCGGCAAGGCCGCCGGATGCGATGACGGGAAGGCGGACGGCGCGTGCCAGTGCGGCCGTTGCCTCGACATTGACGCCCTTCAGCAGCCCGTCGCGGCCGACATCGGTGAAGAGCAGGGCAGCAACGCCCGCATCCTCGAAGCGACGGCCCATGTCGGTGACCGGCACATCGGAAACATCGGCCCAGCCGCGTGTTGCGACCATGCCGTCGCGGGCGTCGACGGCGACGACGATCCTGTCGGGATGGTCGGCCGCGGCCGCACGCACCAGTGCGGGATCGCTGAGCGCGGCCGTGCCGATGATCACCCGCTCGACGCCGAGGCGAAACCAGCGCTCGATGGCGGCCATGGTGCGGATGCCGCCGCCGATCTGCACCCGCGCCGTCGTTGCAGCGAGAATGGCCTCGACGGCCGACGCGTTGCGGGCTTCGCCGGCAAAGGCGCCATCGAGATCGACGACATGAAGCCAGCCGGCCCCGGCTTCGGCAAAGGCCGCGGCCTGGGCCGCCGGATCTTCGGCGTAGACGGTGGCGCGGTCCATGTCCCCCTCGGCGAGGCGGACGACCTTGCCCTGCTTGAGGTCGATGGCGGGATAGAGGGTGAAGGTCATTCAGGGTTTCCAGGCGAGCCAGCGCGCCAGCAGGTCTATGCCATAGGCCTGGCTCTTCTCGGGGTGGAACTGCACGCCCAGCATGTTCGCGCGCTGGACGGCTGCGACGACCGGGCCGCCATAGTCGCAGCGGGCGGCGATGTCGGCGATATTGTCGGGCTGCATGGCATAGCTGTGCACGAAATAGGCGAAGCCGCGGCGGACAAGGGTCCCGCTTTCGGGGAGGGCCCCGCTTTCGGGGAGAACCTCGTTCCAGCCTATCTGGGGCACCTTGAGGCCGCCGGGCTGCATGCGCCTGACCGTGCCGCGTATCCAGCCCAGCCCGGCATGCCGGCCGAATTCCTCGCCTTCGGTCGCCATCAGCTGCATGCCGACGCAGATGCCGAGGAAAGGCACGCCCGCTTCGCGAACGCTGCGGTGGAGCGCTTCCTCCATGCCGGGAATGGCGCGCAGGGCAGACGCGCATGCCCCGAAGGCGCCGACGCCGGGAAGCAGGATGCGGCCTGCACGGCTGACGACTGCGGGGTCGGCTGTCACGGTCACGCCGGTCGCGCCGGCGGCTTCGAGCGCCTTGGCGGCCGAGCGGAGATTGCCCGCGCCATAGTCGATGAGAGCGACCGTCATCGGGTCAGACGAGCGTCGTCGGGCCGGAGCCTCCGAGGCTGCCCTTGGTGGAGGGAATGCTGCCCGCCTGGCGCGGATCGACGGTGACCGCCTGCCGCAGCGCCCGTGCCAGCGCCTTGAAGGCCCCTTCGGCGATATGGTGGTTGTTGCTGCCGTAGAGCGCTTCGGCATGGAGGGTGATGCCCGCCGTCTGGGCGAAGCTGTGGAACACGTGCCAGAAAAGCTCGGTGTCCATTTCGCCCAGGCGTGGCTGGGTGAAGCCCAGCTTCCAGACGAGGAAGGGCCGGCCGGAAATGTCGAGGGCGACACGCACGAGCGCTTCATCCATCGGCACGAGGGCGTGGCCGTAGCGGGTGATGCCGGCGCGGTCGCCCAGAGCCTTGCTGAAGGCCTCGCCCAGCGCCAGCGCCGTGTCTTCCACCGTGTGGTGGGCATCGATGTGGAGGTCGCCCTTGGTGCGGATCTCGAGATCGAACAGGCCGTGCCGGGCAAGCTGCTCCAGCATGTGGTCGTAGAAACCGATCCCGGTTGAAATCGCGCGACGGCCGCTGCCATCGAGATTGACGCTGACATGAACGTCGGTCTCGCTGGTGGTGCGGGTGACGGTGGCGGTTCTTGGCATTGCCATCTTGGTATCAGGCCCTTTCACGCGCGGGCTATAGCAGGGGAGGGCGGGCGTTCAACTCCCGTGCGCTCATGCCTCCTGTGCCGGCGCCTCCGCTTCTTCCGTTTCCGCGCCAATCAGCGTGTCAATCAGGGTTGCGCCATCCTGCACCGCCAGCGTGTCCACGTCACGCAGCTTGCGGCTGATGGCGCGCGTCCGCCGGCCGGCATCGTCGACCGTGCGCTTGGCCGTATCCAGCTGCTTGCCGAGCCTGTCCCAGACATCGCCATATTTCAGGAATTCGGCCTTGGCTGCAGCCAGGATCTGCCAGACCTCGCTCGACCGTTTCTCGATGGCAAGCGTGCGGAAGCCCATCTGCAGGCTGGTGAGCAGGGCGGCGAGCGTCGTCGGCCCCTGCACCATGATGCGGTGCCTTGCCTGCAGTTCGCTCAGCAGGCCGGGGCGGCGCACGACTTCGGCGAACAGCCCCTCGGTGGGCAGGTACATGATGCCGAAATCGGTCGAATAGGGCGGGTGGACATATTTGTCGGAAATGGTCTGCGCCTGCTTGCGGATGGCACGCTCCAGATTCTGCGCCGCGCGCTCGGCATCTTCCTGCAGGCCGGCTTCCTGCGCGGCGACCAGGCGGTCATAATCCTCGTGCGGAAGCTTGGCATCGATCGGCAGCCAGAGCGGCTGGTCCGTGTCGCCACGGCCGGGAAGCCGCACCGCGAATTCGACGACCTCGTTCGCATCGGGGCGGATACGGACATTGGTCGCGAACTGGTCCGGGGTCAGCATGTCTTCCAGCAGCATGCCCAGCTGCACCTCGCCCCAGCCGCCGCGGGATTTCACATTGCCCATGATGCGCTTCAGGTCACCGACTCCGGTGGCGAGCGTCTGCATCTCGCCCAGCCCCTTGTGCACCTGCTCCAGCCGGTCGCTCACCTGGCGGAAGGATTCGCCCAGCCGCTTTTCCAGCGTTCCCTGAAGCTTTTCCTCGACGGTGGCGCGCATCTTTTCCAGCTTTTCCGAATTGTCGGCGCGCACCTTGTCGAGCGACTGGGCTACGGTTTCGCGCAGGGCTTCCTGCCGCTGGTTGTTCTGCTGGGTGAGCGCCTCCACGCGGGCCGCGACGCCCTCAAGGCTTTTCGCCAGCTCTTCGCGCTGGCTGCGATGCGCCTCGGACAGGCGCGCCGACAGCGCCTGCACCGTGTCGTCCAGCTGCTTGCGCCCTTCCTGCGATTCCCGGCGGAGGCCCGAAAGCTGCTCGGCCTGATCCCTTGAAAAGCCCTGGAGCCGGGTTTCTAGCGCCTGCAGGCGGCTGTCGAGCGCGGCGGACTGGTCGGCCATCTGGCTGCGCAGTTCGGCGCGCGTGGCGCGGGTATCCTCCTGCGCGGAGCGAGCGGTCTGGTCGAGCCGGGCCTCGATCATCGAGAGGCGGGCGGAGAGCTCTGGCGGCATCCCGGGCGCGGCAGGGCGCCGGAAGAGAAGCACAAGCCCCGAACAGGCGGCCGCAAGCGCCAGGACGAGCGTGGCAATGGCCAGAAGAGTTTCAAACGCCAACAGAACCTCCGGAAACCGATTGGGGGCCGATAGCGGGGCAGGCACAGCCCGCCACACCGGCTTCAGGAACATTAGGCGAACAATGCGGCCTCTGTCACCCCTGTTCATCCTGTTCCATGAGCCTGTTGCGGCCCGGCCATATTTGGTGTTCCATGCAGGCGAACATCAGGCGCTTTGCACAGATGGCCAGGGAGGCGATGCATGGAATTCCGGATCGTGGCGGAGGGGCTCCGGTTCCCCGAGGGGCCGGTGATGATGGCGGATGGCTCGATCATCGTCTGCGAGATCGCCGAGGGGCGCATCACGCGCGTGAAGCCCGATGGCGCGAAGCAGGTGATCGCCACGCCTGGCGGCGGCCCCAATGGCGCCGCCATCGGGCCTGACGGCGCGCTCTATGTCTGCAACAATGGCGGCTTTCGCTGGGGCGTGATCGACGGCATGCTGATCCCCGGCGCTGCGCCCGAGGATTACGAGACCGGCCGCATCGAGCGGATCGACCTGTCCACGGGCAAGGTCGAGCGGCTCTATTCCGAATGCGACGGCCACCGGCTTTCCGGGCCGAACGACATCGTCTTCGACCGCGATGGCGGTTTCTGGTTCACCGATCTCGGCAAGCATTTTCCGCACCATACCGATCATGGCGGCCTCTACTATGCGAAGCCGGACGGCTCCGGCATCGTCTGCGCCGTCTATGGCCCGAACATGAACGGGGTGGGGCTCTCGCCCGATGGCCGCACCGTCTATGCCGCCCTCACGCAGGTGGGCACGGTGCTCGCCTTCGACATCACCGGCCCAGGCACCGTGGCGCCCTCCCCGCTTTCGGCGGTGCCGGGGCGGGTCGTGGGGGATTTTCCCGCCCGCGTGCTCCTTGATTCAATGGCGGTCCTGGCATCCGGCAAGATCGCGCAGGCGACACTGGTGGACAGGCCGGGCATCGGCGTGATCGACCCGGAAACGGGCGCGATCGACTATGTGACCTTCCCCGACATGCTGACGACCAACATCGCCTTCGGCGGCCCCGACATGCGCGATGCTGCCGTCTGCCTCAGCACATCGGGCAGGCTGGCGCTGGCGCGCTGGCCGGAACCGGGGCTGAAGCTCCATTTCAATGGCTGACCAGCCGGCCACGGTGTATAGGGCGGCATGAAACTGGCCTTCCGGCACAGAATATCATGAAACTGGCCGACACCCGGGCCATCGCCCTGTTCCTCGACATGCTGGCGGGCGAGCAGGGTGCAGCCGCCAACACGCTGGCAGCCTATGGGCGGGATCTCGCCGGCGCCTCGGCCGATCTGGGCGGAGGGCTTGCCGATGCGTCCGCCGGGCAGCTGGAATCGCTCTTCGTCGGCTGGGCGGATCTCGCGCCCGCGTCCGTGGCGCGCAAACGCTCGTCGCTGCGGCGCTTTTTCGCCTTTCTGGTGGCCGAGGGGATCCGGCCGGACAATCCGGCGGCGGGCCTTGCGGCCGTGAAGCCGGGCCGGCCCTTGCCGAAGACCCTTTCGCATGGCGATGTGGACAGGCTTTTCCAGACGCTCGACCGGTTGCTTGCCGAGCGGCCCGGCCCGGCCATGATCCGGATGAAGGCGCTGATGGAGCTGCTTTATGGCTCCGGCCTGAGAGCCAGCGAGCTTGTTTCGTTGCCACGCAATGCCATCCGGCCGCCGCAGCCCTTCGCCATCGTCACCGGCAAGGGCAACAAGGAGCGCATGGTCCCGATTTCGACAGCTGCGCTCGAAGCAGTGCGCGCCCAGCTGGCGCAGGTGCCGCCATCGGGCCGCTGGCTCTTTCCGTCGGGCAAGGGGCATATGGGCCGGGTCAGGCTCTTTCAGCTGGTGAAGGGCCTTGCCGCCGAGGCCGGGCTCGATCCGGCGCGCCTGTCCCCCCATGTTCTGCGCCACGCCTTTGCCACCCACATGCTGGCGGGTGGCGCCGACCTGCGCGCCTTGCAGACATTGCTTGGCCATGCCGACATTTCCACCACCGAGCGCTACACCCATGTGGATTCGCAGCGGCTGGTGCAGACTGTGACGGCGCTGCACCCGCTGGCGGACGGCTGAACGCACCCGCGCAGGCGACGGGCCGGGATTGCCCCTGTGCCGCGGGGCTGGCATCAGCAGCCATCGCGCGAAGGGAGGCCTGGAAACGGCATGTCTGCCGAGCAATATGCGGGAACGCTGGTGGCCGGAGGCGGTGCGGCCGGTGCTGCAGCAGCCATCTGGCTTGCGCGCGCCGGCCGCCCGGTGCGGCTGTGGGAACATGACCGCCTGCCGCTGCACCGGCCCTGCGGCGGCCTGATGGGGCCGGGGGCCATGACTCTGCTGGCTGACCTTGGCGCCGACCCGCTGGCGCTGGGGGCCGTGCCGGTGGAGCGTATCCGTCTGGTGTCGGCTGCGGAGGCCCTGTCCGCCCCGCTTGGCCACACGGCCTTTGCGCTTTCGCGCCGCACGCTCGACTCGGCCCTGCTCGATGCGGCCGTGCAGGCCGGCGCGGATGTGCGGCGTGGTGTTGCCCTGCGCGAAATAGGCGCCGGCGGCGTGGCGGTCGAATCTCATGGAGCGATCCGGCCAGCACATTTGCTGCTCGCAACCGGAAGCCGGGATGTGGCCGGGCAAACCCCTGTCATGAGCTTTGGCGGAGGCATTGGCGGGGGCTGCGGGCCGGGTGGTTTCATGACCCTGCTGCGTCTTTCCCCTGCCCAGCGGGCGGCGCTCGCCGGCCACATGGACATCATGCCCTTTCCGGGCGGGCTGGCGCGGCTGCATCCGGTCGAGCGCGAGGCGGCAACCCTGTGCGTGCATGCGGACGCCGCGACCTGGCGCCGTTTCGGGGCTGATGCCCGGCAGATGATGGCGCATCTGGTGGAGAGCCTGCCGCATCTCGCCGGCAGGCTGGAAGGCGCGGCGCCCCTGCTTGACCGGCCGCTTGCCTTCTCGGCGCGGGGCTGCACGGCGACCGAACAGGCCGGTGCCTGGCTGCTGGGCGATCTGGCGATGCCGCAAGGCTGGGGGGCGCTGCCGGCCCTTGGCGGGGATGGGCTATCCTTCGCGCTGCACACGGCGCGGCTGGCCACTGCCGCCATAGTGGGCGGGCTGGGCCGTGATGCCTATGAGACCCAGTTGCGGCGCGACGTGCGCGGCCCGGTGCTGCGGACTGGCTGGCTGCGCGCAACGCTGGCGCGGCCGGATGGCCTGCGCGGAATGTTGCTGCGGCTGGCGCCCTGGGCGATGCCGATGCTGTTCAGGGGGGCTTGCCTGCCGGAAAGGGCCGTTGCGCGCGGCATGGCGATGGCTGTGCGCCGCTGAATCCTGGCTGTCCGCAGAAGGCCCGATGGGCGACCGACGTCTCGGCCCTTCTTTTCAGCTGTACTTCAAACGCTGTTCGATTGTGCCCCGTTCTCACGCTGGCACGGGTGCAGCCGGGGGCAAGGCCGGAAAGGGCGCGCCGACCCCGCAGGGCAGCGCGCCCGATCAGGACCTACTTGAGATGCTTGGCGAGATGCTTGTTCATTTCGAACATGGTCACGCTGTCGCAGCCGAAGATGGGCTTCAGCTTCGCATCGGCGTTGATGCGGCGCTTGTCCTTCGGATCCTGCAGATTGTTGGCCTTGATGTAATCCCAGACCTTCTTGACCACTTCACCGCGCGCCAGCTGCGCCGATCCAACGATGGCGGCGAGTTCCGCCGACGGGGTCAGCGGGGTCTGCAGGGCGTTCGGTTTTTTTGCTTCGGCCATTATTATTCCCTCTCCCTTCACCCTGGTGGCCCGGACATGATGAGGCCACACTGGTTCGACTGCCCGGCCCGGCGGAGACCGGCGGGCAAGTGCATCCCTCATTTCAACAGATTCGCGCTTCGTCAAACGTCAAAACATCGCCCGGCGCACCGGGGTGGCTCTTTTTCGTTCGATTCTGTCCTGCGGCGGGGTTGATGCAGCCAGATTGTCTGAAACCGGCCAGTTTCCGCCAGGCCGAACGCCGCGCCCGCGCCGGAAACGGTGCTTCGGCAGGCAGGCCCCGGGCCATGGCAGTCCATGCTGCTGGTCCGGGGCCATCATTGTCCGAGTCGTCCAGAGGCTATGCGGCCCGCCTATTCGGCCTGCGGCGCTGCGGCACTCGCATCCTCGGGAAGGCCGCCAAGGTCGCGCACGAGGTTGGTGTAGGCATCAAGATAGGCCAGCACGATCACCTGGCCGATTTCGGTGTTTTCATAGCCACCGCCACCGCCGCCGCCGATGCCGCCGCCGCCAAGGAAGCCCACGCCGCCGCCGAAGCCGATGTCGCGCTTTTTCGCAAAGCCTTCGACAAGCCGTTCCTGCTCGGTGGTGCGGGCGTTCACCAGGGTCAGGGTGACGTTGGCTTCCTTCTTCTTCATGTTGATGCCGCCGGCGATGGCCCCGAGTGTGCCGCCCAGCATGCCGCCCAGCATGCCGCCGAAGCCGCCGCCGCCGGAGTTGGAATTGCGCGTCACCAGATCGGGGACGATGAAATAATCCGCCGCCCGCACCTGGGCGCGGCCGATGTTCGAGCCGCGCTGCAGTTCGCCGGAATCGGCCAGCGCGCGCTCGATGTTGCGGCTCTGCAGCCCACGAGACCGGTCAACGAGGCCGAAGCAGCCGGACTTCATCACGAAGACCTTGAGGATGGCTTCCGGCGATCCGAGCTGGAGCGCGGACCACCAGTTGTTGTCCGGCTCGACGATGGCGACCGTGCCGAGACGCTTGGTGCAGTTCGGTATTTCGGCCGTTTTCTTCACCTGCTCCTTGCGGGCGCCCGACTGGGCGCTGGCGGGCGCGGAAAGGCCGCCCATCACCACCGCCAGCGCGGTCATGCAAGCAAAGGCACGCGTGGCCGTATTCTTCACAATCATGTCAGGCACTCCCCCTTGTTCAGATCCTGTGCAAACGTTCAAGCTGATCCGTGGCTTCACTTTGCATGCGAATGCGACGATGGCTTCACCATGTTTGTGCCACGACCGTGCCGCAAGATTCTTATCCGCAAGCACGCGATGGCGCGCAACCCCGAATGCGCCATTGCGGTGGCGCAGGCAGCCTCGAAAATGAGTGAATCTGCATTTACCATGGGGGCGATATTGGCACCGGATATGACTGTTGCTGAAAAGCTTCGGTTTTTCCGGAATTTGCGGCATTTTCTTTTTTCAATCTTGCAACCTGTTGCAACATTTGAAACACAAGTTTACAGATGTCATACGCAATGTCGGCTATTTACCATGAATGTGGCGAATCCGGCAGGCTTACCCACCGCTGGGTCAAAAAACATGGCCGCAAGCTGATAACAGGACACGAATGATGCGGTGCGCAGTTCTCGATGACGACAAGGCCCAGACGGAGCTTGTTTCCAAGCTTCTGGGGGATGCGGGGCATGATTGCGAGGTGTTCCACCAGGGCCGCTCGCTCATCAACCGGCTGCGTCAGGATACCTACGACCTTCTGGTGATCGACTGGAACATGCCCGGCATGTCCGGGATCGAGGTGCTCGAGAATGTCCGCGACGGGCAGCATGCGAGTCTTCCGGTCCTCATGATCACCAGCCGGTCCGATGACGAGGATGTGGTGAAGGGCCTGGCAGCCGGCGCCGATGATTATATCGTGAAGCCGCTCAACCCCGTCATCTTCATGGCCCGTGTGGATGCGACGCTCAGGCGCGCCAACCTCAACAAGCCGGCGCGCAGCAGCGCCGAATGGGGCATCTACAGCTTCGATGTGCCGACCGAGACGGCGATGGTGCGTGGCGAGCCGGTCAAGCTGACCGCCAAGGAAATGGCGCTGGCCATGATGCTGTTCGAGAACATGTCGCGGCCGCTGTCGCGCTCCTACCTTCTGGGCGCGATCTGGGGCCAGAACCCGGAGGCTGAAACCCGCACGCTCGATGCCCATGTCTCGCGCATCCGTTCGAAGCTGAAGCTGCGTGCGGAAAATGGCTTTCGCATCCTTCCTGTCTACAGCTACGGCTACCGGCTGGAGCCGACCGGCGCCGGGACAGAGGAAGCCGGGGACGCTGACGACTGATGCGCCTGTCCGCCCCAGCCCTTTTCCTGATGCTTGCCGCCGGCACCGCGCCCGCGCTGACCACGGGCGCGCGCGAGGAACAGCGCCAGCGCGCGCAGGCGGAGGCCGTGGACGAGATCATCGTCCATCGGGTGAAGGCAGGCGAGACTCTGCCCGGCCTTGCCGAGCGCTGGTTCGTGCGCCCGGAAGACTGGCGGCTGGCGCAGGCGCTCAACCGCATCAAGGATCCGCACAAGCTGCCGGCTGGCACGCAGCTGCGGCTGCGCTCCTCCTGGATCCGCACCAACCCGATCCGGGCGGAGCTGCTTGCCTTTCGCGGCGAGGTGCGGATCACGACGGCCGGTCAAACCCGCATCGCCACGCAGGGCATGACCCTTGGCGAGGGCGATCTCGTCGAGACCGGGGCCAATGGGTTCCTGACGCTGGGGCTTCCCGATGAAAGCCGCGTGTCGCTGCCGTCTTCCAGCCGGATCCGGCTGACGCGGCTGCGGCAGGTGCCTATGTCGGATTCGATCGACAGGCGCTTCACGCTGGAGCGTGGGCGCTCCGAAGCCAGGGTGACGCCGATGGCGAACCCGGCCTCGCGCTTCCTGATCACCACGCCGGTCGCCGTTGCCGCTGTGCGCGGCACGCAGTTCAGCGTGAGCTACACGCCCGAGGAGATGAAGGCGGCGACCGCCGTGGTCGAGGGCAAGGTCGGCGTGACCCGCACCGGCCGGAATGCCGGAATGGAAACGCTGGTGCGCGCCGGTTTCGGCAACATCGCGACCGGCACGGGCCTTTCCCGCGCCATGCGCCTGCTGCCGGCGCCACCGATGGAAGAGCCGGAGAAGATCCAGACCGACGGCGCTGTCACCTTCAGGCTGAAGCCCGTTCCGGGCGCCGTGCGCTACCTTGTCGAGCTGGCGGCCGATGCCGGGTTCGAGGACAGGATCGCCGCAGTCGAGGTGACGGGCACCGAGGCCGTGTTCGAGGGCATCGAGGATGGCGACCTGCATGTGCGTGTCGCGGCCATCGATGCGCTGGGCCTTGTGGGTCAGCCGGCCGCCTTCAACTTCGAGCGCCGCATCGATCCTGCCATCGCCGCCGCGATGTCCGAAAAATCGGAAAAGGAGGGCGAGGACGGCGACGACGAAAAGAGCGAAAAGGCAAGGCCGGACGATCTTGCCCGCGACACGCCGGAGACGGCAGACTGGTTTGACGAGCCTGTCCGCACGGTGAGCTTCCTGATGGCCGATGCGTATGCCGGGGCGGAAGATGGCCTGCCGCCAGAGGGCGATGTGGGCTTCGGCAGCCCGGACCAGTCGGCCTATGATGATTCGATCTTCAGCGCCTTCGGCGTGAGCGCCGGCGCCAGGCCTTCCACCAGCTTCGTGCCGATCGGTGGCGGATCGGGCGGCGGATCGGGCGGCGGCTGGGTTCGTGGTGGAACCAGCGGCGAAACCGGAGCAACGCCCGGTGAGCCCGGTGCAGGTGAGCCCGGTGCAGGTGAGCCCGGTGCAGGAAATTCCGGTGCAGGTGAACCCGGAAGCGGTGACACGGGCAGCGGCGGCACCGGCGGCGGGTCTGCCGGGGGCGGAAGCGACCTTCCCGATGGGGCGCTGCCCGGTGAAACTGGTGGCGGCGCCGGTAGCGGCAGCAGTGCGGGATCGGGCGCCACACCGGACGGTTCGGGCGAAACCGGAAGCAGTGGTGGCCCAGGCGACGATGACGGTTCTTCGGGAGGCGTCACTGTCATTCCCGAAAATCCGGCGCCAGTACCCGATGTGCCGGGTGACGGCAGCCCCGCCGTTCCCGGTGGCGGCACGTCCGGCGGCCTGCCGGGCGGGCTTCCCGGCGGCGGGCAGGGCGCGGTTCCGGCAGCCATTCCCGAGCCGCAGGCCTGGCTTATGCTGATCACCGGCTTCGGCCTGGTGGGCTTCCTGATGCGCCGCCGCCGTTCCGGAATCGCGCGGTCAGCCAAGCCGGCAACCGGTCTTGCCGGACGGGGACAGTCCCGGCCGGACGGCGCTTGCGCGATGGCTTCTGGCCTTGCGTCGGTCTTCGGGGCTGCTTCGGTCAGTTGAGCCACGGGCGCCGGAACCCCAGATCCTTTCTCGTGCCCGCGCCATCCGTCAAAGGGCCGGCCATGGGCCGCGAAGGCGCGGAGTTCAGCTTTCGCAGCCGTCGCATGCTTGTCGAATGGTGGGCGGTGCTCATCATGGCGACGCTTGCCATCCTTGGCATCAGCTATGTCGCCCCGCCTGTCAGGGCCGACAATCTCTTCTATGATTTCGTTCTGCGCCTCAACCGGCCGCGCCCCAGCCAGGAGGTGCTGGTCGTGGCGATCGACAACCGGAGCCTTGCCGAACTGGGCCGCTGGCCCTGGTCGCGCGATGTGCACGCGAGGCTGATCGACACGTTGACGGAGGCCCGGCCGGCAGCCATCGGTTACGACGTGCTCTTCCCGGAGCCTTCGGCCCAGCCTGGCGCGGATGCGCGCCTTGCCGAAGCGATCGCGCGCAATGGCCGGGTGGTGCTTCCCGCCATCCTTGAAATCCCCGGCCCCAATGGCGCGCCTTCCATGCGCATTCCGCCGGTCGATCCGATCGGCACGGCGGCGCGCACGACGGGCCATGTCGTCACGCGGCCAGACCGGGACGGTGTGGTGCGCGGGATCGACCTGCTGACGGATGCGGAAGGCCGCCGGAACCTGCACATGGTGGAAGCCATCGTTGCATTGGCCCGCGGCGATGAGGCGCTGCTCGCGGCCGAGACGCCCGACCCTGATGGCCCGGTCTATGCCGCGCGCCGCGACCTGATCGCCTTCGCCGGCCCGTCGGGCACCTATCCGCAGCTCAGCTTCGCGGATGTGCTTTCGGGGCAGTTCCCGGCCGATCTGCTGAAGGACCGCATCATCCTGGTGGGCGCCACGGCTTCGGGCATGGGGGATCGTTTCTCGACCCCGATGTCCGGCACGCGCGAGACCATGGCCGGGGTCGAGCTGCATGCCAATCATCTGGACACGCTGCTGGCGGACCGGGCCATCCATCCCGTTGCGCCCTGGATCTGGCAATTCTATTCGCTCACGCCGGTCTGGCTGCTCATGCTGAGCCTTCTGTTCCTGGGGCCGCGCATCAACCTCTGGGTGGGCGTGGCGCTTGGCGCCGGCATATTTGTCATTACCTTGGTGTCGCTGGCGTTTTTCCGTGTCTGGCTGCCGCCGGCACTGGCGCTCATCGCGGTTGGCCTCATCTATCCGCTATGGGGGTGGCGCAGGCTGGATCTGGCCAGCCGCTACATGGTGTCCGAACTGCGCGAACTGCGGGCCGAACAGGCCGTCTTGCCGCGCAAGCGGCATGATCTGGCCGGCGATCCGGTCGAGCGGCAGATCATCCTGATGCACGAAGCCATCAACGACGTGCGCGATCTCCGGCTCTTCATCGCCCAGTCGCTCGACAACCTGCCGGACGCCGCGCTCGTCACAGATCTGGATGGTCAGGTGCTGATCGCCAATGATGCGGCCGATGCGCTGTTCGAGAAACGGGTGGGGCGGCCGCTCATCGGCACATCGCTGAAACAGGTGTTCGCAAGCCTCGATCCGGATCCGCGCCTGCCGGACCCGCGCGCCGTGGAGCTTATGGAAGCCGTTAGCGCAATGCGGACACCCGACGGCGAGGGGTATGAGACGCGTCTTGCCGATGGCACGTCGCTGGAAATCCGCCTTGCGCTGTTCACCGATGCCGCGCAGCGCCCGCTTGGCTGGATCGGCCGCTTTGCCGACATCACGGCGCTGCGGGCCTCGGAACGCCAGCGGGAGGATGCGCTTCGCCTGCTCACGCATGACATGCGCGCGCCGCAGGCCTCCATCCTGGCTGTGCTGGAAGCCGAGGGGCGCAAGATTCCGCCCGATGTCGCCCGCCGGCTGGAGCGCTATGCCCACCAGACGCTGAGCCTGGCGGACGATTTCGTCCACCTCGCCCGCGCCGAAAGTGGCCGCTATGTGGTCGAGACCTTCAATCTTTCGGATGCCGTGCTCGACGCGGCCGACGATCTCTGGCCGCTGGCGGATGCCAAGCGGATCCGCATCCTGAGCAATGTGCCCGAGGATGAGGTGCTGGTGACCGGCGACCGCGCCCTGCTGACCCGCGCCGTCACGAACCTCATCGGCAACGCCATCAAGTACAGCGACGAGCGCACACGCGTGGAAGTGCGGGTCTTGCAGGAAGGCGATACGCAACTGCTGGAAGTGGAGGATGAGGGACGCGGCATTTCCGCCGAGGACCTGCCGCGCCTGTTCGAGCCCTTCCGCCGGCTGGCGCCGCACGAAGGCGCGCCCGCGGCCTCGGCGGCGCCCGGCGCCGGCCTTGGCCTGGCGTTCGTGAAGGCCGTGGTCGAGCGGCACCGGGGCGAAGCCTTCGCCCGCTCGGAGCTGGGCCGCGGCTCTGTCTTCGCAATCCGCCTTCCGGCCGCCTGACCAGCACGTCTGGCAGACAGCCGGGCGTGGCGGCCTGAAATCCGCCATTCCGCCCGGGGCTGTCTCTCAGCCTGTCATGCTACTGCTTCGTCAAGCATCTCCCGCGCGATGGCGCGCGCGGCTTCATAATCGGCCTTGCCATTGGGGCCGCGTGGCACCTTCTTCACCTGCACCACCTGCTTCGGCGCCTTGTAGGGGGCAAGGCTCGCCTTCACATGAGCGATCAGCTCATCCTCCGTCACGGGGCCGAGCGTTTCGGCAACGGCGGTCACGGCCTGGCCCCATTTCTCGTCGGGCACGCCGAAGACCAGCGCATCCTCGACCAGCGGGTGGGTTTTCAGCGCTTCTTCCACTTCTTCGGGGAAGATCTTTTCGCCGCCGCTGTTGATGCACTGGCTGCCTCGGCCCAGCAGGATGAGCGCGCCATCCTCGTCCAGAACGCCCCAGTCCCCGGGCATGGTGCAGCGCCGCCCCTCGACCGTCACGAAGGTCTTGGCGCTCTTTTCCGGATCCTTCCAGTAGCCGAGCGGCACCGGCCCGGCACGCGCGACACGGCCGGGCTTGCCGGCTTCCCTGATGGGTTTCAGATCCTCGTCCACCAGCAGCGTGTCCGGGTCGCTGATGAAGCGTGTGGGGGCGTCGGGCGCTTCGGCCGTGGAGGTGGACAGGCCATAGCCCAGCCCCTCGGACGAGCCATAGGAATCGAGGCAGACCATGGTGGGGCAGTGGCGCAGCAGCGCCGCCTTCACCTCGGGCGACCACATGGTGCCCGAGGACACCATCATCATCGTGTTGCCCAGCGAGCCGCGCCCGGCTTCGATCGCGCGCAGCATCGGCCGGGCAAAGGCGTCGCCCACGATCACGGTCACATGCGGGTCATGCGCCTCGCTCAGCTTCAGCGCTTCCTCGGCATCGAAGCTGCGCGCCGTGGCGGTGATGACGGTGCCGCCCATGCCCAGCGTGTAGATGGCCGTGAGCAGCCCGGTGCCGTGCATCAGCGGCGGAAGCGCCAGCAGGCGGCGCCTTTCGGGGTTTTCGAGCACGGCGGCCACATGCTCTTCCATGCTTTCGGGGCCGGGCATGCCCGGAAGCTGCGCGCCGCCGCCCATCGCGACCCACAGGGCGCCATGTTCCCAGATCACGCCCTTGGGCATGCCGGTCGTGCCGCCCGTGTAGATGAAAAGCCGGTCCTCGGGGCTGTAGCCCGCCACATCGGGCGAGCCGCTGCCATCGGCCACGGCATGGAAATCCGCCGCCCAGTCTACCGGCGCGCCGCCCACCTTCAGCCACAGCTTCACATGCGGCAGCCGGTGGCGCAGCCCGTCCAGCACGTCGGCGAACTCGTCATCGAAGACGATCACGGTCGCGTCGCTGTTGTCGAAGATATAGTGCAGTTCCTCGCCGGTGTAGCGGTAGTTCACGTTCACATGCACCATGCGCGCCTTGAAGGCGGCCACGGTGGTGAGAAGATAGGCCGGCGAGTTGCGCATCAGATGCGCGACCCGGTCCCCGGGCCGGGCGCCGGCGGCCAGAAAGGCGGCGGCCAGCGCGTTGGTCTTGCGGTCGAAGCTGGCCCAGTCGAGCCTTTCCTCCCCGTGGATGAGTGCGGGCGCGTTTCCGAGGCGCGGCCCCAGCGTTTTCAGCAGTTCGCCGAACGACAGCATGTCAGTCTCCTCCTCCGTTGGTGCGGAGTTGACATGAGCCGCAGCCGGGGCACAACGCCCAAAAGGGAGAGAAAGATGCGCGCCTGGATTGTCGAACGCCTGGACGGAATTGCCGCCCTCGAGCGGCGGGATGTGCCCGATGCCCGGGCGCCCGGCCCCGGCGAGGCGCGGGTGGGCATGATTGCGGCCGGCCTCAACTATCCGGATCTGCTGATGCTTTCGGGCGGCTACCAGTATCGCCCGCAGCTTCCCTTCACGCCCGGCATGGAGGGCGTGGGCCGGATCCTAGCGGTGGGCGAGGGCGTCAGCGGCGATCTTCTGGGCCATCGCATGCTGGTGGGCGGGCGCACCGGCCTGCTGGCGGACGAAGTGACGCTTCCGCTGGCATCGCTGCGCGACGTGCCCGATGCCCTGTCCGACAGCGAGGCGGCCGGCTTCACCACGGGCGCGCTGACAGCCTGGGTGGCGCTTGCCGTTCGCGGCAGGCTGCAGCCGGGCGAGCATGTGCTGGTGCTGGGCGCCGGCGGCGGCATGGGGCTTGCGGCCGTATCCATGGCCCGGGCGCTTGGCGCGCGGGTTACGGCGGCGGCCTCCAGCGCCGAGAAACTCGAAGCCGCGCGGGCAGCGGGCGCCGGGGATCTTATTCTTCTCGACCGGGAAAAGCCTGATCTTTCCGGCGTGAAAGGGCAGGTGGACGTGCTGTTCGACCCTGTGGGCGGCGCGGCCGTGATGCCGGGCCTGCAAAGCCTGCGCTGGGGCGGTCGTTATCTCATCATCGGTTTCGTCGCCGGGCCGCCGGTCAGGGTGGGGCTGAACCAGGCGCTTATTCGCGGGATCGAGATCATCGGCGTGCGCGCCGGCGAAGCGGGCCGGCAGGAGCCTGAACTGGGCCGCCGTGCCATGCACGAGATCGACCGGCTGGCGCGCGAGGGAAAATTCCGGCCTGTCGTCGGCCTCGAAGTGCCGTTCGAACGCGCGCCCGATGCCTTCCGCGCCATGGAAGAGGGCAGGCTCACCGGCAAGGCAGTGGTGCGCATAGCGGAAGGCTGACCGGTATCGGCGCCGGGATAGGGTAGTGGCGGAACGGGGCTGTGCGGGGCCTGTTTTCCGGCCACT